>NZ_BAABHS010000023.1:0-147447 GCF_039542225.1 Yinghuangia aomiensis | reverse complement strand
GCCGCCGGGCGTCGGCAGGACGTCGACGCGGCCGCCGGCGGCACGGTGCCGCCGGGCTTCGTCCCGCCCGCCCCGCGCGTGGCCACGACCGGCCGGGTGGCCGCCCGCCGGGCACGCCAGGCAGGGGGAACCCAGGTTCCCGCACCGGCACCGGCCCCGTCGGCGAAGCCCGGACAGGTTCCGGCGCCGCCCGCCGAGGTCTCGACCCCGGCCGCGGGCACGCCGGTCGCGCCCGCCCACCAGGGGCCGATCCCGGTCCCGCCGGTGGTCGCCGCGCCCGGAACACCGACCGCCGAGCAGGGCGCTGCCGTGCCGACCGGCAATGCCCCCAAGGGCACCGTGACCGCTGCCGCCGCAGGTCCGAACCCGGCGCAGACGCAGGAGGCTTCGACGGAGACCGGACCGACCGACGCGCAGCAAGGCGATCAGCAAGGCACCCCGGGTGCTCCGGCGCCGCAGGGTGCCGTTGCCGGGGCGGCTGCTCCCGGGGGAGTGGTGCAGGTGGCCGAGGGCCCGGTGAACGCACAGGCAGGTCCCGCGGCTTCGCCGACGGGCTCGGCGGCGGTGCCGCTGGGCGCCGGGCCGACCGCGCAGGCCGCGGTCGGCGGTTCGCCGTCGGCTCCGGGCGATGCCGCGCAGCAGAGCGGCCGGCATGCCGCGGTGGCGGACGCCGCGCAGGCGGTCCCGCAGGCCGGTGCGCCGGTGCCCGGCGGTCCCGACGGGCAAGCTGCCGTACCGCAGGGTGCCGGGCAGAGCGTGCCGCAGGCAGCCGTGGACGGCGCGCAGCCGGTGCCCGCCGCCGTGGCGGGACAGGGCGACGTGAGACAGGGGGGTCCCGAGGCGGTTGCCGCCGCCGGGAACGCGCAGGCTGCTCCGGCCGGTTCGCCGACGCCGGGGAGCGCGCCGCAGAGTGGCCCGCACGTTGCGGTCGCCGGTCAGGCGGGGCCGCAGGCAGCCGCCGCCGCGGGCAATGTGCCGGCGGCGCCGGTCAACCCGCAGGGTGTCGCCGCCGGACCGGCCGCGGCTCCGCAGGGTGTGGTCGAGGGCCAAGCCGCCGGGCCGCAGCAGGCCGAGGCGCCGAGCGGTCTGTCGGCCGTGCCCGTTCAGGCCGGGCCGCAGACCGCCGAGGCGACGGCTCAGGGACCGGCTGTGGCCGGGAACCCGCAGGCCGTGGCCGTCCAGGCCGACGCGCAGGCGCCGGGCCACCCGGCCGGTCCGCAGGCCGTCCCGGCGGCGAACGTGCCGCAGGGGCAGACCGGCCCGCAGGTTGTCGACGCCGTGCAGGCTGTTCCGGCCGGTGTGCCGACCGCTCCGCAGGCCGCGGCCGGTCCGGCCGATGGCCAGGCCGCGCCGCAAGGCGGGGTCCCGGTTCAGGGTGTCGCCGGGGCGCAGGCCCCGGAAGCGGCCGGGCCCGGCGTGCCGTCGGGCCGGCCGGAATCCGGTGCTGCCGTCCCGCAGGGCGCCGCGCAGCCGAGTGCTCCTCAGGCCGCCGCCGCGGGCAATGCCCCGGCCGCCGCCGACGGTTCGCAAACCGGTCGGTCGGAGGCAGCCGTGGCGAACGGTGCGCCGGTGCCCGCCGGAGCGGGCGACACACAGCCCGCTCAGCCCGCTCAGCCCGCTCAGCCCGTTCTGCCCGTTCTGCCCGTTCAGGAGAGCCCGCAGGCCGAGCAGGCCGCTGCGCGGGGTGCCGCGACCGTCGCTCCCGCGGCGGACGCGACGGCAGGACCGGCGGGTCAACCGGCCGCCGGTGCGGCCGCCGTCCAAGCCCCCGCGGCTCAGGACGGTGCCGCTGAGGCCATCGGCGCAGCCCCCGACGCGGCGCCGCACGAGGCCGCGGCCGGTCAGGCCGCGGTGCAGCCCGCGCCCGGAACGGTGCCTGCGCCCACGGGCCAGGTTCCGGCGCAGGACGCGGCCGACGTCGCGGCGGCCGGCCAGGCCGACGCGCCGCAGGCCGGTCCGCAGCCGGGCGCCCAGCCGGGCCCGGCCGACGCCCCGACCGGTGCGGCCGCCCCGGCGGCCACCGACGGTTCGGCTCAGCCCCCGTCCGCTCCGCAGGCCGCGGCCGACGGGGCGCAGGCAGCGGCGCCGCAGGCTCCGGTTACGACCGACGCCACGGGCAACGCGCCGACGGCACAGGGTGGTTCACCGTCCGCTCAGACTCCGGACGGTGCGGACCGGACCGCCGCACCGCAGGCCCCGGCGACGGCTCCGGAGACCGCCACGCCGACCGCCGAGGCCGCGCCCGAGGCCGCCGCGCCGGTCGCGGACCCGTCGGCCCAGGCAGCCGGTGCGCAGCCCGCCGACGCCGCGGCCGAGCCCCAGCCTGCCGACGGAACGCCGCAGCCCGCGCCCGCCGCCGACGAGGCTCCCCAGTCCGGTACTCCCGCGGCTCAGGCCGACACGGCCCCCGCCGCGGGCGGCCCCGGCCAGGCCCAGGACGCCCCGCAGGCTCCCTCCGCGGCCGACGCCCCGGGCACCGCGCCCGCGGCGGACGCCGTCGCTCAGCCCGCGCCCGACGGCCCGCCGCCCGCCCAGCCCGTCGCCGGCCCCCGGAACGCGCGCGGCACCGGCAACGCCGCCGCCCCGGCGCAGCAGACCTCTGCCGACCCGGGCACGCCCCAGGCCGCGCAGACCGGTGCCGCACAGGCCGCTCCGGCCGACCCCGGCACCGCTCCCGCACCCGACCCCGAAAACCGCACCATGCTCCTCCCTCCCGCCGCCCTTGCCGACCCGAACAACCCGATCAACGCGATCGACCCGGACGACGCGGCCGAGGCCGCGCCGGCGGACCCCGTCGGCCCGCCCGCCCCCGGGTACGACGACGCCGACCGCGAAGCCGTGCACCGCGTCATGCGGGACCGGCGGGACGTGCGGGTCGGATTCCGGGCCGATCCGGTGCCGGACGAGCTGCTGATCCGGGTCCTCGAGGCCGCGCACCACGCGCCGAGCGTCGGGTACTCGCAGCCGTGGGACTTCGTGGTCATCCGGTCCGCGGAAACCCGTGCGCTCGTGCAGGAGCTGGCCGCGCGGCAGCGGGAGGCGTACGCCGCGTCGCTGCCGAAGGCCCGCGCCAAGCAGTTCCTCGGCATCAAGACCGAGGCGATCCTGGAGACCCCCGTCAACATCGTCGTGACGGTGGACTCCACGCGCGGCGGCCGGCACACCCTCGGCCGGCACACGCAGCCGCAGATGGGCCCGTACTCCAGCGCGCTCGCGGTGGAGAACCTGTGGCTCGCGGCCCGCGCCGAAGGCCTCGGCGTCGGCTGGGTGAGCTTC
The DNA here is from genome assembly GCF_039542225.1 of Yinghuangia aomiensis. Lineage (NCBI taxonomy): Bacteria > Bacillati > Actinomycetota > Actinomycetes > Kitasatosporales > Streptomycetaceae > Yinghuangia > Yinghuangia aomiensis. The sequence goes on along the minus strand of NZ_BAABHS010000023.1, from coordinate 144,171 downwards.
TTCGACGAGCGCGAGCTGAGCCGCACGCTGGGCCTGCCCGAGCACGTCGAGATCGTCGCGTACCTGTGCGTCGGCTTCGTCGACCAGTTCCCCGAGGACCCGGAGCTGGCGCAGGCCGGCTGGGCCAAGCAGCGCCCGCTGTCGTGGGTGGTGCACGAGGAGGAGTACGGCCGCCGCGGCCTGCCCGGCGAAGAGCCCGTGCGGCTCCTCGACGAGACGCTGCGCGCCGTGCGTCCGCTGGACGCGAAGGCGCTCAGTGCGGCGTGGCAGCGGCACAAGGTCATGACCAAGCCCGCCGGGTCGCTCGGTGTGCTGGAGATGATCTCGGCGCAGCTGGCGGGCCTGTCCCGGCAGTGCCCGCCGCCGATTCCGGAGCCGGCCGCGGTCGCGGTGTTCGCCGCCGACCACGGGGTGCACGCGCAGGGCGTGTCGCCGTGGCCGCAGGAAGTCACCGCGCAGATGGTGCACAACTTCCTCGGCGGCGGCGCGGTCGTGAACGCGTTCGCCCGGCAGATCGGTGCCGAGGTGTGCGTGGTCGACGTCGGGGTCGCGGCCGAGCTGCCGCAGTCCGCGCCCGGGCTGCTGCCGCGCAAGGTGCGTCCCGGCACCGCGGACATGACGCAGGGCCCGGCGATGACCCGCGAGGAAGTCCTGCAGGCGATCGAGGTCGGCATCGAGACCGCGCGGGACCTGGTCACGTCCGGCAACAAGTGCCTGCTGACCGGTGACATGGGCATCGCCAACACCACGGCGTCCGCGGCGCTGATCGCCGTGTTCACCGGAACCGACCCGGTGGAGGTCACCGGCCGCGGCACGGGCATCGACGACAAGACGCACGACCGCAAGGTCCAGGTCGTCCGCGCCGCGCTCGCGCACCACAAGCCCGACCCGGAGGACCCGATCGGGGTGCTGGCCGCGGTCGGCGGCCTGGAGCACGCGGCGATCGCCGGATTCGTCATCGGCGCCGCGGCGATGCGGACGCCGGTCGTGCTGGACGGCGTGATCGCCGGGGCGGCCGCGCTGGCCGCGCACCGGATCGCGCCGGACTCGCTGGCGGCGTGCATCGCCGGGCACCGCTCCGCCGAGCCCGGCCACGCGGCCGCGCTGGCGAAGCTCGGCCTGCGTCCGCTCGTCGAGCTGGAACTGCGGCTCGGCGAGGGCACCGGCGCGGTGCTCGCACTGCCGCTGGTGCAGAGCGCGGCGCGCGTCCTGCACGACGTCGCGACGTTCGACTCCGCGGGGGTCAGCGGCAAGACCGAGTAGCGCAAGGCGAGGAGCCGTGCGGGCGGGCCGGATGACGATCCGGACCGCCCGCACGGCCGCGCCCGGGGACCGGCACGCACCGACGGCACCCGGCCGGTGCGCAATGATCCGGAAACACGAAAGTGATACTTACGGGACAGCACCGCACGTCCCGTGCGTCGTGCCGCCGAACCCCCGCAGAACCGACGCAGCCTTGAAGTAGTCCGACGCAGACCCGACGCCGAGCAGCGGTCCGAAAGAGCGGAAGCCACGCCATGTCCCCGAAGTACGACGACATCCCCGCCTACCCGGCCGGTCTGCGGCTCGCGGGCCGCAAGGTCGTCATGGTGGGGGCCGGCACGGTCGCCCGCCGCAGGCTGCCCGGCCTGGTCGACGCCCGCGCCGACGTCCTGGTCGTCGCACCGGACGCCACGCCGTCCGTCGAGGCGATGGCCGACGACGGCGAACTCCGCTGGGAACGCCGCGGCTACCGGGCCGACGACCTGGACGGCGCGTGGTACGTCATCGCGGCCACCGACGACCCGGCCGTCAACGCGGCCGTGGAAGCCGACGCCGAGGAACGCCGGATCTTCTGCGTCCGCAGCGACGACGCGTCGCAGGCCAGCGCGTGGACGCCCGCGAGCGGGCGGCACGACGGCCTCCAGATCGCCGTCCTGGCCGGCGGCGACCCGCGGCGCGCCGCCGCGGTCCGCGACCGCATCCTCGAGGAACTCCGCGAAGGGACCCTCGGCGCCGCGCACTTCCGCGCCAAGACGCCCGGCGTGGCGCTGGTCGGCGGCGGACCGGGCGACCCCGACCTGATCACCGTCCGCGGCCGCCGCCTCCTCGCCGAAGCGGACGTCGTCGTCACCGACCGGCTCGGGCCGCGGGCGCTCCTCGACGAGCTGCCCTCCGACGTCGAGGTCATCGACGCGGCCAAGATCCCGTACGGGCGGGCGATGGCGCAGGAGGCCATCAACAACGAGATCATCAAGCACGCGTCCGCGGGCAAGTTCGTGGTCCGCCTCAAGGGCGGCGACAACTACGTCTTCGGCCGCGGCTTCGAAGAGGCCATCGCGTGCGCCGAAGCGGGCATCCCCGTCGAGGTCGTGCCCGGCATCACCAGCGCCATCTCGGTCCCGGCCATCGCCGGCATCCCGGTCACCCACCGCGGCGTCACCCACGAGTTCACCGTGGTGTCCGGCCACGTCGCCCCCGACAACCCCGACTCCCTCGTCGACTGGGCCGCCCTCGGACGCCTCCGCGGCACGCTCGTCCTCCTGATGGCCATGGAACGCCTCGGCGTGATCGCCGACACCCTCATCACGCACGGCCGCGCCGCGGACACCCCGGTGGCGATCATCCAGGAAGGCACCATGGCCACCCAGCGCACCCTCCGCACCACCCTCGCCACCGCCGCCGCCGACGCGCAGACCGCGGGCATGCGCCCGCCGGCCATCGTCGTCATCGGCGAGGTCGTCGCCGTCGCCGAACGCGTCCGGCCCCTCTAGCCACGCCTACGCCGCCCCGGACGGCCTCGCGGCCGCCCCGCCTTCCCCGAGGCCGACCGGCCCGCCACCCTGCGGGGGCTCGAGCCGGATGGTCAGCCGCAGGTCGAGCGCGTTCGCGAGGCGCTCCAGCACGGGGATCGTGGGCATTGTTCCGCCGGCCTCGAACCGCGCAACCGACGGCTGCTGCATGCCGGCGCGTTCCCCGAGCTGCTCTTGCGTGAGCCCCAGCGCGATCCGGCGTTTCCCGGACGATGCGGCCAAGCTCGAAACGCAGTCGGGCTTCGTCGTACGCGTCTCGGGCCTCGGGGGTATCGATGATGCCGCGGCGGACGTCCCGCCACGAACTGCGCTCCGTCGCGCCGAGTCCTCCTCGTCGCGGCTGTGCTCAGATGCCGATGAGCCGGATCCGGTCGCCGCACAGTCGGGTCATGTCGTCCACGTCGGACGTCAGCATGGCCACCGGGCCGGGTTGGCGCAGGGCCATCTCGGCGACCGTCGCGTCGATCGCGTACTTGTGGCCGTGCAGACCCGCGGCCTTGAGCAGCTCCGCGGACGCTTTCGCGGCTTCTTCGGTCACCGGCTCGACCTTGACGCGGGACAGCACCCCGCGCAGCCGGGGCATGTTCACCCGGGCATGGCTGACTTCGACGACGGTGTTTGCTCCGATGACGAAGTCGGCACCCATCGTGTGGAACACCTGGAAGATCGCCAGGATCTTGCGATCCCGGGCGATCCAGGCGGAGACCCCCTGGGAGTCCAGGACGACGGTCTCGACGTGCTCGTTCACGCCGCGCTCGCCGAGCCGCCCGAGCCCGTCGCCCCGAAGATCCGGGAGCGCGCCTCGGCCAGTTCCTCCTCGGTGAACGCTCCGTGCTCTTCCTGGTGGCGCCGCAGGTCGGCGCCGAGCAGTTGGTGTCGCAGCTGACGTGCCACCGCGGCAGCCACATACCCGGAAACGTTGTCGGTGAGCTTCCTCAGCTCGTCCACCTGCTCGGTCGGCAGGGTGACCGTGATGCGTGTCGTGTCCGCCATGACCCGAGCATACTGCGGTATGCGCATCCTCGGCCCGTTCCGTCCTCCCGGACCGGGTGCACCGCGGACGCGGTGATCTCGGCCGGTACCGTAGGGCGCGGTTCGGCCCGTGGAGCGTCGGCGGCCGGTGACGGAGCAGTGGGAGTGCGCGATGGGGCTCGGCCTCGGATGGAAGGTGCACGGGACCGGGGGAACCCCCGGGCCCGGCGAGGTCGTGCGGCCGGACGAGCGGCTCAGCTGGGGGCGGACCGCCGGGCTGGGTGCGCAGCACGTGGTGGCGATGTTCGGGGCCACCTTCGTCGCGCCGGTGCTCATGGGGCTCGACCCCAACCTCGCGGTGATGCTGTCCGGCGTCGCGACGGTGATGTTCCTGCTCATCACGCGCGGCAAGGTGCCCAGCTACCTCGGGTCCAGCCTGTCGTTCGTCGGGGTGGCCGCGTCGATCAAGGCGGCCGGCGGCAGCGTCCAGACGGTGACCGGCGCCATGCTCGTCGTCGGCGCCGTCCTGTGCGTCGTCGGGCTCGTGGTGACCGCCCTCGGCGCGAAGATCGTGCACGCGGTGCTGCCGCCCGTGGTCACCGGCGCCGTCGTCATGATCATCGGGTTCAACCTGGCGCCCGTCGTCGCCAAGACCTACTGGCCGCAGGACCAGTGGGTCGCCCTGCTCACGATGGCGTTCACCATGGTCGCCATGGTCGTCATGCGCGGCTTCTGGTCCCGCATCGCGGTGTTCCTCGGCCTCGTGTTCGGCTACGTGCTCTCCTGGGTCTTCGACCGCGTGTTCGGCACCATCCACTCGGTGACCGGCGCCGGCCAGGTCACCGACCACAACCGGGTGAACTTCGGCGGCGTGAAAGACGCCGACTGGTTCGGGCTCCCCGCCCTGCACGCACCCGACTTCAAACTCTCCGCCGTCCTCCTCGCCCTGCCCGTCGTCATCGCCCTCATCGCCGAGAACGCCGGACACGTCAAAGCCGTCGCGGAGATGACCGGCGACAACCTCGACCCCGAACTCGGCCGCGCCATCGCGGCCGACGGCGCCGCCAGCGTGCTCTCCACCTCGGTCGGCGGCCCCGCCACCACCACCTACGCCGAGAACATCGGCGTCATGGCCGCCACCCGCGTCTACTCCACCGCCGCCTACTACGCCGCCGCCGCCTTCGCCATCCTGTGCGGCCTCTGCCCCAAGTTCGGCGCGATCGTCGCCGCCACCCCCGGCGGCGTCCTCGGCGGCATCACCGTCGTCCTCTACGGCATGATCGGCCTCCTCGGCGCCAAGATCTGGAACGAGAACCGCATCGACCTCGGCAACCCGCTCAACCTGGTGCCCCTCGCCGCCGGCATCGTCATCGGCATCGGCAACGTATCCCTCGACATCACCGACGACTTCAAGCTCGACGGCATCCCCCTCGGCACCATCGTCACCATCGTCGGCTACCACGTCCTGCGCTACTTCGCCCCGCCGCACCTCAAGAGCACCCCCGCACACCCCGACGGCACCACGGAACCGGGCAGCGGCAACGACGGAGGAGCCAAGGAACCCGCGTGATCCCCATCGACGACCCCGCCGACCCGCGCCTGCACGACTACACCGGCCTCACCGACGTCGACCTGCGCCGCCGCCGCGAACCCGCCGAAGGCCTCTTCATGGCCGAGGGCGAAAAAGTCATCCGCCGCGCCCTCGACGCCGGATACCCGCTGCGCTCGATGCTCCTCACCGAACGCTGGGCCGACGCCCTGGCCGACGTCATCGCCCACGCCGAAGGCCCCGTCTACGTCGCCACCCCCGACGTCGTCGAACAAGTCACCGGCTACCACGTCCACCGCGGCGCCCTCGCCTCCATGCAGCGCAAACCGCTCCCCGACCCCGCCGGACTCCTCGCCGGGGCACGACGTGTCGCCGTCCTCGAAGCCGTCAACGACCACACCAACATCGGCGCCATCTTCCGCGGCGCCGCCGCCCTCGGCATGGACGCCGTCCTGCTCTCGCCCGACTGCGCCGACCCGCTCTACCGCCGCTCGGTCAAGGTCGCCATGGGCGCGGTGTTCTCCGTCCCCTACGCCCGCCTCGCCCCGTGGCCGCACGCCCTCGACACCGTCAAAGACGCCGGACTCACCCTCCTCGCCATGACGCCTGCCGAAGGCTCCGTCCCGCTCCACGAAGTACCCGCCGCCGAACTCGAACGCTGCGCCGTCATGCTCGGCGCCGAAGGCCCCGGGCTCACCCGCAAGGCGATGGAGGCCGCGGACCGCCGCGTCCGCATCCCGATGTCGCACGGCGTCGACTCGCTCAACGTCGGCGCGGCCGCGGCGGTCGCGTTCTACGCGGTGGCCTACGGGCGGCCGGCGGGCTGACCCCGGCCCGCGCGGCGCTTCCGGGCCATCACCCGGTCGCGCCGCATGCGGTGGTGGATACGCGTGCTCCGGTCCCACAGCACCGGGTTCGCTTCGTCCGGCGACGCGGCGGCGATCTCCGGCTCCTCGGCCTCGAGTTGCGCACGGGCCTGGCGCGCCGCGCTCACCCGGAGGCGGTAGTCGGCGAAGACCTGGACTTCGAGGCTGTAGTCGTCGCCGAGGTGGTCGTAGTCCATACCGCCCGACGTGTGCGGCATCACCACGTACGGGTTCGTCCGGGTCAGGCGCACCGCCCACTCGCGCAACTCGTCCGCGCTGCCGCCCACGTGCAGCACCCCGGAGCGCACATCGACCGTCGGCCGCGTGTACCGGTGGTTCTTCCAGTGGTACGGCCGCGGCGGCCGCGCGGCCAGCCACCCGTCCGGGTCCTCGGCCGCCGCCGCGAGCCCCGGCGCGCGGTACCGCACCGTGCCCTCCGACGGCGCCGACAGCGGCAGCTTGCGCCGCAGTTCGCGCGCCGTACCCGCGTCGAACACGGTCAGCTTGTGCGCGGTCAGCACGATCGGCGGCGACTTCTCCGCGTCGAACGGGTTCGGGTCCAGGAACGGACGGTCGATCAGCACCAGCGTGCCGGGCGAACGCTCGTACGACAGCGCCCACATCAGCTTCGCCAGCAGCAGCGCGCCGGCCCGGTCGCTGACGACGTGCCAGGTGCCGTGGAAGTGGTTGACCGCGAAACGCTCGCGGTTCGCGGGGCGCAAGCCGAGCACGGTGTACGTGCGGCCGTCGAGCACCAGGGTCCGGCGGTGGAGTTTCACTCCTTCGTGGGCGATGCGGGGGTACTCCTCACGAGTGAAGCGCACCCGGAAGTGCGCGATTCGGAAGCGGCGTAGGGCAGACTGGGACCGCGGTGAGGGTCCGTCATGTCCGTTGTGCCACAAGGGTCCTGGCTACGGCACCCGGTTGTCATCCGGATTTTGCCGAGGGACGCGGCGCGTTTTCGCGCTTGTACCTCGAACGGTTGTATCGTCGGTCGGTCGAGTTTTCGACCGCACCGGATTTCGGGCTGTTCCCTCAGCGCGGCCTCCGCGCCGGAGCAAATCCCCTGAGAGTGAAGTAGGTTTCACCCGCAGCGGGGGTTGTTCCGTCGTTCGGACGACGCGCGGCGGATTTTCCGCCAAGATAGGGCGCCGTACGAAGGGGGCATCCGGCGCGCAGGGAACGCTCCGAACTCCGGTCCGGTGCGCGCCGTTTCGCCCGGGCCGACGGGGATCCGGCGTCCGCAATCCGGACCAGGCATGGGAAGTGAGGCAGTACCGCTTCATGAAAATCATGGGTGTACCCCTGGCCTGGGCCATCGTCGGCCTGGTCGAACTCGTGGCGCTCATGGCGCTGGTGGCGTACCTGCTGCGCTCCAAGAAGTCCGACTCCGCGCTGGCGTCGGACGACAGCTGGGAGCGCGAGGAAGCTCGCCGCCGCCGCAAGGAACTCTGGTACGGCGTCGCGTCCTACACGCTGCTGTTCTGCTGCGCCGCGGTCGCCGCGGCGCTGTCGTTCCGCGGCCTCATGGGCTTCGGGCGCGAGAACCTCGGCCTGACCGACGGCTGGGAATACCTGGTGCCGCTCGGCCTCGACGGTGCCGCGATGTTCTGCTCCGTCCTCGCCGTCCGCGAGGCCAGCCACGGTGACGCGGCGCTCGGCTCCCGCATCCTCGTCTGGACGTTCGCGGGCGCTTCGGCCTGGTTCAACTGGGTCCACGCGCCGCGCGGCATCGGACACGCGGGCGCTCCGCAGTTCTTCGCCGGCATGTCGCTGTCCGCCGCGGTGCTGTTCGACCGCGCGCTCAAGCAGACCCGCCGTGCGGCGCTGCGCGAGCAGGGCCTCGTGCCGCGTCCGCTGCCGCAGATCCGTATCGTGCGGTGGCTGCGTGCCCCGCGGGAGACGTATGCGGCTTGGTCGCTCATGCTGCTCGAAGGCGTGCGTACCCTCGACGAGGCCGTCGAGGAGGTCCGCGAGGAGCGCCGCTCGAAGCAGGAGGACCGTGAGCACCGCCGTCTGCAGAGCCGCCGCGAGCGCGCTCAGCTGAAGGCGCTCAGCCGCGGCGAGGGCAGCGGCGGAAGCTGGGGCCGGTCGTCCGGCTCGCGCCAGGAGATCGCGGCGCTGCCGGGAGGTGGGGGCTCCGAAGCTGTTTCGGAGCCGGCCATAGAGGGCCACGACCACGCCTCCGCCCCCGCAACCGCCGAAGCGTCGTCCCAAGCCCGTGGCGAGCACATCGATCTGACGGCCGAAGACGACACCATGACGCTCCCGCGCCTGGACTCCCTGGAACGGAAGCTCAAGGACCTGGAACGCCAGTTCGGCTGACCGGCCCGGCAAACCCCGGACCCGCCGTTCGGCACGGCAGTCCGGCAGCAAAACCCCGACGGCGCCCGCCACCCCGAGTGGCGGGCGCCGTTTTGCGTTGCGGCGACGCGGCGGGGTCAGACGAAGCGCTTGAGGGGCTCGGTCGCCAGTGCGAATCCGAACGGCTTGGGCAGCCACACGGTCTCCCCGAAAGGCACCGGGTCGGCGTATCCGCCGGGACCGGGCTCGGAGTACAGGAGCACCCGGCCTTCCTTGCGGTCGGCGACCAAGTTGACCAGGTCCCGAGTGTAGAACCGTGGACCCGGCCATACCGACATGTCGCCCGGCCTCAGGCCAGTGAGCCGTCCGCCTTCACGCCGTAGCGGCTGACGACGTCCGGGGTGCCTGGGAGGGCGGCGGTGCGGAGGATGGCGCCGGGTTCGACGGACCACTTGGTGGTGGTGGCGCCGGGGTCGAGGGGGACGGCTTTGACGCCGAGGGGGACCGGGGTGGCCGCGTCGAAGCGGAAGAGTTCGACGAACTGGGTGGCGGGGCCGCCGTTGCCCGGGGTGCGGGTGAGGACGACGACGGCGGCGGGTTCGCCGCGGAAGGTGGCCGGGAGGGTGTCGGTGAGGTCGACGCGGTCGGTGCCGACGGTGGCGGAGCCGTTGATCAGGGTGACCGAGGCGCCGCCGGCGGTGGGGTCGGCGTAGGTGCGGTTGGCCCAGTCCGCCGGGGCGGTCGTCGCGGCGGGGGCGAGGGCGCCCGCGGCGCCCGTCGCGGCCGCGCCGGTGGTCTTCGGCGACGGCGGCGCTTTGTCGTCGGAGCCCTGGAACGCCGCGATGGCGAGGGCGACGACGGCTGTCACGATCACGAACACGATCGCCTGGTGCACGAGGACGCGGCGCCGCCGCTGCGGCGATGTCCGCGGTCCGCGCTGCGGGGGCCGCGAGGAACCGCCGCGCGACCGGGGCCCGGCCGTGCCGGACGAGCCCGCGCCGCCGCGCCCGGAGGGTGAACCGTCGGCAGCGCGTACCCGGTTGCGGCCCGACTCCGGCCCCAGCACCGAATCGGCCGCCGCCGCGACCGCGGCCGCGGACGCCGCGGCCCCGTTGGTGCGCAGCGGCCCCGACCCGGGCCGTACCGGGCCCGAGCGCACGCCCGGTCCGGGACGCGGCATGGTGCGCGGACCGGACGCGGGTTCGTTGCCGGGGCGCGGCGAACGCCCGTTCGTGCGCGGCCCGTCCGCCGCGGCCGCGTGCGGATCGGCGGCGATGCGCCGGGCCAGCGCGGCGAGCCGGTCGCGGACCTCCTCGGCGCGCGGCCGCATCAGCGGGTCCTTCGCCAGGCACGCGGACACCAGCGGGATCGCCGCCGACGGCACGCCTTCCAGGTCCGGCTCTTCGTGGACCACCCGGTAGAGCAGCGCGTCCACCGGTCCGGAGCCGAACGGCGAACTGCCGCGCCCCGCATACGCCAGCGTCACCCCGAGGGCGAACACGTCCGTCGCCGGAGTGACGGGCTGCCCGCGGACCTGTTCGGGTGCGAGGAACCCGGGGGAGCCGACGGCGGTGCCGGTGTGGGTGAGCGTGCCCGCGCCGTCGGCGTACGCGATGCCGAAGTCGATGATCTGCGGTCCGTCGGGCGACAGCAGGATGTTGGACGGCTTCACGTCCCGGTGCACCACGCCCACCGCGTGCACGGACACCAGTCCGTCCGCGACCGCCGACCCCATACGGGCGAGGTCGAGGCAGTTGAGCGGGCCGCGTTCGCCGACCCGGCGCTGCAGCGACGGGCCCGGCACGTACGCCGTCGCCAGCCACGGCCGTGCCGCCTCCGGGTCCGCGTCCACCAGCGGCGCCGTGCGGTTGCCGCGCACGCGCGCGGCCGCGGCCACCTCGCGGGCGAAACGGGACCGGAACTCGGGGTTGTTCGCCAGCTCTTGGCGGATCAGTTTGAGGGCGACCTTGTTGCCGTGCCGGTCGGTGCCCAGATAGACGACGCCCATGCCGCCCGCGCCCAGCCGGCGCAGCAGCCGGTACGAACCGACGACGCGCGGGTCCTGCCGCCGCAGCCGCACCATCGTCATCGGGAGCGCTCTCCTACCTGGTCCGGCAACTGTGATCAAGTCGTCTGGGACACACGTTAGAGGACGGTGCACGCGGTTGGTGGTAGCAACGCCCGGGGCGGGGCCCGGAGACGTAACCCGGAGTAAAACCGGGTGACATCGTACGGCCTCGCCCGCCACCCTGGACCCGCTTCGCGCCGCATGTCCCCTCCCGGGCGCGCCCGATTTCGGGTCTTTCGAACGCCAGTACGGAACGTGCGGCCGCTTCCCCGCGATTTCCCCCACACCCGCGTCCGCCCACCCGATTTCCGCAGCCCCGAAACGGAACCCCCGCGTGCAATCAGCCGTCACCGTGACCCCCGCCGACCTGCCCGAGGTGCTCCTCCATGTGGCCGTGGTGCGGCCGGTGTTCCTGTGGGGTGCGCCCGGCATCGGAAAGTCGTCCCTGGTCCGCGAGTTCGCCGCGAGCCTGGGCTTCGACTGCGTGTCGCTGCTGGGCACCCAGCTCGCGCCCGAGGACCTCATCGGCGTCCCGCAGATAGCCGACGGCCGCAGCCGCTTCTGCCCGCCGGAGCAGATCGCCCGCGACGAGCCGTACTGCCTGTTCCTCGACGAACTCAACGCCGCCTCGCCCGATGTCCAGAAGGCGTTCTACTCGCTCATCCTCGACCGGCGCATCGGCTCGTACGAGCTGCCCGCCGGGTCCGTCGTCATCGGCGCCGGGAACCGCGCCACCGACAACGCCCTCGCCCGCCCCATGTCGTCCGCGCTCGCGAACCGCCTCGTGCACGTCCACTTGCGCGCGTCGGCCGCCGACTGGCTGGCGTGGGCGATGCGGTCCGGCATCCACCCGTGGATCGTCGAATACCTGACCCAGCGCCCCGACCACCTGTGGAGCGCCCCGCCGAAGAGCGAAGAGCCGTTCTCCACCCCGCGCAGCTGGCACATGCTGTCCGACACGCTCGCGTCGTACGGCGACACGCTCACCGGCGAGAACGCCGCCGACACCGTCGCCCTCCTCGCCTACGGCACGCTCACCCCGACGCACGCCGCCGCGTTCCTCGCCTACCTCAAGACCGTCCGCAACGCCTACGGCCTCGACGCGATCCTCAAGGGCGACGCGCGCTGGCCCGCCGCGCCCGCCGACCGCGACCTGCTGTACTTCCTCGCCGAGACGTTCCGCGCCCGGCTGGTCAAGGAACTCCCCGCGGACCGGAAGCACGCGTCCGCGTCCGTACGCCAGTTCGCGTTCCGCGCCAAGGCGCTCCTGGTGGAACTGGCGGAAATCTCCCTGGAGATCGCCCAGCTCGTCATCGCCGAAGGCGACGACGGGGAACTGCGGCTGCCCGGCTGGTTCCTCGTCGAAGCCGCGCAGGACATGCCGCGCCTGGTCGCCGCCCGCGCGAGGAAGTAGGCCCGTGGCCCGCCGCCCCGACGAACTCGAGAAACGCCGCCGCGAAGCCCGCGAAGCGGGCACCCGCATCGTGGCCGACCAGTCGATCCTGCTCGGCCTGATGGCCGCCACGGCCTTCGAACCGGCCGAACACCCCGTCGACTGGGCGCAGATCACCTCGACCGGCCGCATCCGGCACAACCCCTACCAGGACGGCCGCCCGGGGGAGTGGGCCTGGATCGTCACCCACATGCTGCTGCACCTCGGCCTCGGCCATCTCGACCCGGACCGGCTCCGCGAAGCAGGAGTCCGTTTCGACCGCCCCGGCGAACCCGCCATCCCCGACACCTACGCGGTCGCGTGCTGCGTCGCCGTCGAACGCTTCGCCCGGGACACCGTGCGCGTCGGCGTCCCGCTCTACCACCTGCCCGAACTCCCCGCCGGCGACGTCCTCGCCCTCGCCGCCCGCTGGGCCGAGGAAGGCATCCCGCGCGAACTCCGCGCCCTCACCCCCAACGCCGGAAAACCCTGCATCCGCTACCTCCCCGCCCCGCGCAACCACGCCGGCACCGAACCCTGGGACACCGACTGGCCGGGCCTGTTCGCCCGCGGCCTCGCCCGCACCGCCCAGGACGCCATGGAGAAAGCCCACGACCAAGCCGGCGGCGTCCAACGCAAAACCCGCCGCGGCCCCTGGGACAAGGCCCTCGACTGGTTCGTCGCCTCCTACCCCCTGCTCGGCGCACTCGCCGCCGGACTCACGATCGTCGACGACCCGGAGACCGCCCGCGCCTGGGACATCTCCATCGCCGCCGTCAGCGCCCGCGCCGGCGAGATCTACATCAACCCCCACGCCGCCCTCACCCAAGCCGAATGGCGGTTCGTCCTCGCCCACGAAATGCTGCACGCCGCCCTCGGCCACGACCGGCGCGTCGCCGGCCGCGACCCCGAACTCTTCAACATCGCCTGCGACTTCGTCATCAACGACTGGCTCGTGCAGATGGGCGTCGGCGACATGCCCGAAGGACTCCTCCACGACCCCCGATTGACCGGCCTGTCCGCCGAAGCCGTCTACGACACCCTCGTCACCGACCTGCGCCGCGCCCGCAAACTCCGCACCTTCGCCGGACGCACCCACGGCGGCAAATCCGGCGACGTCCTCGGCGACTGGCTGTGCGAACCGGCTGCCGCCGACCGGCGCGGCACCCGCGCCCGCGACCGCCGGCCCGCCGCCCCCGCACCCTGGGACCGCCCCGGCGCCCCGCGCGACGCCGTCGACCTCGACGCGTTCTACCGCCGCGCCCTCTCCACGGGCCTCGCCTACCACGACCACGGCCGCGGCCTCGTCCCCGCCGGACTCGTCGAGGAAATCCGCGCCCTCGAACACCCGCCCCTCGCCTGGGACGCGAGACTCGCCCGCTGGTTCGACGAACACGTCCGCACCCCCGAAGCGCGCCGCTCCTACGCCCGCGCCTCCCGCCGCCAAGCCGCCACCCCCGGCGTCCCCCGCCCCGGCCGCGTCCTCCCCGAAGAACTCGTCGCGCAATGCACCTTCGGCGTCGTCCTCGACACCTCCGGATCGATGGACCGCGAACTCCTCGGCAAAGCCCTCGGCGCCATCGCCTCCTACGCCGCCGCCCGCGACGTGCCGCGCGCCCGCGTCGTGTTCTGCGACGCCGCCGCCTACGACGCCGGCTACCTCCCCGTCGAAGAGATCGCCACCCGCGTCCGCATCCGCGGCCGCGGCGGCACCGTCCTGCAACCCGGCATCGATCTCCTGCAACGCGCCGACGACTTCCCCGCCGACGGACCGGTCCTCGTCATCACCGACGCCGCGTGCGACCGCGTCGTCGTCCGCCGCGAACACGCCTTCCTCGTCCCCCAAGGCGCCCGCCTGCCGTTCACCCCGCGCGGCCCGGTGTTCCGTGTCGTGTGACTTTGTCCGACCGGTAGCCTTGCCCGGTCGATGACATCGGGGGCAATCGGGAGGACATGGGCGTGACCGACCGTCAGCGGGTCGTCCAGCGGCTCAAGGAGACCTTCGCCTGGCGGGAAACGCCCGGAGGAATATTCGCCGACCTGTCCGGCTGGTGGCGCGACGCCGAAGTCCTGCGCCTCCTCGGCCCCGCCCTCGCCGGACTCCACGCCGACCCGCCGGGCACCCCCGCCCCGACCGTCGTCGCCGGCATCGAAACCCGCGGACTCGTCCTCGGCCCGCTCACCGCCCTGCACCTCGGCGTCGGCTTCGTCGAAATCCGCAAAGACCACCGCACCAGCGGCGACCCGCTCCGCCGCGACGCCAACGACCCCATGCTGCGCGCCGAAACCCCACCCGAATACCAGGACGGCGGACTCACCCTCGTCGCCCCGCGCCGCCTCTTCGGACCCGGCGACCGCGTGCTCCTCGTCGACGAATGGATCGAAACCGGCGCGCAGGCCAACGCCGTCCGCCGCATGGTCGGCGAATCCGGCGCCGAGTGGGCCGGCGTCGCGGTCATCGTCGACGCGTCGGAATCCAAAGTCGGCGAACGGCTCGGCGTCCGCGGCCTGGTCCGCGAAGACGACCTCGACGAGACGGCATAGAAGCCGCACAGGCACGGCAGCGACGCGGCACAGGCGCGGCGGCCCTGCCCGGCCGCCCCCGCGACGCCCGGATCCGCCCGCGCCGGCACCCCGATACGCGGTGCCCGCCCGCTACGCCGCGTGTTCGCGTTCCCGCAGCAGCGCCGCACGCTCCGTCTCGCCCATCCCGGCCCACACACCGCGCCGCTCCGGCACGGTCAACGCGTGGTCCAGGCACAGCCGCCGCACCGGACAGCTGATGCACACCTTCTTCGCGACCCGCTCCCGGGCACGGCGCTCCCCGGGACGCTCCTGGTCGTCTCCGAAGAACAACGCCGCGTCCATGCCCCGGCACGACGCGTCCTCCTGCCACCCGTACCTAGGCGGTGTCGGAATGGCGATCCTCGTGGTCCCCATCGCCCCGTTCTCCTCCTGCTCGACCGGCATTTCCCCGACCGGATGTCAGTAGCGGGACCACGCGGTTCGGCCCCATGCCTTTATCCGACGCGTGACCCCGCCCATTGGTTTCCGCACGGCAGCAGTTTTCGTGCGGGAGGATGAGGGGCCGCCCCGCGCATCCGCAGTGGGGAGGAGGGCACGCACGCGATGCGGCATGCCTGTGGGGGGATTTGCGGGGATAAGCCCGAAACGGGCGAATTGGCCGTCCACTTGGCGGGTGTGTGGAGTTCCCCGGGAGTTGCCTGGGATTTTCCGGTGCTCCGGGCCGCGTTCCGGCGCTTTCGTGTGCACTGGGTGTCCGACCGGCCACGCCGTGCCGCGAAGCCGCGTGCCGTCTCGGTACTAGGTCGGATAAGAACATCAACAGCTCGGTCACAAGACGTCCGCGGTTTGCGTCCGGCGACCGACCATGCGCCGCCGTTGGGTAGCGTGGCGGAGACATACCGCCGGGGACGCGGCGGTTGGTGGCAACAGGAGGCGTGCGTGGGCAGGTCAAGGCGTCGGATGCGGGCGACGGTCCCGGTGGCCCTGTCCGTGGTGGTCGCGATCGGGCTCTCCGGCTGCAGCAGCGGCGGCGGAGGCAAGGACGAATCGCAGAAGACCGCGCAGGACTTCCTCGCCGCATGGCAGGCCGGCGACATCGCCAAGGCCGCCGGACTCACCGACGACCCGGCCAAGGCGACGGCGGGGCTCACCGCCGCGGCCAACCAGCTTCAGCTGAAGGCCGGCGAGTACACGGCGAAGGACTACAAGAAGGGCGACGGCGACAAGCCCGCCACCCTCAACTACCACGCCAAGGTCACCGTCCAGGGCGTCACGGCGCCCGTGGAGTGGGACTCCGCGGTGCCGGTGCAGAAGAAGGACGACAAGACGCTCGTCCACTGGCAGTCCACGATCATCCACCCGCAGTACGTCGACGGCGCGAAGTTCTCCAACTCCCGCAAGTCGCCCGACCGCGCCCCGATCCTGGACCGCGACGGCAAGCCGCTGGCGGGTGCCACGAAGGTCGTGGCGATCTCGCTGTGGCCCGCGAAGATGACGCAGCCCGACCAGGTGTACGCCGCCCTCGGCGACCCGGTCTTCGACGTCGACGTGCCCAAGCTCAAGGACCGGGTCGCCAAGGCCGACCCGAACCAGTCCGTCCCCGTGGTCAGCCTCCGCACCGAGGTGTACGAAGGCCAGGCCCGCGCCAAGCTCGCGAACCTGCCCGGCGTGCAGATCGCCGACCAGACCCGGCAGACCGCCACCGCGGCCAAGCAGGTCGTCGGCTCCGTCGGCGACGCCAGCGCGGAGATCCTCGCCAAGCCCGGCTACGAGAACGCCGCGGCCGGCGACCAGGTCGGCACCAGCGGCCTCCAGGCCCGCTACCAGGCCCAGCTCGGCGGCACCGCGACCACCAAGCTCACCATCAAGGGCCCGAACGGCAACGACGTCGCCACGCTCGTCGACATCCAGGGCAAGCCCGGCACGGCGGTCAAGACGACCATCGACCAGGGCCTCCAGTCCAAGGCCGAAGCGGCCATGACCGGCCTCGACAAGAACGCCGCGATCGTCGCCATCGACGCCAAGACCGGCGAGATCCGCGCCGTCGCGAACAACCCGGCGACCGGCGACAACCGAGCCTTCAACGGCCACTACGCGCCGGGCTCGACGTTCAAGACGGTCACCGCCGCGGCGCTCATCCAGGCCGGCCTCAAGCCGAACGACCCGGCGGCGTGCGACAACACCGTCGTCGTGAACGGCCAGACGTTCAAGAACTACGACGGCCTTGCGCCGATCCCCGGCGCCAACTTCGGCACCGACTTCCAGCAGTCCTGCAACACCGGCTTCATCAGCCAGCGGGACAAGCTCCAGGCGGACTCGCTCACCAAGGTCGCGAACGACGTGTTCGGCATCGGCCAGCAGTGGGACGTCGGCGCCGGCACCTTCGACGGCTCCGTCCCGGCGGCCGCGAGCGAGAACGAGAAGGCCGCGTCGATGATCGGCCAAGGCAAGGTCCAGGCCAGCCCGCTCGTCATGGCCTCGGTCGCCGCCACGGTCGACTCCGGCACGTTCAACCAGCCGATCATCGTCACCGACCCGGCCCCCAAGCGCGTCGCCGCCAAGCCGGTCGACCCGGCGCTGGCCGCGCAGCTCAAGTCGCTCATGCAGAGCGTCGTCGCGGGCGGCACCGCCAAGATGCTCCAGGGCCTCCCGGGCACCGTCGGCGCCAAGACCGGCACCGCCGAGTTCAGCGAAGGCGGCCAGGTGCTGACCAACGGCTGGATGATCGCGTTCAAGGACGACATCGCGGTCGCGGTGCTCGTCGAGAAGGGCGAATCCGGCGGCAAGGCGGCGGGACCGATCGTGCAGAAGTTCCTGTCGTCGATCTGATCCCTGCTGAACGGCTTTGCGGCGGACGGCCCGCGGGGAAACCCGCGGGCCGTCCGCTTATTGTCGTGGGGCCGGCCCGGCCCGGGCCGGGCTCGGGCGGGGTGGCCGTGGCC
The DNA here is from genome assembly GCF_039542225.1 of Yinghuangia aomiensis. Lineage (NCBI taxonomy): Bacteria > Bacillati > Actinomycetota > Actinomycetes > Kitasatosporales > Streptomycetaceae > Yinghuangia > Yinghuangia aomiensis. The sequence continues at coordinate 126,720 of NZ_BAABHS010000023.1, read as the reverse complement.
GGTGTCAGGTGTGCGCGGGGTGTGTCCGGTGTTTGCGTGCCGCGGCGGCTTGTTCGAGCGCGGTGCGCAGGAACGCCGCCGCCTCGGCGCACTCGTGGGGATCGTCCGCCAGCAGCGGCCCCAGCAACTCCGTCACGGCGGCCTCCGGCGCCCCGACGCCGGCCAGCTCGGCCAACGACTGCGCCGACACGGCCAGATCCGGACCCTCGCCGCGGCGGGCGAGCCGGTAGCGGCGGAACAGGCCGGTCCGGTCGGGCAGATACGCGCCGTTGAGCGATCGGGCCAGCCGCACCGCGGTCTCGGACGGCATCTCCGCGGGCCACTCCCGCAGTTCCAGCGGTTCCGCGGCACCGGCCGCGACCGCGCTGTCCAACAGCCGGTCCACCAGCAGCGGCCCGAGCCGCTCCGGGGGCAACGACGTGGCGTGGATCGGGGGATGACGCTGCATCAGCTCGAACCAGCGGGAGCCGACCACCCGGAGGATGCCGTGGTAGGTGGGGCGCCAGGGGTCGTCGGGTGGGGCGGGGGGACCGTCGAGGGGGGTGGTGAGGGCGGGGAGACCGGGGAGGGCGGCGGCGGGTCGGGGAGCGGCTTCGATCGGGGTCTCGGGCGCGGCTTCGGCGGCGCCCTCGCGCGGTGGCGGCGGAGGGATCGTGTCGCCGTTGCGGAGACGCGGGGCGCGGCGGGTGTGGCGCTGGGTCAGCCGGGCGGCGACGAGGCGGTCGCCGGGGTCGGGGGAGCGCATGAGGTGTTCGAGTTCGATGCCCACGTCGGGGTCGCCGACGTCCACGAGCGCCTCGAGCGCCGCATGCCGACGGGGGCCCGGGGTCGCCGCGAACGCGCGCACCCACATCACCACCGCGGGCGCGTCGCTGCCCGCCGCGGTCCGGACCAGGTCCGGAAACACCTCGGGCTCGGCGTCGGACAGCGCGTCGATCAACGTCACCGCCAGCCGCGGACGCAACTGCTCGGGCAGCACCACACAGGACAGGACGGCGAGCAGATCGGCCCGGGCCGCCGGCGAGGGATGCGCGGCGGCGAGGGCGAGGAGACGCTCGGCAGGCTCGGCCGCGAGCGGCTCGCACGCGTCGGTCACCTGATCCTCCGAGAGAAGCCCCGGCGTCGGGCCGGGGAGCGGGTGCAGCCGGTTCGTCGCCCTCCATGGTGGTACGGAGGACCCCTCCGGGGCCATACCCGGCACGCCGCCCTCCGCATCCCGTGCGGAGCGTGTCACTCCGACGGCCACTCAAGCACGTGGGGCGAATTGTCGATATTTGCGCGGAGGGCGCTGTGCCCTTCGTCCGAACGGAGTACCGCATGTCGAACAACGTCACCCTGGTCGCCCGCGTCCCCGTCCTGCGCTCGACCGACGCCGAGCGTCCCGTCGAACTCCGGTTCGGCCCGCACACCGACGCCGAGGGCCGCCCGACCGAGGAGTGGACGATCGAACGCCTGACGACCGCTCAGGCGACCAATCTGGTCGAGGACTTGGCGGCGATGCTGGGGCTGAACCTGGCGGCGGCGCCGGACCTGCGCGTGGTGTCGTGACCGAGTCGAGGGGCTGAACGCCGCAAGTGCGAGCCCTGTGGACAACCTCGGTTGTCCACAGGGTGAAGTGAAGCGGGGTGCGTGAGCGGGAGAGGCAAGGCGAGACTGCGCGCGTCGGATGCGTCCGATGGCGGAGGAGGCGGGGGAGGGGCTTTCACTGCGAGACCGACCACACAGCGGTGGGAGGAGGGAGGGCCCGATGGCAAAGCAAGTCGGGTTCTCTGGTCCACACGGGTGGTTGGATCACCGACCCGCCGACCGCTTCCCCCACCCACCCGGCGCCCCCACCCCACAATGCCTGCCGTGACTCACAGCAAGACCGGGGCCGGCGTCGGTGCGGCGCGTCGACCGGGACGTACCCCGACCAAAGCCGCGTCGACCACGACCGCGCCGCCGACCGACGAGGTGCGGGTCCCCGGCCCGGCGCCGGAGCCCGCCGACGAGACGCTCGGCCCCGGCACCCCCGCCGACCTGCGCACCCTGCCCGGGTTCGGGCGGCGGCACCGCCGCTCGCGGGCCCCGCGCGTACGGCTCCGGCTGCCGGACGGCCAGCACATCGAGGTGACCCTCGTCAGCTGGCACCAGTACGCCGACGGGACGTGGCGGGCCCGGGTCACCTGGCCCGTCTGGGGTGCCGTCCTGCACGCCGGCGAGGTCCAGACCCGGACCTGCGCGCAGCAGGCGTTCGTGCCGGCCCGTATGCTCACCCCGCTGCCGGGTGAGGACTACCGGGCGGTACGCAGGCGCCGGCCCCGGATCACCCTCCCGCGGCAGGGTTGACCGGCACCGGACACCAGGCACGCCGCACCGCGCGTATAGCCGCCGTGTGACCACGGGACCAGCACACCGTGACCACGACGCAAAGGCGAGGCAAAATCGCCATCTGGGGTTCATGTCGGTGAAATCCTGTTGCCCCCTGATCCGGGGCGTCGGATGCTGGCGACATGTTCGATCCAGCCAGGAACAAGTCATGACCAGTCGGGCACACGCCGCACGCGAGACGGCCGCCACGGCCGCCGGCGCCGCGGCCCCGGCAGGCCGCCCCTCGCCCAGCGATCTGCTCGCGCGCCTGCGCAGCGGCCACGGCGACGGGGCGCGCCGCGCTCTCGCGACCGCCGACCCCGCCGCGCGCGCCGAAGTGATCGCCGCGCTGGACTCCTGCGTCCTGCGAGATCCACGCGCGGTCCCGGCGACCGAATCCCGCTCCTTGTACTACGCGCGCTTGTACGACCGGCTCGGCGCCGGCCTCGACGCGCTCGCCGCACACCTGATCTGCGACGAGGACTGGACCGACGAGGACGCGGACCGCACCGCGCTCCCGCTCGCCGTCCTCGGCACCCTCGCCCGTGCGGGCCGCTCCGATGCCGTCGCCCTGCTGCGCCGCTACGCCGCGGAAGGCCGCGACTGGACGCTCGCCGTCGAGCACCTCGCCCGCGCGGCCGACCCGGCCGCGCTGTCCGGCATGCTCGCCCTCGCGCTGGAACGCGGCGAGGACGACGAACTGTACGACTGCGTCCGCCAGGGCACCGGCATGCGCCCCTGGCGCGTGTGGGGCTTCCAGGACGCCCGCATGCGGGCCATCGTCGAACAGGTCGACCTCGACTGGTGGCGCTGGGAACTGGCCCGCGGCAAGTCCGCGGCCGGACAGGACACGGCACCGGCCGACGGACCGCAGGTGCCGCCGCGCATGCAGCCGACGGTCGACCAGGTGCTGTCCGAGGCGGCCGCGAGCCCGAGACGCAGCTTCGTCTGCGGCAGAAGACTCGCATCCGTCGCCACCGCCGAACACCGCGCGCTGATCCTGGCCGCGGCCTGGTCCGGCGCCGCCGGCGCCCGCGTCGCGGCACTGCGCTACCTCGGCGACCTCGGCGACCCCGCACTCCTCGACCTCGCCGAGAACGCCCTCGGCGACGAATCGCCCGCGGTGGTCCGCCAAGCCGCGGTCCAAGCCGTCGGCGGCCTGCGCACCCGCGAGGCGGTGGGCCGGGCCCGCGACTGGCTCGGCGCGGGCAAGGACGGCGCCCTCGGCGACGTCGCCGTACGGATACTGGCCGGCGCGGGCGGACCCGCCGACGGCCCGGTGCTGATCGCCGCCTTGCAGCGATGTCGGCACGACCACCGCGGCGACCGCCGGTTCGCCCTCGGCGACCTCGTGGACGGCGTCGGCCGACTCGGCCTCGTCGACGCGGTCGAACCGGTACGGGACGTCTACCTCGGCAGCCCGTGCGCGGGCTTGCGCAGCCGCGCGGTGGACACGCTGGCGCGGATAGAACCCGCGTTCGGCGGCACCACGGCGGTGGAATGCCTGTGGGACTGCGAAGCGGGCACCCGCCGCATCGCCGTCGACCGGGCGGACCTTGCCGTCGACGGCGTCCTGGAACGTTTCCGCGAACTCGCCCGCGACCCCTCGGAAGACGAGGGCGTCCGCAGCGCCGCGCGGCGACGATTGGCGGCCCTGTGAAGCACCCGGACTTCGGACCGGCCGTCCCACCACGGCACCGGCCGCACCGGAACCGCTGAACGACCCCACCACCGGCCGCCGCGGCTTCGGGAGCCCCCGACACCCCCGAACCCACCCGGCGGCCACCACCCCCAACCGACCACGACGACGCGACGAGCGGCCCAGGGCAGACCCCCACGGGCCGCTCGCGCGTTTTCCGGCACGCCCGGGCGGGGGAGGCGGCGGGAACCCCGCGCGGGCCGAAGGCAGCGACGGACGTGCCGCGGTTGCGTGGTCGGACCGCGGTGCTCCCGGCAAGGGCCCCGGACCCACCCGCGCACATGCGTCGAGGCCCCCGCCGCCCCGCTAGAATCCCCGTCGGGGCACGGCGCCTCGAGGTGGCAAGGACTGTCGCCCGGACGCTCTAGTCTTGTCGACCGTGACCGTTTCCGCCCAGGCTGCACCTGTTGGCACCCCGCATCTTCCCGGGGCGATGCCGTACCGGTCCGGCGTGACCGAAGACGGCCTGGCACGGCGGCTCAAGGCCCTGGCCTGTACCGCGCCACTGCACGACCTCGAAGCGCGCAAGGTCAACCTCGCAGGCGAGTACACCGTCTATGCGATGGCCGAGCTGGGCCTCACCGCGATCGACCTGGTCACCGTGACGATGGACTTCGACACGGGTGCCGACCACGAGGAAGTCGTCGCCCGGCTCCGGCCCCGGGTCGCCGCCCAAGCCCCCGAACGCAGCCCCGCCGAACACGAACGGGTCGCCCGCTGGGTGCTCGAGAACCTCATCAACGTCGGCAGCGTCGACCGCGGCTTCCGCGCCGTCTACGGCACCTACACGCCCGCCGACGGCTATGTCCGCCGCGACTACGACTTCAAGCTCCTCGAAGAAGTCCCCGGCCCGGACGGCGACATCTTCCTGCGCGCCACCGACGAAGCGGTCAACGTCCTCGTCGGCGCCCTCGACACCGACGTGACCAGCGCGCAGATCGCCGCCGAGGTCAAACTCGAACACCTGATCCGCCGCGGCCGCCTCGCCGAAGCCCGCTTCGCCGCCGAACAAGCCCGCTACCGCACCGTCCAGTACGCCGAGACGCTGCGCCGCGCGCTGGAGGCCACCCGCCGCAACGTCCGCGCCGTCGACTGGCTGCACGCCGTCCCCGACCTCATAGACGAAGCCCTCGACCACGTCGCCGAGCGCTACCGGCACGAGAACGCGATCCTCACCAACATCCGCCGCGCCCGCGACGAAGCCGAAGAACCCGAGCACAAGCGCGGCGCGGCCGAACTCGTCGACATCGTCCAGGACTGCATCCGGCGCCACACCCAGCTCCAGACCCGGCTCATGGAAGCCGGGCCGCTGTTCCGCGCCGAACAGGACCGGCAGGCGTTCGCGGCCCGGCCGCAGCGCCCCGGGCTCGACCTGTACGGGCAACTGCTGCGCCCGGTCCTGGAACTCCCGGTCGGCGACGCCCGCACGGTCACCGACCGGTTCTTCGCGACCGGCACCGGCCTGCGCACCCCCGTGTCCGTGCGCCTGCACGACCTCGCCGAGCTGCTGCTGACCCCGCCCGCCGAGCGCGAACACCTCGGCGCCGAAGTACCCGAACCCGACCTCGTCGCCACCCCGGACGACAGCCGCTACAGCGAAGCCCAGCACGATGCCGCCGCCGCGCTGCTCGACCTTCCGCCCGACGCGCCGCGGCGGCTGTCCGGGCTGCTCGCGGAAGCACGCGCGAGCGACCCCGATCTGCCGTACCTGGTCGCGCTGCTCGCCTTCCACGCCGCGTCGCCGCCGGTCGGGACCGCGCTGCGGCAGGGCGACCGGTCGCTCCTCGTCGCCGTCGACGACGGCGCGGTCCTCGACGACCCCGAGGTCGGCGGCGCCGACCTGATCGTCGGAACGGCCCTGCTCGCCGCCGAACCGGCCGCCGACCCCGGCGACATGGCGGACGACCCGGCGCCGGCCCCGCTCGACACCGTGCTCGACACCCCCCTCCACGACGCTTCCTTCGACCTGACCGACGGGCAACCGAACGCATGACCGACCTGCACTCCACGACGGACCGTCCGATCCCCGGCCCCGCCGACGCCGACCAGGCCGGCCGCCCCGGCACGGCGGCGCCGATGACGCCCGCGGACGTGAGCGACGCCGCCCGGCTCGTCGCCTTCGGCCTGCAGCCCAAGCTGCTCCCGGCCCGCGACCAGGAGTACGCCGAACTCGTCCGCCGGCACCGCGAAGACCCGCGCTTCGCGGCCCTGTGCGACGCCGTCGCCGCCGGTCTCGGCCTCGTCGTGCTCGAAGTGTCGCCGCGGGCCGGCATGGCGGTGACCGCCGCCGAGGACTCGGTGTTCGCGGTCCGGATGAGCGACTACGCACGCCGCGCGTCGACCGAGTCCGCCGACCGGTTCCTGCACGGTCTCGCCCACCTCGCCATAGCGGCCCTGGCGTTCCCGCGCCCCGAAGACCTCGCCGAGGACACCTACGTCGGCCGGCTCAGCGTGCACGGCGTCGACGCGTTCGTCCGCCAAGCCTGCCGCCGCCTCGAACAACGCGCCGAAGAAGCCGGTTCGAACGCGGACCCGGCCGTCGACCAGCCCGGCCTCGAAGCCGCCTGGCGCGTGTACGCACGCCGCAGCGCGACCGGCGCCACCAAAGACGCCCGCCGCCTCTCCGCATCCACGATCGGCATCGTCGGCAAAGCCGTCGCCTTCCTCGTGGACTCCGGATTCCTGCAGCGCGTCTCCGACGAATCCGGCGGCACCTACCGCACCACCGCCCGCTACCAGCTCCAAGTCCGCGACATGGCGGGCAGCGCCGCCATGAGCGAACTCCTCGAACTCGGCATCGTCCCCGTGTCGGACGGCTCCCCGACACTGGTACCGCCCACCGACGGCGAACCCGAACTCGCCCCCGGCGCCGGACTCCCGTTCCACGGCGTCTGACCCGCACCGGCAACGGGCCCCACCACCCCGCCCCACCACCCAGCCCCACCGCCGAGCCCCGCCGCACTCCCCGACGACGACCCGCCAACCAGCCGAGAGAAGACCGATGTACGAGCTGTCCCGCGTCCGCCTGTTCTCCATCGGGCCCGCGGGTGCGCGCTACGCCGACACCGTGCTCGACCTGCGCGGCGTCGGCGAGCCGGTGCCCGAACCGGCACCGCGCCAAGCCCAGCTGTTCGAAGGCGAACAGATCGGCCCGCCGCGCCGCCCGGCACCCGCGGGCGTGCTGTTCCTGGAGAACGGCGGCGGCAAATCCGTGCTGCTCAAACTGATCTTCTCCGTCATGCTGCCCGGCCACCGCAACACCCTCGGCGGCGCCAGCTCCGGCGTGCTCCGCAAATTCCTCCTCGCGGACGACTGCGGGCACGTCGCTCTCGAATGGCAGCACACCCGCACGGGTGAACTCGTCGTCGTCGGCAAAGTCAGCGAGTGGCGCGGCCGCCAGGTGTCCTCGGACCCGCGCAAGTTCGCCGAGGCGTGGTACTCGTTCCGCCCCGGCCCCGGCCTCACCCTCGACGACCTGCCGGTCGTGTCGTCCGGCCGCCGCCGCACCATGCGCGGCTTCCGCGACGCCCTCGCCGAAACGGCCAAGCTCTACCCGGACGTCGACGTCGTCTGGGAGGAAATCCACGAACGCTGGAACGACCACCTCACCCAACTCGGCCTCGACCCCGAACTCTTCCGCTACCAGCGGGAAATGAACGCCGACGAAGGCGAGGCCGCGGGCCTGTTCGCGGTCAAGAACGACGCCGACTTCGTCGACCTCCTGCTCCGCGCCGTCACCGACACCGCGGACACCGACGGCCTCGCCGACCTCGTCGACGGCTTCGCCGCCAAACTCTCCCAGCGCGCCGAACTCATGGCCGAACGCGACTTCGTCGAAGGCGCCACCGGCCTCCTCCACCAGCTCGCCGACGCCGCCGACCGCCGCGGCCGCTACCGCGCCGCCCACCACGCCGCCGAACAGGACGCCCGCACCCTCGGCCGCGCCCTCGCCCACCGCGCCGAACGCGAACGCGGCCGGGCCGCCGACCTGTCCGACCAGGTCGCCGCGGCCGCCGAAGCCGTCGACGCGGCACAGCGCTCCCGCGCCCATACCGCCCTCATCACCGCCGAGATCACCCACCGGCACGCGGGCATGCGCCTGTCCGCCGCGGAACGCGACGCCGCCGCCCTCAAACGCGAACTCACCGACGCCCGCGGCCTGCACGCCGCCTGGCTCGGCACCGAAGCGGCCCTGCGGCACCGCGCCGCGACCGACCGCGCCGAACGCGTCGCCACCGCCATCCAGGCCGCCGAACGCGATGCCGCCCCCGCCCTCGCCGCCCGCCAAGCCGCCGCCGGAGCACTGGTCCGCGCCCTCAACGCCGCCGCCGGCGTCGCCGAGGAACGCGCCGACGAGGAAGAACAGCGCGCCGCCGACCTCCAGGAACGCGGCGAAGCCGCACAGCGCGCCGCCACCGTCGCCGCCACCGAATCGCAGCGCACCCGCAGCGAAGCCGTCCACTTGCGCGCCCGCCTCGCCGAGGTCGGCAGCGAACTCGGCCAGGCCGTCGACGCCGGCTGGATCGCCGAGGACGACGACCCGGCCGAAGCCGCCGAACGCGCCGCAGCCGAAGAGAAAGCCGCCTCCGCGGCATGGGCGGAAGCCCGCACCGGCGTCGAACAAGCCGCGAACGCCGTCCGCGACGCGGAAGCCGAGAGCGGCCGCGCCCAGCTCGCCGCGGCCCGCGCGGCAGACCGGCTGGCCGCCGCCGAACACGACCTGTCGGGCGTCCGGGCCACCGCCCGCGAACTCCTCGACGAACCGCGGGTAGGGGAACTCCTGGGACTGGAAGGCCAGGCAGCCGCCGACGCCGACCCGGCCGGCCCCGCCGCCGTCCTCGACCGGGCCGCCGAAATCCTCGCCGGACTCCTCGGCGACGCAGTCGCCGACGGCGAACGAGCCCTGTTCCAGCTGCGCACCGACGCCGCCGAAGACACCCGCATCCTCGCCGCACTCGGCGACGGCGGACTCCTGCCGCCCAGCCCCGACGTCCTCGCCACCGTCGAATTCCTCGGCGAACACGGCATCCCCGCCCTGCCCGGCTGGCGCTACCTCGCCCAATCCGTCCCCGCGGAACGCCACGCCGCCGTCCTCGACGCCCACCCCGACCTCGTCGACGGCGTCATCGTCACCGCCCCCACCGAAATGCAGCGCGCCCGCGAAGCCCTCGCCGAAGCCGCACTCCTGCCCCGCTCCGCCGTCGCCGTCGGCACCCCCGACGCCCTGCTCACGGCACGCAACGAAACCGGCGGCGGCGACGCGGTGTTCCTCGTCCCGCCGAACCCCGCCATGCACGACGAACGCGCCGCGGACACCGAACGCCAAGCCCTGCGCCGCCGCGCGACCGACCGCGACGACGCCATCCGCGCCCGAGCCGCCCGCCTCGACGGCGACCGCACCCTCGCCGGACGCCTCGCCGCCTGGCGAACCGCCTGTCCGGAAGGCCGCGTCGCCGAACTCGTCGCCGCCGTCCGCGCCGCCACCGAAGCCCTCGTCGACGCCCGCGCCGCCGGAACCGCCGCCCAAGCCGCCGCGGACACCGCCGAAACCGCCCGCGCCCGCGCCACCGAACAGCGCGACCGGCGCATGGACGCCGCCCAACTCGCCCGCCGCCGCGCCGACACCCTCGCCGGCCTCGCCTTCCGACTCCGCGAACGCGCCGGCTGGACCCGGCGCATCCGCGAACTCGACCAGGAGACCGGCGAACACGAACGCGCCGCCGAAGCCAGCCTCACCCTCGCCCGCGCCGCCGACCAGGACCGCCGCCACGCCCAGCGCGCCGCCGACGACGCCCGCCGCACCGCCCGCGCCCTGCTCGAAGAACGCGCCGACATCAGCGGCGCACCGGACGAAGCCGAAACGGCCGACGGCACACCGCCGGCCGCCCTGCCGGCGCTGCGCGAGGCTTACCGGACCGCGTCGGTGCTGTACGACAAGGTCGGCGTCGGCGCCGACCTGCGCGCCGAACAGGCCCGCGCGGAAAGTGAACAAGCCGCCGCACAAGCCGCACTGGACCGGCTGTCGGCCCGGGTCCGGCGGCACGCCGCGGAACTGCTGGAAGGTCCGGACGGCGCGGACGGCCCGTCCCGACTGGCCGCGGCCGGCCGCGCCGAGGAACACGTCCGCACACTCGAAGGCCGCGCCGACGCCGCCAACGAACTCCTCGGCCGCCTGCGCGGCGAGGTCGAACGGCACGCCCCCGGCGACGGCCGCGACGCGCACGTCGAACTCCCCGAGGACCGCATCCCGCGCGACCCGGCCCACGCCCGGGAACTCCTGCGCGAAGCCGCCGCCGAACACGCCGCCTGCACCGACCAGGTGGAAACCGCGCGCGACGCCCACACCCGTCTGGTCCGGGCCCTGACCGACGCGGAGACCTCGGCGTCCAGCTTCGCCGAAGTGTCCGTGTCCCTCACCGACACGCTGCCCGCCGAAGCACACACGTCCGACGAAGACGAGACACCGGCGTTCGAGGGCACCACGGCGGAAGCCCGCGACGCGGCCACATCCTGCCGACGGGCACTGCGCACCGCCGCCGGCGAACTGTCCGCAGCCGAAGGCCAGGTGCGGGAGCGAGCCGAAGCGGTCGTCCGGCATGCGGGTGCGGCCAAGTTCGAACAGGTCCGGATGCCGGCGCGGCAGCAGATCCGCGAACTGCCGCTGTCCGCCCTGCCCGAACACGCGCTCGCCTGGGCGGCGGCGTTCGAACCGCGGCTGCGTGTCCTCACCGACGAACTCGCCCAGATCGAACGCAATCGCGACAGCATCGTCGACCGGCTCCGCGGCATGGTGGAAGCGTCGCTGACCACCCTGCGGGCAGCCCAGCGGCTGTCGCGGCTGCCGGAAGAACTGGGCGAGTGGTCGGGGCAGGAATTCCTGCGGATCCGCTTCGACGACCCGGACGCGGCCCACTTGTCCGAACGCCTGGGCGAGGTCGTCGACGAAGCCACCCGCGCGGCCCGGAAGGCCGGCCCGGCAGTGCGGCGCGACGGCATGACGCTGCTCCTGCGGAGCGTGCATGCGGGCCTGGAACCGCGAGGCGTGCAGGTCGAGATCCTCAAGCCGGACTCCGTGCTGCGCGCCGAGCGTGTCCCGGTGGGGCAGATGGGCGACGTGTTCTCCGGCGGCCAGCTGCTGACCGCGGCCATCGCCTTGTACTGCACGATGGCGGCGCTGCGGTCGAACGACCGCGGACGCGCCCGGCACCGGCATGCGGGGACGTTGTTCCTGGACAACCCGATCGGGCGAGCGAACGCGTCGTACCTGCTGGAGCTGCAGCGGGCGGTCGCGGACGCGCTCGGCGTGCAGCTGATCTACACGACGGGCCTGTTCGACACGACGGCGCTGGCGGAGTTCCCGCTGGTCGTGCGGCTGCGGAACGATGCGGACCTGCGGGCCGGGTTGAAGTACATCTCGGTGGAGGAGCACCTGCGGCCGGGGTTGCCGCAGCCCGACCCGGAGATTCCGGAGGGGCTGGGGCAGATCCACGCGACGCGGGTGTTCCGGCAGCCGGCTGCGGCTGTGGTCGCGGTGGGCGAGGCGGAGACGGAGACGGATGCGCCGATGCTGCGGGATGCGCCGGGGGTCAGTGTCCCGTAGCGGACGCTGCTTCGGGGTTGGCTATTGGGCTGCGCCGGCGACGGGGGTGAGTCGGCGGGGCGGTTCGGGAGAGGACGCGGCACGGCCGGTGCTCTTGCTGGTGCTGGTGCTGGTGCTGGTGCTGGAGCGGTTGCGTAGGGCGTCGTTGCCGGCGGCGCGGACTGCGGCTGTGGCGGCGCCGAGGTGCAGGAGCGCGGCGGCGAGGGCGAGCTCGGGCGCCGTGAGGTGCCCGAAATCGCCGTTGGCGCGGTCGGCGAGCTGAGCGGCGGCCGCGCCGAGGGGGATCAGGAGAGCGGCGATCAGCGTGAGTTCGTGTGGTGTGGTGGCTTTCGCGCGTGCCAAGCGGAGGGGCACGCAGCCGGCGAGGGCGATGGCGGCCGCGGCGTAGAGCCCGGTCATCGCCACGGCGTCGGGGCCCCGAGGCATCCACACCGCGATCGCGCCGGGGACGGCGGCCAGCAGCCAGACCCGGGAGAGCGCCCGCACGCAGGGGTCGTCGATCCGCCGCAGACGCGCGGGGAAGACCGCGGCGATGCCGAGGGTGGCGAGCAGGTTGACGAGGAGCACCATGGCCCACGCTCCGGAATTGAACGTGTTCAAAAGTCGCTGACGGGGTTGATTTGAACATGTTCAAATGGCGGGGGTCAAGGTGGGGGCAGGGCGGGCGCCCCAGACGGCAACTGCCGGGCAGCCTCAGGCTGCCCGGCAGTTGCCGTCCCGTACGTTGCTTCGCGTGCGTCAGTGCCTCGCGTCGGCGCGGTCCTTCTCCAGGATGAAGCGGTCGACCGGGGTCAGGTCGGCGTAGGCGCCGTCGAAGGTGTAGTAGGTCACCTTGATGCGCGTGCGGCCCGAGCGCTTGTCGCCCGGGTCGACCTCGAACGCGGCGAAACCGTGCTTGTGGACGCGGTCTTGGACCGACGCCCACGGGGCGTCCTCGAGGACCTTCACCGAGTCCTTGTGTCCTGGCAGGATCGGGCTCGGCTTGTCGCTGAGGGCGACGACGACCTGGCCCTGGGGGCGTTCGAAAAGGGTGTTCTCCGAGGTGGCGAAGTTGCCGCCGCCGCCGATGATCATGTGGACGGTGCCGAGGCCGGTGTCGATCACGTCCTGCTTGGTGGAGACCGGCGTCGGAGTGCGGGTCTCGTTGGGGAGACGGCCGCGGACCGGGTGGGAACGCTCGTAGTGGTGCTCGTGGCCGCTCACCACCAGGTCGACGCCGTACTGGTCGAACAGCGGGCCCCACGCCTCGCGCACGCCGAGGTCGCTGCCGCCGCCCTTGTTGCTGGAGATGAACGGCTGGTGCATGCAGACGACGATCCAGTCGATGTCGCGGTCCGCACGGGCCGTCTTCAACTCGCGTTCCAGCCAGCGGCGTTGTGCGCCGCCGGAGTAGCCGCGGATGTAGGAGTCGCCGCCGTCCTCGTAGGTCACGTCGCAGTTGGCGAGGCTGATGATACGCACCGAACCTGCGGTGAACGCGTACCAGAGGCCCTTGAGCTCGTCGTCCGCGCCGGCATCCGGCGTGGTGAAGTACGCCTGGTAGGCCGCCGCGCCGACCGGGCCGTTGTTCTTCTCGTTCTCGTGGTTGCCGACGCACGGCATCCACGGCCGGAAACGCGCCGACCGGCTGTTGCTGATGAACCAGTCCGCCCACGTCTGCACACGGTTGGCGCCGCCGAAGATCGCGCCGATCGACGCGTAGCAGAGGTCGCCGTTGACCAGGTTGAACAGCGGGTTGACGCGCTCGATCGCGGCGACGATGTCGGCGGAGGCCTGCGTGCCGACCGCGTCGGCGGTGTACATCGGGTACGGGCCGTTCGGGGACGGCGTGCCCGGCGGGAGCTTGACCTCCTTGCGGAGGTTCGGGGTGCCCTGGTCGCCGAAGCTGGTGAACGTGAACGGCTGACGGCCGCGCGGCGCGGTCTCGAACACGCCGCTTTCCGGTGTCGAGCCCTGGTGGCTCGCGAAGTAGACGTACCGCGTGCCCGGCTGAAGCTTCGTCAGACGGGCGTGGTGGACGAAGACCTCGATGTTGTTGAGGCCGTCGCGGTAGTGCCGCGTCTCCGCCTCCACGCTGCGGCCGAGTCCGGCCTCCGCGGTGCCGTACTGCACATGAGGCTTCGCCACCGGTTGGAGGGTCAGCCAGGACACCACCACCTCGCGCGACGCGTCCGCGCCGAACTGGAGGTGGAGGCCCGTGACGCTGGGTGCGCCGAGGGCGCCCGGCTTGTCCCACAGCAGCGCGGAGCCGGGCGTCCCCGCCGGGTCGTCGGCCGCGGCGGCCGGAGTGGCCGCCGCGCCCCCGACGACGAGTGCGGCGCTCGCGGCGCCGCCTCCGGTGAGTACGGACCTGCGCGATATCGCCATGGAACCCCTCTTCTCGTCGGTGCCTGCCCCCCGCCGCGAGGACCGTATTGAGCTGGACGCAAGAAAACAAGGTTCAACATTGCGTCCAGTGAGAGTTTCCCGAGGTGTTGCCGGGATGTCCGGAAAACGTCGTCAGGCTGTCGGATCGGCGTCGTGTTCCGGGTCGGACAACGGCGCGTAGACCGGGTCTTCACGGTCGCGGCGGCCGGTGAGCATGCCGTCCGGGACCGGCCACTGGCCGGCCGCGTCGTCGATGCGGACCCATTCGGTGGTCGCCACGCGCTTGGCGATGCGCCATGCGCCGTCGCGCCGGGCGAAGTCGTCGATGTAGCGGAAACCGGTGGTCAGGTTGCCGCGAGGGTCGCCGCCTTCGCTGCGGTGGTAGGCGATGCCGTACGTCTCGGCGCGGGCGAGCTCCGGGCCGGCGAACTCGACGAGGTGGTTCGCGACGACGTGCATGGTCATCGTGTAGCGGGGCAGCAGGCGGCCGATCCAGGCGAGGAAGGCGTCGACGTCGCCGGTGAAGCTGCCGTGTTCGTCGGTGGCGTCGGGGTGGTAGCAGGCCCGGACGGTGTCGAGATCCAGCCGGTCGACGCCGCGGCAGTAGCGGAGGACGACGTCGTGGATCTCCTGGCGGGCGAGGAGGTGGTGGAGGGGGTCGGGGGTGGTGTGGTCGGGTTTGGTGCTCATCGCGGGATTCTGGCGGTGGGGGGATGTATACGCCAGGGGCCTTTGGGGGTCGGCGTCGCGCGGGCGAGTGTTGTGGGTGGTTGGGCGGTGGGTGGATGGGTTTTCCACAGGGTGGGCTTTTCGGGTTGGACGGGGTGTTACCGGGCTGAAGAGACCGGATTCAACTGGTGGATGCAACACCGGCTTGTTGGAGTGACAGTAGATGCTCGTTGAAGGCCTCGGCTGGGGTTTTCCAACCCAGCGTCTTGCGTGGTCTGGTGTTCAGGGTGTGTGCGACGGCTTCGATCTCCTCGGCTGACCACCGGGACAGGTCGGTGCCCTTGGGGAAGTACTGACGCAGCAGGCCGTTGGTGTTCTCGTTGGTGCCGCGTTGCCAGGGCGACTGTGGGTCGGCGAAGAAGACCGGGATTCCGGTCTCCACTGTGAACTTCGCGTGGGCCGACATCTCCTTGCCGCGGTCCCAGGTCACCGAGCGCGCCAACTGCGCCGGCAGCGTCGACATCGTGTCGGCCAGCGCGTTCTTCATCGTGGTCGCGCCGTAACCCGCCAGCGCCGGACCGTTCTTCGGCGTCGCCTTGTGCCGGTAGCCCTCCTCACGGGGCAGGTGCACCAGCATCGTGAACCGCGTGGTGCGCTCGACGACCGTGCCGACGGCCGAGCGCTCCAACCCGATCAGCAGATCCCCTTCCCAATGGCCGGGAACAGCACGGTCCTCGGCTTCGGCGGGACGTTCGCTGATCAGGGTCTCGGGCGTGACGTGCGCCCAGGCCCTGCGCCGGGAGCGCTCCCGGGGGGCGCGCAGTGCCCGTCCCGTGCGGAGGCACCAGACCAGTTCGCGCTTGAGCGCGCCGCGGCCTTCGATGTAGAGCGACTGGTAGATCGCCTCGTGGCTGATCCGCATGGACTCATCTTCGGGGAAGTCGAGCCTGATCCGGTTGACTATCTGCTCCGGGCTCCAACCCCGCACCCAGGCCCTGTCCTTGCGGTGCGGCTTGTTGTTGCCGGTCCACCGCGGCGGTGGCGGGCCCGCCACCGCAGTGCCGTCGGGCCTGACGATCTGCCCGGACAGCCGCTCTTGGACGTACTCGCGCAGCCGGGGATCAGCGGCCGGTTTCGCGGCCTTCGGACGCTGTGCGGCGAGGTCGGCCTTCCACTGGGCGACCGACGCACGGTACTCGGGCTTCCCACCGCGGGTGGCGGCATTGCGACGCAGTTCACGGGAGACCGTCCCGGGGTCGCGGCCGATCGCGCGGCCGATCTCCCTGACCCCCTTGCCCTGAGCCTTCAGCAGCGCGATCTCCTCGCGTTCAGCGAAGGAAAGGTAGCGGCCTGACCGCTGCTGTTTGAGGTCGAAGGGCGGCATGCCGCCAGCGTTGCGGAACCACCGCTGCCCGACCGGCTGCGACACACCGACCGCGGCTGCTGCCTCCGGGGGCAACAACCCCTTCGCGATCTCCGCCCAGAACGCGGCCTCGACCTCGCGCTGGAACTTGGGATGACCAGGCGACCTCATCGCCGGGCGAATCGCCCGGTCTGCCATTTGCTGGCGACGAACCACCGAACGCCCCCGCTACGACGAGGTGTTGCGACAACCGATTGAATCCGCCGAGACTGCGTGGGTCGGAGTGATCCGGCGGCGGCGGAGGCGGGGGAGGGGCCCTGACGCGACGTCTCCCAGTGACAGCGGGAGAGGGAGGGCCCCGAAGTGCGGCGGAAGCAAAGTGGTGAGGCTGCGGTGGGGCGTGTAGCCCAGCCGACGCCGAACCGGGGTAGCGTCGAAGCGACGATCACTCACCGGGCGAGACGGGGCGGAGCGATGCCGGACGGCGACACCACCATGACCGTGCGCGAGTACGCCGGCGAGATCCGCGAGCTGGGTTCGCGGTGGCTCGACGGCGTGTTGTCGGATCCGGCGGTGGCGTCCGCCGGCGGGAACGCGGTGTGTTCGCCCGCGGGGCTGTGGCTCGCGCTGGCGGCGGTCGCGTGCGGCGCGGAGGGCGAGACGGCGGACGAACTCGCCGACCTGCTCGGCGTCGCGGGCCCGGAAGCGGCGCCCGCGGTGTCCGCGGCGGCGGCGGAGTTGGGCGCGACCGACGCGCTCGCCGTGGCCACCGGACTCTGGAGTGCGACCCCGCTGCGCGACGCCTTCCGCGCGTCGCTTCCCGGAATCGGCTTCGGCCCGTTGGCGGGTCGCGCGGCGATCGACGCGTGGGTGGCCGACGCCACCGGCGGACTGATCACGCAGCTGCCGGTGGACGTGGCACCGACCGTCCGGCTGCTCCTCGCCAACGTGCTGGCGCTCAAAGCGCGGTGGGGGACTCCGTTCGATCCCGACTTCACTCGTCCGCGTGACTTCACACCAGCTTCGGGAACGCCCGCGCCGGTACCGATGATGCACCGCACGTTGGCTGCCGCCGACGCGTGGACGATCGGTGCGCACCTCGGGCCGGTCCATGTCGTGGAACTCGCCTGCGCCGGGGAGCGTCCCGCGCTCATACGATTCGCGCTCGGCCCCGAAGGCGCGCCGCCCGCGCCGGTGATGTCCGCCGCCTGGGCGCCGCGCCGCGCGGGCACGCCGCTCGAGTACGACGAAGTCGCCCTGGCGCTGCCCCGGTTCGCACTGCGTACGACGCTGGACGTCGCCGCGCACCTGCCCGCGCTCGGTGTCCACGCCGCGCTCGACGCGCACGCTGCCGACTTCGCGGCGCTGGCCGACGAGCCGCTGTGCATCGAGGACGTGGTGCAGGAATCACTCGTCAAGGTGGACGAGGAGGGCGTCGAAGCCGCGGCCGTGACGTCGGTGACGATGGTGCGGATGAGCTTCTCGCCCACGAGGAAGCGGATTCTGGACCTGGCATTCGACCGCCCGTTCGCCTGCGCGGTGATGGACGCGTCCGGGACGGTGCCGTTGTTCGCCGCGTACCAGGCGGCGGTGCCAGGGGCCTGACGTGGCGGCGCGCGCCGTCATGACGTCGGGGAAGTGCGTCGTACGGGCGGTCGAGCGTCGTCCGGGGCAGTCGCGGCGGCGCACACGCTGGGCGAACGGACGATTCGCCGAGCGCCGAGCGCCGAGCGCCGAGCGCCGAGCGCCGAGCGCCGAGCGCCGAGCGCCGAGCGGAGAAGCGGCCGGGCGGGCGACCGACCTCGCGGGTGGCCGGGTGGCTGGGTGGCCGGGTGGCCGGGTGGCCGGGCCGTTCGGCCACGCGCCTCAAGCCTTTGCGGGTGGCGGGCTGGGCGCGTAGACGCGTGGCATGGTGGGCGGATTGTTCGGCCGGAAATGTCCGGCCCGGCCAACCTGCCCCTCGGCTAGGGTCGCGCGCATGCCTGACGCCTTTGCCGACCGTACCCCGGTCGCTCCCGCCGACGTCGACCACGCCGTCGCCCTTGCCGTAGCCGTGTTCCAGTCGGCCCCGACCGACGCCGATTGGGACTCCGCCGCCGGACCCCTCACCTGGACCTGCTGGGAAACCGTCGAACACCTCATCGACGATCTGGTGTTCTACGCCGCGGCGATCTCCGCGCCGCGCCCCTGGACGCAGCACTACCCGCCCTTCGCGTGGACCCAGCCGCGCACCGAAGGCCCGTCGAACTCCCTGTGGGCCGACCGCGAAAGCGGCCTTGCGGGGTTGTGCCACCTCGTCGAGGTCAGCGGCGGCATGCTGTCCGCGGTCGTCGCGGTCAAGGGCCCGGACGTGCGCGGGTTCCACAGCTACGGAGTTTCCGACCCGGAAGGCTTCGCCGCGATGGGCGTCATCGAGACGCTCGTACACGTGGACGATGTCGCGCGCGGTCTCGGACTCGCGTTCGAACCCCCGGCCGACCTGTGCGCCCGGGTCCGCGACCGGCTGTTCCCGGCCGTGCCGAAGGACACCGACCCATGGCGGACCCTGCTGTGGGCCACCGGCCGCGCCGACCTGGCCGGCCGCGACCGCGTCGTCGGCAAGTGGAGGTGGGAGAGCCGGCCCGAGGCCGACCGGGGCTGATGGCTGTGGCGGGAGTCGCTATCCGGAAAGTAGCTTTGCGGATAGCGATTCTCGGAAACGTCAAACCGCTGTGGCCGCGCCGCCCTCAGCTCCACACCCGGCGCACCGCCGCCATCGCCGCCTCGGCGAACGCCGCCGGCCCCGCCGCCGCCAGCTCCGGGTTGATCACCTCGACGCTCACCACCCCGTCGAACCCGGTCGCCTCCACCGCCCCGCGGAACGCCGCCAGATCGAAGACCCCGTCCCCGGGCATCACGCGACCGGTCATGCACTCGGTGTACAGGTCGGCATCGGGCCCGAGCGCCCGCGGATGGTCGTCGAGCTGCACATAGCCGAACTCCGCGACCGGCAGCGCCCGGACGTCGTCCAGGCTGCCCGGCCCGTGGAAGACATGCCACGAGTCGACCAGCACGCCCGCCCGGTCCGTGCCCGCGTGCCGCACCAACGCCCGCGCGTCCGCAACCGTCGCCACCGGGCTGAACGGCAGGAACTCCACGGCCGCCTTCCCGCCCGCCGCCGCGATGATCTCCGCACAACCCGCGAACAGGTCGCGGCACCGGGCATCCGGCGCGATCGTCACCATGCCCAGCGCGAACGACGCGCCGAACGCCGCGATGGCTTCGGCGACTTGTCGTGCCCCGTCCAACGTCGACGCCTCGTCCTCCGCCACCACGAAGCCCAGCATCTCCGGACACGTCAGCCCGGCAGCGGCGACCTGCGCGGCGAGCTGCTCGTACGACGCGCCGGCCTCGCGGTACGCCGCCAGCGTGAACGCGTCCAGACTCAGCGCCTCGAAACCGGCCGCGCGCACACCGTCCAGCAGCTCCGCGAAGTCGACCGGCTTCGGTGCCCCCGCGAACGGCGAGAACGTGAAGGTGTTGAGGCAAAACGTCGGCACGTCGCGCACTCCCGTCGCGGCGGCCCCCGGCGAGTCCGAGGGCGGGCGCCCGACGCTACCCCAGAAACAGGCAATTTTCGACACCCCAGTTCGACTAATCGAACAACCAGCAGTGGGGCGCTGAAGGCGTGACGCGCTGGAGGAGGGAACCACCGTGGGCGGGGGACGTCAGAGGAGGAAGCACGGTGGGAAGCGGACGGGTAACGCCGGAGACACCTCACGATGTCAATGCGTCGAGTCGTCCTGCACGAGGCCGGCATTGACGGCGCGCTTCCAGAGCCTGTGGCGCCATTCGTTGTCGTCGGGTGCGGGCTTGGTGGTCAGGACCGGGTTCGGGCCGGTCTCGATGAGATGGAGCAGGGGCCAGGCGACGCCGTAGCAGTCATCGGGGCCGAAGCAGTTTGCCAGGGCCAGGGCTTCCGCGCGGGTGACGGGCTTGGCGATGGAGTCGAGCCGGCTGCAGCGGCGGTCGATCTCGTCCTCGCTCGCGTCCCAATCGGGCAGCGGGCCGTCGGCGACGAAGGCCTGGACTTCGGTTCTCATGCCCGGATGATCAACCAGCGACGACGGCGTGGACAAGGTCCCAGCCCGACCGCGCTGACGAAATCCGCCTCAGTGATGGAACCCGCCCGCCGCCGGTCCCGCCATCGGATGAGGCTGCTCCTTGAGCCGTTCGCACAGTCTGCGCAGGTCCTCCAGCAGCACATCCGCAAGATCGTGGCTGAACCCGTTCCGCACCACCACCCGCATCACCTCCAAGTCCGTCCGCTCCGCCGGGAACGTGTACGCCGGCAGCAGCCAGCCCCGCTCCCGCAGCCCGCGCGCCACGTCGAACACGTTGAACCGCGTCTCCTCGGCCCGCACCTTGAAAGCGAACACCGGCAGCTCGTCGCCCTTGGTCAGCAGCTCGAACGGCCCCTGCTCGGCAATGTGCGCCGACAGATACGTCGCCACATTCCGGCAGTTCTGCTGCACCCGCCGGTAGCCCTCCCGCCCCAGTCTCAGGAAGTTGTAGTACTGCGCGATGACTTGCGCCCCCGGCCGGGAGAAGTTCAGGGCGAAGGTCGGCATCTCGCCGCCGAGGTAGTTGACCCGGAACACCAGCTCCTTCGGCAGCGCCTCGTCGTCGCGCCACACCACCCAGCCGACGCCGGGGTAGACGAGCCCGTACTTGTGCCCCGACGTGTTGATCGACGCGACCCGCGGCAGGCGGAAGTCCCACACCAGGTCCGGGTCGAGGAACGGCGCGATCATCGCCCCCGACGCGCCGTCGACGTGCACCGGGACGTCCGGCCCGCCGCCGGCGTGCAGTGTGTCCAGCGCGGCGCAGATCTCCTCGACCGGCTCGTACGACCCGTCGAACGTGGACCCGAGGATCGCCACCACGCCGATGGTGTTCTCGTCGCACAGCGCCACGGCTTCCGGCGCGCCGAGGTGGAAGCGGTCGCCCTGCATCGGCACATACCGCGGCTCGACCTCGAAGTAGTTGGCGAACTTCTCCCAGCACACCTGGACGTTGACGCCCATCACGAGGTTGGGCTTGTCGTACGGCAGCCCCGCCGCCTTGCGCCGCTGCTGCCACCGCCGCTTCAGCGCCAGTCCGGCGAGCATGCACGCCTCGCTGGACCCGGTCGTCGAACACCCCATCGCGCGTTCGGCGTCCGGTGCGCTCCACAGGTCGGCGAGGATCGACACGCACCGCAGCTCCATGATCGCGGTCTGCGGGTACTCGTCCTTGTCGATCATGTTCTTGTCGCGGCACTCGGCCATCAGCGCGCCGGCCTGCGGCTCCATGTACGTGGTGACGAACGTCGCCATGTTGAGCCGTGCGTTGCCGTCGAGCATCAGCTCGTCGTGCACGATCTGGAAGGCGGTGTCCGGCTCGATCTCGCCTTCCGGCATCTGGTGGCGCGGAATCTGGATGTCGTCGCGCGTGTAGAGCGGGTTGACCGGAACATCGCGGTCCGGACCCGTCGGGCCGCCGGGGTGCTTGAGTGCCAACGCATGCCTCCGCAGTCGTCGTGCCGCCGAACCGGGCCGGAATCTCCCCGGAACCCACCCGGAACCCACCCGGAATCCGTTCGGAATCCGCCCGGAAGTCCGAACATATGCCGCAAAACCGGTCGTCATCGAGACGACATGCCGACCGGTCCGCCGATCACATCCGCGCTCCGCTGTGGTACTTGTGGGTCGGCCGAACGAGCGACGCCCAGGGAGTGCGCATGACCGCCCACCGGTACGGCATCACCGTCCCGCTCAACGCACCCCTTGCCGAGCATCCGAGGCTGATCGCCGAACTGGCCGCGGCCGGATACACCGACATCTGGTCCGCGGAGATCGACGGCTTCGACGGGTTCACCCCGCTCACCGTCGCCGCGCTCGCCGACCCCGATGTGCGGCTCGGCACCGCGATCGTGTCCCCCTACACCCGCGGCCCGGCGACGCTCGCGATGAGCGCCGCGGCCCTCGCCGACCTCGCGCCCGGGCGTTTCCACCTCGGCATCGGCTCGGCGTCGCAGCTGATCGTCGAGTCGTGGAACGACGCCGAGTTCGACCGCCCGTACCAGCGGGTCCGGGACACGGTGCGCTTCCTGCGCGCCGCGTTCACCGGCGAGAAGGTCACCGAGAAGTACGAGACGTTCCAGGTCCGCGGCTTCCGTCTCACCCGGCCGCCGCAGACCCCGCCGAAGATCCTGGTCGCCGCGCTGCGTTCCGGCATGCTGCGGCTGGCCGGGCGGGAAGGCGACGGGGCGATCGTCAACTGGCTGTCCGCGGAGGACGTCCGCCAGGTCGCGCCGTACGTCCACGAGGGCGGTCCGGACAAGGAGATCGTCGCGCGGATCTTCGTCTGCCCGATCGACGACCCGGTGCTCGTGCGGGCGATCGGGCGGCGGATGATCACGTCGTACCTCAACGTGCCGGTGTACGCCGAGTTCCACCGCTGGCTGGGCCGCGGCGAGCTGCTGCAGCCGATGTGGGACGCGTGGGCGGCGGGCGACCGCAAACGCGCCCTCGAACTCGTCCCGGACGCACTCGTCGACGACCTGGTCGTGCACGGCAGCCCGGAGGTGTGCCGTGCCAAGATCCAGGCCTACGTGGACGCGGGCGTGACCGTCCCGGTCCTGGCCGTCATCGACCCCCGCCCGGACGCGGGCCCGCTGGACGCGGCCTTGACACTGGCCCCCTGAGGGAGCACGGGAAGGCCGTCAGGCGCGCGCAACCCCGGCAGGCCGGGCGATTCCTGCGCGCGTTGCGGCCCCCGTACCTGCTCGGACGACCCCCGCGGTCCGAACGGCACGACCAGCACGCTGCCTTCGCCACCCGCACACTCCCGCAGCACCGCCACCGTCACCCGCCACCGCGGATGCCCCGGCCGCCGCTCCGGCCGCGTCGCCGCCCCGCACAGCCGCGACGAACACGCCGGCTCCGCCGGTCCGGTCGCAGCACCCGGCGCCTCGTCCACGACACCGCTCACCACTCGCGCCACTCGCCCTGCCCCATCCCTGCCCCGTCTCTTCCCCGGCCCCCGCCCCGACCGGCGCCGGACCGACCGGCCTCATGGCTCCCCCGATCCCGCCCCGGTCAGACAGGTGTGCGACCGCAGTTCCTCCAACCGGCCCACACCCTGCGCCACATGGCCCAACGACCGGACGCTGTAATGGTGATGCCCGCCGCCAAAACCGGCGCGTTCACGAAGGGGGAGTGAGCGGCATGCCCAGAACCGGCGCGACGACCGAGCACCCGACTCCGCACACCGATGGCCCGCCCGAGACCGATACCGCCGCAAGAGATGCCGCCGCAATCGCCGGGAGCCTCCCCGCGGCCGCGGTCGGCATGGCCTTCGCCACCGCCGTCCTCGCCGGCGCGCTCCGCCCGGTGGCCGGCAACAACGTGCTCTTTCTCCTCGCCATCGCCTGGCCGCTGATCGCCGTCGCCGGCGCACCCGTGCTCGGCGTACGGCCGCGCCGCGTGGGCGTCATCGCGTACGTGGCATTGCTCTTGGGCCCGGTCAGCGCAGTGGCTCCCGGACTCGCCCTGCCGTGGTTCCTGTGGCGACGCGACAGCGCCGCCGACAGCAGAGGAAACGGCGACGGCGACGGCAAAGGCAACGGCAACGGCGACCGGATCCGCATTTTCGACCGCGAGATCCCCGCCGGAGCCGTGTGGGCAGCCCCGGTCGGCGCCCTGCTGCTGGTCTTCGGCGCGTTGCGCGGATTTGCCGTCCCGGTGCATTGGGCGCTGGCTCCGGCCCTGGCCTACGTCGTCCAGCAGACGCCGCGCCCGCGCCCCACCGCGGCCTGGCCGATTGCCATCGCCGGACTCGCGGTGTCGCCATGGGGGTTGGCGCTGGCCGCGCTGGTGATCTACGTCCCGCTGCTCCTCGTCGGCGTGTGGTTCGTGGCGCGGCGGGTGTTCGCCGGATCGCTCGGATTGCGCAGCGTCCGCACCGCGGTCGCCGGCGCGGCCCTGTTCACCGTGCTCTGCGAGTGGACCGGCGGCAGCGCGCCCGTTCCGTAGGCAACGAGGGCTCCCTAGACGGCCGGGGGCGGTGCCACCGGCCGGGACGGGTCCGGGCGGAGGCGGAACCAGGCGGCGAACGCCAGGGAGCCGAGGAAGAAGACGCCGAAGATGACGCCGGTGCGGACCAGCATGGCCGTGGTGGTGCCGTCGACGACGCCCGCCGGGTCGGTCAGGACCAGGACGAACAGGAACGTCGCCGCGGCGTAGAGCGCCAGCCATGCGGTCTTGCTCCAGCTCCACAGCAGACCGCCGTCCAGGCCCCGCATCGGCAGTAGGCCGAAGACCAGGGCCACCACGCCGCCGACGAACGTCTGCGTCAGGACGTCCTCGCCGAAGACCAGCCAGAACCCGGGGTGGGCGGCGTCGCCCGCCGCCGCGTGCACGGGGATCCGTGCGACCCACGCCGTGCCGGCCAGCAGCGCGAGGAGCAGCGCGCCGATCCCGACCGCGCGTCCTTCCTGCGCCGGGGTCAGCGCCCGTGCTCCGAGGGCGGTGAACGCCAGGACCAGTCCGAAGACGTAACCCGGTGTCAGGTCCGCGAGCCGGGACACCACCGCGAGCAGCGCCGCGATGCCGAGCGCGCCCCACACCAGCGACGGCACCGACGGTATCCCGCTCACCCGGCGCCGGTATGCTTCCGCGCTCGCCGCGTACGTCAGCACGCCGAGCGGCACCGCGACCGCCATCGCCAGT
Source organism: Yinghuangia aomiensis (assembly GCF_039542225.1). Taxonomy (NCBI): domain Bacteria; kingdom Bacillati; phylum Actinomycetota; class Actinomycetes; order Kitasatosporales; family Streptomycetaceae; genus Yinghuangia; species Yinghuangia aomiensis. The sequence goes on along the minus strand of NZ_BAABHS010000023.1, from coordinate 101,920 downwards.
CCGAGTGTCAGCGTCCCGCGGTCGAAGTCCAGCCCCGGGTCGGCGACGAGCGCGAACAGGGAGGACAGCAGGACGAAGGCGAGGACGTGGAGCTTGGGGAAGCGCGGGTGGCGGCGCGGCGCCCGGCCGCCCGGGCGGAAGAACCGGCGGATCCGTTGGCGCTGCTCCTCGATGGTGCGGTTCACGATCTCCGCGCCCGCCCCGACGACCGCGATCGCGATCGTCGAGCCGGCCGCGGCCGCGGCGACCGTGCCCGGGTGGTGGAACACGTCGGCGGGCTGCGGGAGTTGCGCGGCGGATGCGGAGCGTCCGGGGGCGAGTGGGGCGCCCTTGCTGTGCGGTGTGTCCGGTGCGGGGGCGGCGGCCGACGCGAGCGTGAGCGCGGCTTGTGCGGTGCCGTCGAAGTGGTCGATGGTGCAGGCCGCGGTGAGCGGGACGTTTCCGGTGGCGTCGGCGGGCAGGAGGAGGTCGGCGTCGAAGCTGCCGTCCGCCGCGACCTGGGTGCGGCCGATCTCGCGGGAGCCGAGGGCCAGGGCGATCTCGCCGGTGCGTCCCGCACCGGCATCGGCGCAGCCGGTGAAGTACTTGCCGGTGGCGTGGAACCGGCCGCCGGGTGCGGGGTTCCGCGGGGTGACGGCGAGTTCGGTGGGGGTGACGGTGAAGGTGGTCGTCAGCTCGCGGGTGTCGTGGCCGCTGACGCACGGCACCGTGATCTTGTGGGGGCCGCGCGTGCCGCTGACCGGGACCTGGAGCCGGATGGCCCGGTCGATGCCGTCGGTGCCGGTCGCGGTCGAGGGTGCGTCGTCCGGAAGGAGGTCCGTCTCGTCCCACGCCGCCCACATGCTGTTCCGCAGCGACGCCATGTCGTCGCCGCGCGGGCACGACGCCTTGATCCACACCACGAAAGTCGACCCGGGCAGTCCGGACGACGGCACCGCGGTCGCGGAGTTCGCGGGGAGGTTCGCGGGCGGTGCGATGGGTGCGCGGGACGGGCGTCCGGCCGCCTGGGACCGGCCGGTCATCTCCACCGGGACCACGACCGGGACGCCGGCGGAGGCTTTCCGGTCGGCGGCGTGGCACACGGCCTGGACCTGGTTGCTGTCCACCTCTTGTTCGGTGACCTTGTGGCGCAGGGTGAAGCTGTGGCCGTTGGCGTCGTTCATGGGGAGGCCGGCGGCGAGGAGGTACCGGTAGTCGCCCATGTTGCCGCCGTCGGGATGCCACAGCAGGAACACGTCGATGCTGCCGTCCGGGCAGCCGCGCATGCCGGTGCCGCGGATCTCCAACGTGGTGCCGACGTCGGCCTGTCGCGGTGAGACGGTGATCCGCGCCGCGGTGTCCAACGACGGCGGTGCCGTCGCCGCTCCGGCAGTCGACAACGCACCTGCCGCCGACAGCACGCTCACCGCCAGTACCCACCACCGCACGACAACCCCGCGCAGCACCAAAGCGACCCGCCCCCGATTTCCGACACACGACGCCCGGCCGTGCTTCCACACGGCCGGGCGATCAGCGGTCTCTCGTATATCAGTTCGCGGGCCCGCGGCGCCTCTCTGCGACCCTCGGCGGTCAGGCGGTGCCGAGCACCCGCAGCGCGTTCTCGCGCAGGAACTTCGGCCACACCTCCGCCTTGAGCGGCACGTGCGGGAGTTCCGAGAAGATCCGGTCGAGGGTGAGGCCGTACGGGAAGTAGCCCGCGTACAGGATCTTGTCGGCGCCGCGGGTGTTGGCGTAGTCGATGATCGCGCGCGGGTAGTGCTTCGGTGCGAACGCCGACGAAGACCAGTGCAGGCCCGGCCACTTGAGCATCAGCTTGACCGCGAGGTCGCACCAGGGTTCGCCGCCGTGCCGCATGACGACGGTCAGTTCCGGGAAGTCGTAGCAGACCTGGTCGAACCGCATGACGTCCTGCGCGGTCGCGGGGACGCGCGGGCCGGGGATGCCCGCGTTGACGAAGACCGGCAGGCCGAGTTCGACGCAGGCCGCGTACAGCGGGTAGGCGGCGCGGTCGTCGATCGGCACCGGGGGAGTGCAGCCGCACGGGAAGAACGACGCCGCGACGATGCCGGCCTCTTCGTGGGCCCGGCGCAGCGCGCGGACGCCCTCGACGATGCCCTGCGACGGGTCGACCTGGAAGCTGCCGAGCAGCCGGTCGGGGTACTGCTTGACCGCGGCGATGGTGCCTTCGTCCTCGAAGGAGACGGGGATGAGGGCCTTGTCGACGCCGAACGCGTCCATGGCGGCGACGAGGTCGTCCGCGGAGGTGGCGGAGCGCTCCATGTCCGGAAGGTCTTTGAACATGTAGCCGGCGGGGTGCGTCATGCCGCTGCGGGAGTCCTCGTCGCGCAGCGTGCCCGCCATGGCGGTCGCCCACCAGCGGCGGTCCTTGTTGGGGAGACCCATGAGGGTGTCGACGACGCCGACACCGGCCGGAAAGACCATGAGACGCACCTTCCTGGAAGTCCTGCGGAGGTCCCGGGAGTGGAGAGGGGAGCAGGCGGGAGCAGAGGGGAGCGGAAATGCCGGTGTCCCGGCAGCGGGAGCCGCCGGGACACCGCGCACAGGCGTATTACCGGGTCACGATGATGGACGACCCGTGGCCGAACAGGCCCTGGTTGGCGGTGATGCCGACCTTGGCGTCCGGGACCTGGCGGTCGCCCGCCTGGCCGCGCAGCTGCCAGGTCAGTTCGCACACCTGGGCGATGGCCTGCGCGGGGACCGCTTCGCCGAACGAGCCGAGGCCGCCGGACGCGTTGACGGGGATGCGGCCGGTGATCTCCGTCTGGCCGTCGCGGAGGAGCTTCTCCGCTTCGCCGCGGCCGCAGATCTGGAGGTCTTCGATCCAGTCGAGTTCCAGGGCGGTGGAGAGGTCGTAGACCTCGGCCAGGCTCAGGTCCTCGGGGCCGATGCCGGCCTCGTCGTAGGCGGCCTGCGCGAGCGACGCGCGGAACGACAGGTCGTTCGGCGCGACGGCGGCGGACGAGTCGGTGGCGATGTCCGGCATTTCGATGATGGCGCTGGGGAAGGTCGGGGTGACCGTGGAGACCGCGGCGATGCGCACCGGCTTGGTGGTGCGCTTGGCGGCGAACTCCTTGCTGCACAGCACGACCGCGGCGGCGCCGTCGGAGGTGGCGCAGATGTCCATCAGGCGCAGCGGGTCGGCGACGACCGGCGACGCGGCGACGTCGTCGAGGGTGAACGCCTTGCGGTAGCGGGCGTTCGGGTTGGCGAGGCCGTTCTTGGCGTTCTTGACCTTGACGCGGGCGAAGTCCTCGACGGTGGCGCCGTACAGGTCGATGCGGCGGCGCGCGTAGAGGCCGAAGTAGGTCGGGTTGGTGGCGCCGAGGACGTGGAAGCGGACCCAGTCCGGGTCGTCCGGGCGGTCGCCGCCGACGGGGGCGAAGAAGCCCTTGGGGGCGGCGTCGGCGCCGACCACGAGGGCGACGTCGACGAGGCCGGCGAGGATCTGCGCGCGGGCGTTGGCGATGGCGTGCGAGCCGGAGGCGCAGGCCGCGTAGGAGCTGCTGACCCGGGCGCCGGTCCAGCCGAGGGCCTGCGCGAAGGTGGCGCCCGCGACGAAGCCGGGGTAGCCGTTGCGGATGGTGTCGGCGCCGGCGACGTACTGGATGTCGCGCCAGTCGAGGCCGGCGTCGGCGAGGGCGTCCTGGGCCGCTTTGATGCCGTATTCGACGAAGTTGCGGCCCCACTTGCCCCACGGGTGCATGCCCGCGCCGAGGACGACGATTTCGCGGTCGCTCACGATGCCGCTCCCGTCCGCTTGAACTTCCAGGTGGTGTAGACGTGCTCGTCGGTCTCGTAGAGCACGCCCGGGACGACCTCGACCTCGGCGCCGACGGTCAGGTCGTCGACGGTGATGCCGGGCTCGGCCTGGCCGAGCACGATCATGCCTTCTTCGGCCAGCTCGACGGCGACGATGGTGAACGGCACCCATTCGGTGTCCGGGTCCGACACGTACGGCGCCGGCGGGCGGTATCCCGCGTTGGTGTACGACCACACGGTCCCGCGCCCGGAGAGCTTGACCTCTTCGAATTCACGGCCCGCGCACGCGGGGTTCTTGCAGAACGTGTCCTGCCGGGGGAAGAACACGGTCCCGCAGGCGGTGCACCGGGTGCCGAGGAGGCGGAAGTCCTCGTCGTCCGCGGTGAACCAGCCCGGGACCACGGGCTTGTGGTCCTTCATCGCCCGGGCCTCCTTCGTGTCGGGTGCAGTCCTCTCCGGAGGGTTCCGGTGGAGGCTGGCGCCTTGGGGTCGGTCCGGGGCCGGGCGGGCCCCGTCCCCCTATTCTGACGGTACGTCAGTTACCCGGGGCAAGGAGGTGGGCAGTCGCAATGCTCACACCGCGTCACACCGCGAGTGCCTTCGCGGGCGGCCGGTAGTCCGGGGCGACCAGTCCGCTGCGCCGCCACAGGGCCAGTCCGGGGCCTGCCATCAGGTCGTTTTCCTCGAAGAACGCGACCAGGCGGCGCGCCCAGGCGCGGAGGGTCTCGTGGTGGTGGGGGTTGGCGCGGGCTTCGGCGCGGGCGAGCTTCGGGTCGAGGCCGACCGCGGCGTAGACGCCGGGGTGGATCAGGTGCCGGGCGATGACGTGTGCGGAGCGCGCGATGACGAGGCGGCTGAAGGCCATCTCGGCGCGGTTGAGGCGCGGCGCGCGGCGGACGACCTCTTCGCGGGCGTAGCGGACGTGCCGGGCTTCCTCGATGACGTGGATCCGTGCCACGCCGCGGACCAGCGGCTGGATCGTCACGTCCTGCATCATTTCGCGCTGCGCGGTGTCGAGGATCTCCTCGGCGATGAGTGCGGCGGCGAACGTCTGGATGCCGAAGCCGATGGTCTTCATGACCCGGCCCAGTTCGTGCGCGTGCTTGCCGGGGCCGTAGTTGGGTGCCTCGAACTTCTCGATCATCCGGCCGAACATCGTCGAATGGCGGCATTCGTCGGCGATCTCGGTGAACGCGTACTGGACGTGGCGGCTCGTCATGTCCTGGTCGTACGCGTGCCGGATCAGCAGCTGCATGAGGATGACCTCGAACCAGATGCCGACGCTGGCGGTACTGGCCACTTCGTGGCGGCTCAGGTCGATGCGCTGCCGGCCGCTCATCCGGTCCCAGGTGCGGGTGCCGTAGAGGGTGCAGCGTTCCTCGGCGATGAAGTAGGTGTCGGGCAGCAGCGGGGCCGCCCAGTCGATGTCCTTGAGCGGGTCGAACGAGTGCTTCGCGGACGCGGCCAACAGGCGCTCCGCGGTCACCTCGCGGTCCTTGACACCAGACGCAACCGCCATGGCCCGGGCCCTCCTCGTCGTGAAGCCGTGTCGTGGGGTGTTACCGCAAGTAACATCCCTCGTCGGGTGGCCCCGTGTCAACATGTGCGCATGCCTTCCGCAGCTCAGCAGCCCGCCGTCCCGGAGATCCTCTGGCGCCCCTCCGCGGAGCGGGTCGCCGCCGCACGGATCACCGACTTCGCCGCCTACGTCGGCGCCGAGCAGGGGCTGGGCGACCACGAGGGCTATGCGGCGCTGTGGCAGTGGTCGGTCGACGACCCGGACGGTTTCTGGGCCTCGGTCTGCGCCTATTTCGACATCGCCTTCACCGGCCCGCCGAACCGCGTCCTCGCCGATCCCGGGATGCCGGGCGCCGTCTGGTTCCCCGGCGCCCGCCTCAACTACGCGCGCCATGCGCTGCGCCGCGCCGAGACCCACCCGGACGAGACCGCGATCGTCCACGTCGACGAGTCCCTCGAGCCGCGCGAGATCAGCTGGGGCGAGCTGCGCCGGCAGGTCGCCGCGGCCGCGCACCGGCTGCGCGGTCTCGGCATCGGACCGGGCGACCGGGTGGCCGGCTACCTGCCGAACATCCCCGAGGCGGTGGTCGCGCTGCTGGCCTGCGCGAGCATCGGCGCGGTGTGGTCGTCCTGCGCGCCCGACTTCGGGGCGCGCAGCGTCCTGGACCGGCTCCAGCAGATCGAACCCGTCGCGCTGGTCACCGTGGACGGCTACCGCTACGCGGGCAAGGAGATCGACCGCCGCGCCGAGGTCGCCGAGCTGATCGCGGAGCTGCCGACGGTCCGCACCGTCGTGCACGTCCCGCTGCTCGGCACTCCCGCGGACGGCGACGCGGTGGCGTGGGCCGACCTGGTCGCCGAGCCGGCCGCCGGGGACGCCGGGATTCCCGAGGACTTCGAACCCGTCGAATTCGACCACCCGCTGTGGATCCTGTACTCGTCCGGCACGACCGGTCTGCCGAAGGCGATCGTGCAGGGCCACGGCGGCATCCTCCTCGAACACGTCAAGCACAACGCCCTGCACCTCGACCTGGGGCCCGGCGACCGCTTCTTCTGGTTCACGTCCACCGGCTGGATGATGTGGAACCTGCTGGTCGGCGGCCTCCTCGTGGGCGCGACGATCGTGCTGTACGACGGCAGCCCCGGCCACCCCGGCCCCGACGTGCAGTGGACCGTCGCCGAACGCACCGGCACCACCGTCTACGGCACCAGCGCCGCCTACGTCATGGCCTGCCGCAAGAAGGGCCTGCGCCCCCGCGACACCCACGACCTGTCCAAGGTCCGCGCGCTCGGCACCACCGGGTCGCCGCTGCCGCCGGACGGCTTCCGCTGGGTGTACGAGGCCGCGCACCCCGACGTGTGGCTCGCGTCCGTCAGCGGCGGCACCGACGTGTGCAGTGCCTTCCTCGGCGGCGTCCCGACGCTGCCGGTGTACTGCGGCGAACTCCAGGCCCGGCTGCTCGGCTGCGCCGTCGAAGCCTGGGACGAAGCGGGCCGTCCGGTCGTGGACGAGGTCGGCGAACTGGTCATCACCAAGCCCATGCCGTCCATGCCGGTGTTCTTCTGGAACGACCCGGACCACGAGCGCTACCGCGCCGCCTACTTCGACACCTTCCCGGGTGTGTGGCGGCACGGCGACTGGATCACCCTCACCGGCCGCGGCACCGTCGTCGTGCACGGCCGCTCCGACTCGACGCTCAACCGGCAGGGCGTCCGGATGGGCTCCGCGGACATCTACGAGGCCGTCGAACGCATCCCGGAGGTCGCCGAGTCGCTCGTGGTCGGCATCGAGCAGCCCGACGGCGGCTACTGGATGCCGCTGTTCGTGGTGCCCGCGCCCGGCGCCGTCCTCGACGACGCGCTGCGCGACCGCATCAAGCAGGTCATCCGCACCGAGGTCTCGCCGCGGCACGTCCCCGACGAGATCCTCGAAGCGCCCGGCGTCCCGCACACCCTCACCGGCAAGCGCATCGAAATCCCGGTGAAGAAACTCCTGCAAGGCAAAAGCCTGGACACCGCCGTCAACCCCGGTTCGGTGGACGACATGGAAATCCTCGGTTTCTATGCGCGACTGGGACGCGAACGGAACACGAAACAGCAATAAACGCGCAACAAGAAACGCCAGTGCGGCAAGCGGCGCACGGGGAACCCGGTACCGTCCGAGCACGGTGATACTGTGCCGAGGCGGCTCACAAGGCGTCATCTGGCTCGGGAGTCGGCCGATATCCTGACCCCGGCCGCCGTCGCCGGCCTTCCCGCGCGTCCCTGGAGTCCCCTGCCGTTATGTCCTTCCCACGCGTGCTCGTCACGTCTTGCCGTGAGCTGTGCACGCGCGCACCGCGGACCCCCTACGGAACGCACCGCGACAAGACCTTCGGCAACCAGCAGCGCCTGCTGCGCATCGGCATCGCCGCCGCCGTCCTCGCCCTCGCGGTCTGGGGCATATGGGCGTACCTGCAGCGCACGGTGATGTGGAACATGCTCGACCTGAGCGTCTACTACAACGCGGTCGACTCGCTGAAGGACAATCAGGACGCGCTGTACACGAGCAACTTCGGCACGTGGAAGCTGCCGTTCATCTACCCGCCGTTCTCCGCGCTGACGTTCTTCGGGCTCGTCCCGATGGGCTTCGCCGGGCTCAAGTGGTTCATGACCGTCACCAGCCTCCTCGCGCTCGCCGCGGTGGTGTGGACGTCGTGGGGCATGCTCGGCTACCGCCGCTCGGCGGGGCGTGCGGGCGCCACGCTCGCGACCTTCGCCGTCGTCCTGTGGTTCGAGCCGGTCGTGTGGACCCTCGAATGGGGACAGGTCAACCTCGCGCTGCTCGCCGTCCTCATGTTCGACCTCGGGCAGCCCGACACCCGCCGCTGGAAGGGCGTGGGCGTCGGCCTGGCCGCCGGGTTCAAGCTCACGCCGCTGATCTTCATCGTCTACCTGGCGATGACCCGCCGGTTCCGTGCCGCGGGCGTCGCGCTCGGCACCTTCCTCGGCACCATCGGCCTCGGCTTCGTGCTGCTGCCGAGCGCGTCGGCGAAGTACTGGAGCGACATCGCCGAGATCAACAACCGGGTCAGCGAACAGCTCCCCGTCGGCACCCTCAACAACCAGTCCGTGCAGGGCATGTTCCGGCGCATGCTGGACAGCGAGTCGCTCAGCAGCATGCTGTGGCTGCTGTGCTGCGCCGCCCTTGCGATCCTCGTGATGGTCGCCGCGGCCAAGGCCTCGCTTGCCGGGCAGGAACTCCTCGGTGTCGTCCTGGTCGGCGTGCTCAGCCTGCTGGTGTCGCCGATCTCGTGGTCGCACCACTGGGTGTGGGTGGTGCCCGCGTTCGTGCTGCTGCTGCACCACGCGCTGCGGCTGCGCCGCCGGATGTGGTGGTACGCCACCGCGGCGTTCCTGGCCTTCTACGGCACCTGGCCGCTGTCGCTCGACGTGGACGGCCACTGGGACGGCGGGCAGAAGCTCCAGCCGTGGGGCCTCATCTGGCTCGCGCCGCGCGACGGCAAGCGCGAGAACCGGTGGAACGTGTGGCAGTACTTCGTCGGCAACAGCTACCTGTTCGTCGGCATCGCGCTCACCGTGCTGGTCGCCTGGTGGGTGCTGCGCACGACCGCCGCCGCGGAGACCGGCGCCGAGACGGAGGCCGAACCCGCCGACGTCGCGCCGCGGCCCCGGGCGGAGAAGGTCGCCGCGGAGTCCTGAGCGGCAGGCCGCCCGAACCGTCCCGGTTCGCCTGCCCGCCCCGTCCCGCTTTCACCCGTTTGGCGCCACCGCGGCGCAGGGCGCGCGTCTGAATGGCGTGCGCCCCCCGCGCGGCGCCATGATGCCGCCATGCGAACCCTTCCGGCGCGCTGGTGGCTTCCGTTCGGCCTGCTCGTCGCCGCCACCGCGGCCACCGCATGGGTGCTGACCGTGCGCCACCAGCCCGACGCGCTGTGGCGGCTGATCGACCTGGGCGTCTACAACGACGCCGGGCACTCCCTGGAGCGGGCGCAGCACCGGCTCTACACGCACCGCTTCGGCGAGGGGAAGCTGCCGTTCATCTATCCGCCGTTCGCGGCGCTGGTCTTCTACAAGCTTCCGTTCTCGTTCGGCACGCTCAAGCTCGTCGTCACGGGGCTGACGCTGGCGTCGCTGCTGGTGATCGTCTGGGTGTCGTGGGGGATGCTGCACTACCGGCGTTCCTGGGGCCGGGCGGGTGCGACGCTCGCGGTCGCGGGGGCTGCGCTGTGGCTGGAGCCGGTACAGCAGACGCTGCTGTTCGGGCAGGTCAACGTGATCCTGCTGGCGGTCGTGCTGGTCGACCTGGCGTTCCCGGACAGCCGCTGGTGGAAGGGCGCGCTGATCGGGCTGGCGACGGGGTTCAAGCTCACGCCCGGGATCTTCGTCGTGTACCTGCTGCTGACCCGGCGGTTCCGGGCGGCGGCCGTCGCGGTGGCGACGTTCGCGGCCACGGTGCTGGGCTCGTGGCTGCTGATTCCGGCGGCGTCCCGCAAGTACTGGTTCGACGCGATCGGCGTGGGCGACAACGTCGGGCAGGACTTCATCTCGAACCAGTCGTTCAACGGCATGCTGCGCCGGGTCTTCGACGGCGGGGCGGCGCCGCTGTGGCTGCTGCTGTGCGCGGCGACCGCGGTCGCCGGCCTGGGGGCGGCGACGCTGCTGTCCCGGCGGGGGCAGGAACTCGCCGCGGTGGTGACGTGCGGGGTGACGGGGCTGCTGGTGTCGCCGATCTCGTGGACGCACCACTGGGTGTGGGTCGCGCCGGTGCTGGTGCTGGTGGTGCACGTCGCCGTCACGCGCGGGCGGGCGGCGGGTTCGTGGGCGGTGAAGGCGGCGTGGGCGGCGTTCCCGGTCGGATTCGTGCTGCTCGCGTTCGCGTGGCCGATGGCGTTGCCGGGGCGGCCGGCGCTGACGCCGCAGGGGCTGCTGTGGAAGCTGCCGTATGCCGACGACCGCGAGCACCACTGGGATGCGGTGCAGTTCCTGGCCGGGAACGCGTACCTGTTCGCGGGGCTGCTGCTGGTCGCCGTCGCGGCCTATCTGGCGCTGCGGCCGACCGGGGAAGCGGGGCGCGGGTCCGGGGGCGGGGCGCGCACCGATACGCTCAGGGCGTCCGTTCCGTCCGGCGGTTCCCGCCCCGAGTGACGCCCTGATCTGGAGAACGAGTGGTCGTGGCGGCCCAGCACCCCGCACCCGAGCCCGGCCCGTCCGACGGCGGCCCGGCTCCGCGCCCCGCGACGGGCGGCAACCTTGCGGTGACCACCGACCGGGTGCTCACCATTCCGAACGTGCTGAGCTTCCTGAGGCTGCTCGGCGTGCCGGTGTTCCTGTGGCTGGTCCTGTGGCCGGAGTTCGGCGGACCGAAGCACGACATCATCGCGCTGGTCATCCTGATGGCCAGCGGGGTCAGCGACTGGCTGGACGGGAAGCTGGCCCGCAAGTGGAACCAGATCAGCCGGGTCGGCCAGATCCTGGACCCGGCGGCCGACCGGCTGTACATCATCTCCACGATCATCGGTCTCACGGTCCGCGACATCCTGCCCCTGTGGGTGACCGGCATTCTCGTGGCGCGCGAATTGTTCATCGGCGCGCTGTTCCCGTACTTGCGGAAGTACGGCTACGGGCTCCTGCCGGTCTCTTTCATCGGCAAGGCGGCGACGTTCAACCTGATGTACGCGTTCCCGTTGCTGCTGCTCAGCGACGACACGGGACGTGTCGCAACTCTCGCCGCCATCTTCGGCTGGGCCTTCGCTTGGTGGGGTATCGCTCTGTACTGGTGGGCAGGAGTTCTGTACGCGGTACAGGCCAGACGGCTGGTTGCCGCGGTGAAACAGGCGGGGACCGGGTACGCGTAGCACGGCCCCTGCCCAGCCGTCCGCGAGGCATCCCGCGTTGCCGGGAGCCACTCCGCGCGGACGAAGCGAAGCGAAGGAGGACGTGACTCGATGAAGGCCGTCGTCATGGCAGGCGGTGAAGGGACCCGCCTGCGCCCGATGACCTCAAGCATGCCCAAGCCGCTCCTGCCCGTGGTGAACCGCCCGATCATGGAGCACGTGCTGAGGCTGCTGAAGAGGCACGGGTTCTCCGAGACGGTCGTCACCGTGCAGTTCCTCGCGTCGCTCGTCCGGAACTATTTCGGCGACGGCGAGGATCTCGGGATGCACCTGACGTATGCGAACGAGGAGACCCCTCTCGGCACCGCAGGCAGCGTCAAGAACGCCGAGGAAGCGCTCAGGGACGACAGCTTCCTGGTCATCTCCGGCGACGCGTTGACCGACTTCGACCTGACGAAGCTGGTCGAGTACCACCGCGCCAAGGGCGCCTTGGTGACCGTGTGCCTGACCCGGGTGCCCGACCCGGTCGAGTTCGGCATCACGATCATCGACGACGAAGGACGCGTCGACCGTTTCCTGGAGAAGCCCACGTGGGGGCAGGTCTTCTCCGACACCGTCAACACCGGCATCTACGTGATGGAGCCGGAAGTCTTCGACTACGTCGCGGCGGGCGTGTCCGTCGACTGGTCCGGCGACGTCTTCCCCAAGCTCCTCGAGGAGGGCAAGCCCGTCTACGGGTACGTCGCCGAGGGCTACTGGGAGGACGTGGGCACGCACGAGAGCTACGTCAAGGCGCAGGCCGACGTCCTCGACGGCAAGGTCGACGTCGACATCGACGGCTTCGAGCTGTCGCCCGGCGTGTGGGTCGCGGAAGGCGCCGAGGTCGACCGCGACGCCGTGCTGAAGGGCCCGCTGTACATCGGCGACTACGCGAAGGTGGAGGGCGGCGTCGAGATCCGCGAGCACACCGTGCTCGGCAGCAACGTCGTCGTGAAGCGCGGTGCGTTCCTGCACAAGGCCGTCATCCACGACAACGTCTACGTCGGCCCGCAGACCAACCTGCGCGGCTGCGTCGTCGGCAAGAACACCGACGTGATGCGGGCGGCGCGGATCGAGGAAGGCTCGGTGATCGGCGACGAGTGCCTGATCGAGGAGGAGTCCCTCGTCGGGACGGGCGTGCGCGTCTACCCGTTCAAGACCATCGAGGCGGGCGCGGTCGTCAGCACGTCGGTGATCTGGGAGTCGCGCGGGCAGAAGAACCTGTTCGGGCCGCGCGGTGTGTCCGGCATCCTCAACGTCGAGATCACCCCGGAACTCGCCGTCCGGCTCGCCGGCGCCTATGCGACGACGTTGAAGAAGGGCGCGACGGTCACCACCGCGCGCGACCACTCGCGTGGTGCGCGGGCCCTCAAGCGGGCGGTGATCTCGGCGCTGCAGGCCAGCGCGATCAACGTGCGCGACTTGGAGAACGTGCCGATGCCGGTGGCCCGTCAGGAGACCGCGCGCGGCTCGGCGGGCGGCATCATGATCCGCACGACGCCCGGGGTGCCGGACTCCGTCGACATCATGTTCTTCGACGAACGCGGCGCCGACCTGTCGCAGGCCCAGCAGCGCAAGCTCGACCGGGTGTTCGGGCGGCAGGAGTACCGCCGTGCGTTCCCCGGCGAGATCGGCGAACTCACTTTCCCGTCACGCCCGTTCGACAGCTATGCGGGTTCGCTGCTGAAGACCGTCGACATCACCGGCGTCGCCGACGCCGGGCTCAAGGTCGTCGTCGACGCGGCGCACGGCAACGCGGCGCTGCTGCTGCCGAGCGTGCTCGGCCGGCTCGGCATCGACGCGCTGTCGATCAACACCGGCCTGGACGACGCCCGGCCGACCGAGACCGCGGAGGACCGCGCGGCGGGCCTGATCCGGCTCGGCGAGATGGTGTCGTCGTCGCGTGCCGCGTTCGGGGTCCGCTTCGACCCGGTCGGGGAACGCATGTCGCTCGTCGACGAACGCGGCCGGATCATCGACGACCACCGCGCGCTGCTGGTGTTCCTCGACCTGGTGGCCGCGGAGCGGCGCGGCGGCGATATCGCCCTGCCGGTCACCACGACGCGGATCGCCGAGCAGGTCGCGGCCTACCACGGCGTGCAGGTGAGGTGGACGACGACGTCGCCCGACGACCTGGCGCGCGTGGCGTCGAAGGACGGCACGGTATTCGGCGGCGACGGGCGCGGTGGGTTCGTGATCCCGGAGTTCAGCACGGTGTTCGACGGGACGGCGGCGTTCGTCCGGCTCATCGGGCTGGTCGCCCGCACCCAGTTGACGCTCAGTCAGATCGATGCGCGGATCCCGCGGGCGCATGTGCTGCGCCGGGACGTGCCGACGCCGTGGGCGGCCAAGGGCATGGTCATGCGCTCGGTCGTCGAGGCGGCGGGGGAGCGCGGCATCGACACCACGGACGGCGTCCGCGTCGTCGAATCCGACGGCCGCTGGGTGCTCGTGCTGCCCGATGTCGCCGAAGCCGTCACGCACTTGTGGGCCGAAGGCCCGGACGACGCGGCCGCCGCGGAACTCCTCGACGAGTGGTCGCACGTCGTGGAGCGCGCGGGCGACTGACCGGCGTTTCCGGGGCGCTCGGCAGGGTGCTTCGGGGGGCGCGCGGCGGGGTGCTTTCCGGCCGCGCCGCGTGCCCCGCGCACGCCCGCTCCCGGGCCCTCATACGCCGGGCCGGGCAGGCATGGAACGATATGGCGCATGACGCCGAAGCCCACACCCGGTCCGGCCCGGCAGGCCCAATACCGGCGGCCCGACGCGTCCATGTCGCTGCTGATCAACATCATGGATCACAGCCTCGACGAGGGATACGCCGAGGCCACCGCCCGCCGCGCGGTGCGCGGCCAGGGCACCGCCCTCAGCCGCGCCCCCGGCGCCCGCCTCGTGGTCATGCTCGGCGTCGGCCTCATCGCGGCGGTCGTCACCATGGCCGCCATCCAGGTCCGCATCGCCGCCCCGCAGGCCGAGAAGGAACGCCGGGACCTCATCGCGCGCATCCACACCCGGGAGACGACCGCCGACCAGTTGGAGAAGGAAGTCGCCGCGCTGCGCGACCAGGTCGACGCGATGCAGGACAAGAACCTGACGCCCGACGAAATCGAACGCGTCAACCTCCTTGCGCTGCTCACCGGCGCCGACCCGGTGGAAGGCCCCGGCCTCAAGGTCGTCGTCGACGACGCCGCCCAGTCCGACGGCGCCGACGGCGCCAACAAGGACCCGCGCGCCGCCGAGGACCTCGCCAACGGCCGTGTCCTGGACCGCGACCTGCAGCGCGTCGTCGACGGCCTGTGGCAGGCCGGCGCCGAAGCGATAGGGATCAACGGCCAGCGCCTCACGGCACTCTCCGCGATCCGCGCCGCGGGGGCGTCGATCCTGGTGGACAACCGGCCGCTGTCGCCGCCGTACACGATCCTCGCGATCGGCAACGGCAAGAAGATGCAAGTCGCCTTCCAGGACAGCTCCGACGGGCGCTACCTGCACGCGCTGAGCGAGCGGTACGGCATCCGCGCGACGTTCGCGACGCAGAAGAGCATCAAGCTCCCCGCCGCCATCGGCATCCAGCTCCGGGCCGCCCAACCGGCAGGCGCACCGCCCGCCCCCGCCCAGTCCGCGGGCCCCACGCAGGCGCCCGGCCCCTCGGGCACGCCGCAGACCGGTACGGTGTCTCCCACCCCGACGTCCGGGGCCCCCGCGACTCCGGGCAGCAAAGCCCCGGCGACCCCGCGGAACAGCACGTCACCGCCCAAGAACGGCAAATCCGCCACGGGCGCGGCCACCGCGCACCCGTCGAACAACGCGGCCGCGCGCGACTCCGCGCCGACGCCCGAGGAAGGACTAGCGTGATCGCGGTACTCGGCCTGGCGCTGGGGGTCGTGGTCGGGTTCTTCGCCCGCCCGGTCATCCCGCACGAACTGGAGCCGTACCTGCCCATCGCGGTGGTCGCCGCGCTCGACGCCGTCTTCGGCGGCCTCCGCGCGCTCCTCGACGGCATCTTCGACGACAAGGTCTTCGTCGTGTCGTTCCTGTCCAACGTCGTGGTCGCGGCCCTGATCGTGTTCCTCGGCGACAAGCTCGGCGTCGGCGCGCAGCTGTCCACCGGCGTGGTGGTCGTCCTCGGCATCCGCATCTTCTCCAACGCCGCGGCGATCCGCCGGCACGTGTTCCGGGCCTGAGAGGGTGCGAGACATGGCGGACGACAGGCCGGGGGTGGGGAGATCCGGAGACGGCGGCCATGGCGAAGAGCCGCACGGCGGCTTGGCTGACGGCTTGGCGGACGGAGGTTCCGACGGCTTCGCCGGGCACGAGGCCGCGCCGGGGCGCGGCGAGACCGCGGAAGGCGGGTCCGCGGGCCGCGACGGGTCGGGCTGGTTCGACGGCGTCGAGGCCCGTGACCGGGTGGACGGCCGCGGTGCCGGCGCCCGGCTCGGCGAGACCGCGGACGACGGAGGATTTGCCGGCCGCGGCGGGACGGACGCCTGGGACGGTGCTCCCGGACGCGAGCGCGGGCCGAGCGGTGAAGGGTCTGCGGGCCGCGGCAGCGCCGACGACCGTGCCGGGACGGACGCCTGGGAAGGCTCCCGGGGACGCGAGGACGCGCCCGACAGCGGAGGACCCGCCGGGCGCGCCGACGCTGCCGGAAACAGCGGCGGCGCGGGGCGGGGGCGGCCCGAGATGCCGGCGTTCCGCAGGTTCCGCGACTTGGAGGCGGCGGAAGCGGGGGCGCCGGCTGCCGAGGCGATTCCTCGGCGGCGCAACGCGCCGGGCGACGGGCCGGGCGACGGGCCGGGCGCGCCGACCGACGGTCGGGCAGCTGCAAGCGAGTCCGAACCCGCGGCGGATGGTGGGCTGCCGCGTCGGGTGACGGACTTGCCGGTGACCCCGGTGACCCCGGTGACCCCGGACCCGGTGGCTTCGGCCGACTCGGCTGCTTCGGAAGGCTGGGGACCGCGACCGGGAGTCGCCGCGCCGCGGACCACCGGTCCCTCGCGGCCCGCGGGTCAGGCAGCAGCCTCGGAAGACCACGTCGCGCCCCGGCCGGCCGACTCGTCCGGCATGCCGACCGCCGACCCGTGGAACACCGCGCGACGGGAAGCCGCAGGCGCGGCCTCCACGCAGCCGCGGACTCCCACACCGACGGCTCGCGGCGGAAATTCCGTGCCGCCTCCGGGTCCCGCCGCTCCCGAGCCGGGGTTCGCGGCGCTCGGGCGGCTGGTGGAGGGGCTTGGCGGCGGATCGTCGGTGCCCGCGGCGCCGGGCGGTTCGGCTCCGGGCGAGACCTGGCAGGCCGCTGCCGCCGATGCTTCCGCCTCGGACGCCGGCCGCCGCTCCGGTGCGTCCGCGGAATTGCCGCGGCGGGTTGATCTGTCGCGCGCGGGTGACGCGCGGCGCGGCGACATGCGGCCGTCCGGTGCGCGTGCCGGGGTGGCCGGACAAGGTCCGGAAGCCGCCGACCGGCCGCGGGGCGATCTGCCGCCGCAGCGGCCCGGCGAGGTCGCGAACCCGTACGGCCCCGGCTTCGACGACGGCGACAGCGGGTTCGGCGCGGCGGTCCGCCCGCCGGGGGCGTCGCCGCAAGGCGCTCCGGGGCGCGCGAGCGGGTCCGTGGACCGTACCGCGGCTGCGGAGACGCGGCAGCCGGACTTCGGCGGGGCCGGAGACGGCCCCCAGGCGCCTCGTCCGACGGGCGGGGCCTCCGGAGACACCGCGGCGCTGCGCCCGCCGGTCGGGGACGCGTCGTCGACCGATCCGCGCGGCCGCGCGCCGCACGGACACCCCGCCGACGACTCCGCGGCACGGCTGCCGCAGGGCAGGCGGCCGGGCCTCGGTGACGGTCGTCGCGCGCCCGAGCCGGAGTTCGGGGCCGCGAGGCCCGGTGGCGACACCGCGTCGCTGCGCCCGCCGACCGGTGGCGCCGCGTCGGCTGATCCGCGCGGCGGCGTGGCGCCTGGACGTTTTCCCGACGACACTGCGCCGCAGCCGCAGCCGCCCCACGGCGGCCTGCGCGCGCCCGTCGACATGCGCCGGGCTCCCAGGCCGGACTCCGGGGGCGTGGCGGGGCCGAGCGGCGATGCTTCCGCGTCGGGGCTTCCGCGCGGTGGAGTGCCAGGGCCGGGCGACGGGCGGCGTGGCACCGAGCCGCTGGGGCTCCACGGGGCGGCCGACGGCGTGCCCGGGGGTCGGCCCGGCGAGGGCCTCACGCAGCCCGGCGAAGGCGTCGCTCAGCCCGGTGGGGATGGCGCGCGCCCGACACACCCGGGTGCCGGCACGCCCCCGGCCGGCGACGACGGCCCCACTCACCGCCACACGCCCGAACACGGACCCGACCGCGCCGCGGGCCAGGCGCCCGCGTCCGGGCGTCGGCCCGGCGAGGCGCCTTCCGAGCCCGGTCAGGACAGCGCGCGTCCGGCTTCGCCCGGCCACCGTGCTCCCCGGCGCGGCCAGGCGTCGTCCCAGGAACCCGACGGTGGCGGCGCGCGTCCGGCGGCGCCCGGCCATCGGGCGTCCGACCGCGGGCGGGCCGCGCATGCCGGGCGGGGCGGCGACGTCGTGCCGCTGCGTCCGCGGAGGTCCGGACACGGCGGCGAGCCCGGGCACGCGGCGGGGCGCGGGGCACGCGGCGGCGTGTCGCGGCTGTTCCGCGCCGAAGGCATGTCCGGCACCACGTCCGAACTCCCGGAGCCGGTCGGCACGCCCGGCGAGCCCGGTGATCCGTCCGCGGCGCCCGGTCCCGACCGGGGGAGCGACGCCAAGCGTTCCGCCGACGACCGCGGCCGTCCGCACGACGAGCGCGGCGCCGGCCACGCCGACGCCGGTCACGACGGCGCGCCCGGGGACGGCAACGGTCCCCAGGGCCCTCGCGGCCCCCAAGGCCCGCGCGGTCCCGGCGGCGACGGACCCGACGGCCCCGACGGGCCGCAAGGCCCCGACGATCCGGACGACCCCGACACCTCCGACTTCCCCGAGCACCCCCACACCGACGAACCCACCGGCCGCCGCCGGCTCCTCGGCGCCGTCTGGCCGCCCCGCGTCAGCCGGGCCCAACTGATCGTCGGGCTGCTGCTGTTCGCGCTCGGGGCCGGGCTCGCCATCCAGGTCCGCAGCAACACCGAGTCCGATCCGCTGCGCGGGGCGCGCGAGTCCGACCTGGTGCGGATCCTCGACGAACTCGAACAGCGCACCCAGCGCCTCGACTCCGAGAAGCACCGGCTCGAAGTGGCCCGCGACCAACTGGAAAGCAGCAACAACCGGGCCGAGGAAGCCCGTCAGCAGACCGAGCAGCGCGCCCAAGTCCTCGGCATCCTCGCGGGTACCGTCAAAGCCACCGGCCCGGGCATCACGCTGACCATCAACGACCCGCTCGGCAACGTCCGCCCCGACATGCTGCTCGACACGCTGCAGGAACTCCGCGCGGCGGGCGCCGAGGCGATCCAGATCAACCAGGTCCGGGTCGTCGCGTCCACGTGGTTCGACGAACCGACGCAGGGTCAGATCGTCGTCGACGGGCAGCGCGTGACCGCGCCGTACACGTTCAAGGTCATCGGCAACCCCCAAGACCTGCAACCTGCTTTGAACATCCCCGGCGGTGTGATCCGCACCCTGGAGAAGAAGCAGGCCCAAGCCGTGGTGACGCCCTCTCAGCAGGTCGTCGTCGACGCCTTGCGGGTGCCGACGGCGCCTGACTACGCTCGCACGGCACCGGGCGACGACAAGGGCTGACCCCGCGATGATCGAGACCTGACAGAATCGTCGTGAGCGGCGGCGGACCAGCGCTGCCGGCCCGCCGTACCCGCAGTTCCGGGCAGCGCCATCCGGCGGCCCACGAGGCGACACGAGGCAAGGAAGACAGGACGGATCCCGCATGTATCCCGAGGACCTCACGTACACGGCGGAGCACGAGTGGGTGCGCTCCCTCGGCGACGTGGACGGGACCGTGCGGATCGGCATCACCGAATACGCGCAGGACGCCCTCGGCGACATCGTGTTCGTGACGCCGCCTCGGGTCGGCGCGGTCGTCGAAGGCGGCACGCCGTGCGGCGAACTGGAGTCGACGAAGAGCGTCAGCGACGTCTACGCCCCCGTCAGCGGAACCGTTGTCGCCGTGAACGACGTGCTGGATACCGTGCCCGAACTCGTCAACTCCGACCCGTACGGCGACGGTTGGATGTTCGAGGTACGCCCCGACGACCCCGCCGCGCCCGGCGCGCTGTGGGACGCCGCGACGTACGTCAAGAGCCTGGACGCCTGACCGATCATGAACGCGTCGGGTGTCCCGCGGATCTTCCGCACCATTTCGAGTACAACCTTTTTCTGCACGACATTGAGTACAACCTTCAGTACAACTACGACATGTACCTGCCCCATGGGCGGGCCTGGCTCTCTCGGGGAGGTTCTCGCGTGAAGTTGTTCGCGAGGCTGTTCGGTCGTTCGCGTCGCGCGGAGCAGGAGGCGCCGCAGCAGCCTCCGGCCGGCGTGCCGTACCCCGGGACCGGTCCGGCCGCTCCGGGCGCGGTTCCGCCGGGCGCCGCGTCCGGCGCCGACCCGCGGATAAGCGGAGGCCATCCGGGCGCTCCGGCGCCGCAGCCGTACGGCGGTCAGCCGCAGCCCGGGCCGGTGCCGTACGGCGCGCCAGCCGACACGATCTCGTGCGCCAACTGCGGCAACCCGAACCCGGCCGGCAGCCGCTTCTGCTCCAACTGCGGCAACCCGCTGCGGCCGGACGTCGAACGCCCGTCCGAGCAGACGTCGACGATCTCGATCACCGGCATCGAGGCCCTCGACGCCGAACCCGCGCCGCGCGAGGTCCTCAGCCCCGAGGCGCAGGCCGCGGTCGAGGCCCTCCCGCCGGGCACCGCCCTGCTGGTGGTACGCCGCGGACCGAACTCGGGCAGCCGCTTCCTCCTCGACTCGGACCGCACCACCGCGGGCCGCCACCCGGAGAGCGACATCTTCCTGGACGACGTGACGGTGTCCCGCCGCCACGCGGAATTCCGGCGCGGCGCCGCCGGGTTCACGGTCGCCGACGTGGGCAGCCTCAACGGCACCTACGTCGGACGGCAGCGCATCGACGAGGTGCCGCTCGCGGCCGGCGACGAGGTACAGATCGGCAAGTACCGCCTGGTGTTCTTCCCGAGCCGCCACGCGCAGATCGGCAGCGGGGAGCACGCGTGACATCAACGCCGCCGCGGGCCGGCGGCGGACGTGCGCTGGTCGGTATCGGCGAGGTGATGGCGCTGCTGCGTCCGGAGTTCCCGGACGTCAGCGTCTCCAAGATCCGCTTCCTGGAAGCGGAAGGCCTCGTCGAGCCGCAGCGCACGCCCTCGGGCTACCGCAAGTTCGGACCGTCGGACCTCGACCGCCTGCGCTACGTGCTGCGCGCCCAGCGCGACCAGTACCTGCCGCTCAAGGTGATCAAGGACCACCTCGACGCCATCGACCGCGGCCTGGAACCGGCCGAGGACGGCCTCGGCGCGGCCTTGGCCGCCGCCGACGCGTCACCCCCGGCCCCGGTGTACTTCACCCGGGCCGAACTGCTGGCGGCGGCGGGGATAGACGACGCGGCCCTCACCCGCCTGGAGGAATTCGGGCTGATCGAGGCGCGGCGGGTGGTGGAGGTCGCGGGGCCGGAGGCCGGGGGTGCGGACTCCGACGCCGCGGCCGGCGTTCCGGCGGCGCGGGGGAGCAGCGCGGGAGCAGCCGCAGCCGTGCGGGCGTTCGAGCCCGGGCGCGCGGCGGACGATGGTGTGAAGGGTGGCGCGGGCGCCGACGTGGTCACGGGTGACGTCGGCTTTGCGGTGCCGGGCGTGTCGGCGGATGTACGGACGGTCGACGCCGTCGACTCGGCTGTGACCGGGCCTAGCGGTGGCGTCGGGGCCGTGCGCGACGCCGCTGCCGACGTGGTGCCGGGCGACGGTGCCGCGATGGCGGTCGACGTCTTGTCGGCGCAGGTTCTCGACGCCCAATGGAACGGTTCTGCGGGACCGCCGGCGGCGCGTGGGGCCGCCGACGCGATGGATGCCGCCGATGCGGCGCCGGACGACGCCCCGGGCTCGGGGCGGACGACCGATGCCGGCGCGGATGCCATGTCGAGCGACGTGCCTTCCGCCCGTGCCGCTGTGGCGCCGGAGCCGACCGACACCCAGGCCGCGGTGCCCGGGGAACCGGCTCCGGCTGCCGACGATGCCGCGGCGACAGCCTCGGCCGCCCCGAAGACTCAGCCCGCCGCGGCGGCCACGGCGGAGACGGCGGACGAGGCGGCTGCGGTGTCGGGCGACTCGGCCGCGGCCGCCGCGCCCGACAGCCCCACCGACGCGCCGTCGACGGCGCCCGCAGCCCTGACGTCCTCCTCGGGGCCCGAAGCGGCCCGGGCCGCCCACCGGGCGCCCGACGCCGACGCTGCGGACACCGAGGCGAAGGCCGCCCCGGGCGCCGCAGAGACGCGCACCGATGCCCCGGACGGCCCCGTGGCGGACACGACCGGTCGGAACCGACCCGACGATGTCCTCCAAGGCCCCTTGGCCGACGTGCGCGACCAGGCACGGCCCGGCGGCTCCGATACCCCCCTGGGCCCCGCGGCCGACGCGGGTTATCAGGGGCAGGACGGCGGCGGTGTCGGGACTCTCCCCGGCCCCGCAGCCGACTCGCGTGTCCAGGAGCAACCGGGCGCCGACGATGCTCTCGACACGACCGCAGGGGAGGCCGCGTCGTCCTCTCGCGCGCCGGACCGGGAGCGACCCGGTGCCGGCCATGCTGTCGGGACCGCCGCGGGGGAGAACACGTCGTCCTCGTCGTCCCCCCACGCGCCCGAGCGGCCTATGGTCGGTGGCCCCACGGCCCCGCCGCCGATCGCCACCCAGACCGGTGCGGCATCGTCCGCCGAGGCCAAGCCCGCCGCCCGCCCGGCCTCCGCACGCGCCACGGCGTCCGGCGCCGACCCGGTCCCCCGGACCGTCCTCCGCTACGACGGCGACGCCCTCGTCGTCGCCCGGCTCGTCACCGCGCTGGGCGAGTACGGCCTCGAACCGCGCCACCTGCGCCAGGTCAAGGCGGCCGCCGACCGCGAGGCCGCGCTGGCCGAGCAGATCGTCGCGCCGTTGCTGCACCGCCGCGGCGCGGGAGCCAAGTCCGGCGCCGAGGAAACCGTCCGCGACCTGCTCTCCCTCACCTCCCGCCTCCACACCGTCCTGGTCAGCTCCGCCCTACGCCCCCTCCTGGACCGCTGACCGACAGCGGCCTCCGCCGCGCACAGGCGCACGCGGCGGACGGCCGCCGCGCCACGACAGCTCGCGTCCCGAACGACACACCGCGCCGCCGGACGGCGAGGCAACGGCGTGTCGCGGGCCCCGAGGGGCCGAACAGCACACCTCGCGATCGACATCGCCGCCCGCTCGGCTTGGACGCCCGGCTCCGCCCGCCGGCAGTCCGCGGCTCAACCCGGCCCCGGACCGGATGCCGCCGACTCGCCGCCGGTCCGTCGTGGCCGTGTCGAGCAGGTGGGGTCCGCGGACTCGCGCGCCCGCAGTTCCCGCCCGCCGACGGCGCAGCCCATCCGCCTCCTCACCCGTCCCGCGCCCGCCCCTCGCCAGGCCAAGCGCTCCCAACACCCCATGCCACCCCCCTCCTCACCCATCCGGCCCCCGCCCTCTCGCCCCCTCCTCCACAGCCCCTCAGCGCGGCCGATTCCGTTGCAGTCATGTGAAATTCCGGGGGGTGCACGTTTACCGGCGGCGGAGAAAATGCGACGAATCCGTGTGCGAATGGGGCCGGGGGGATCTGTGCTCGTCACCCGAGCGCGCTAGTGTGGCGATGTGAACGAGCTTGAGGTCGTGGGCGTCCGGGTGGAGATGCCTTCCAACCAGCCGATCGTTCTCCTCAAGGAGACCGGCGGCGATCGCTACCTGCCGATTTGGATCGGGCCCGTGGAGGCGACGGCGATCGCCTTTGCGCAGCAGGGCGTGGTGCCGGCTCGGCCGTTGACGCATGACCTGTTCCGGGATGTGCTCGAGGCACTTGGTCAGGAGTTGACCCGAATCCGGATCACGGATCTGCGTGAAGGGGTGTTCTACGCCGAGTTGGTCTTCGCGAACGGGACCGAGGTCAGTGCCCGGCCGTCCGACGCGATTGCGCTGGCGCTGCGTACCGGGACGCCGATCTTCGGTGCCGAGGCGGTGCTCGACGAAGCGGGGATCGTCATTCCGGACGAGCAGGAGGACGAGGTCGAGAAGTTCCGGGAGTTCCTGGACCAGATCTCGCCCGAGGATTTCGGCACGACGAGTCAGTGACAGGCCACCCGTGACAAGCCGGTAGTCGGGCGACGTCGGGCAATCAGTACCGGGTACTTCCGGAGCCGGTCCGCGTGGGCGCGGGCCGGCTTTCCGTTTCGACGTCGCAACCCTTGCGCGATCGAGTGAAATACGCCGATCTGCCCGGCCACCCGAACGGGCCGATTCGATCAACTGGGGTGCGGAACCGACAGAGGGCGGTCGCCATGCGTACCCTTGTTGCCGAGTATCCAAACGCAGATTGAGAGATGCGTCACTCGGCGTGCCGAATGCGGCGGTCGTTGACGCGCTGTGGGTGACTGCCTACCGTCGAAATCGACAGTTCCGGGGGTGAGCCGTGCGCGTTGCACTCCGCCGCATGCGGCCCGGGACTCACGGCATTCCTCTCGCCGCAGGCAGGTGCGGGGAGACGAAACGGAGGTCGGCGTGAGCAGCACCGGCGACTTTGCGGGCGAAGCCCGCGCGGCCCGCCCGCTGACGCCGCACGGCGTGCCCCGGGAAGCGGCGTCCGCCGACGAGTCCGGCGAGGTCGGCTACCGCGGCCCCACCGCGTGTGCCGCGGCCGGCATCACCTACCGCCAGCTCGACTACTGGGCCCGTACGCAGCTCGTCGAGCCGAGCATCAGACCGGCGCACGGCTCCGGCACGCAGCGTCTGTACAGCTTCCGCGACATCCTCGTCCTCAAGATCGTCAAGCGGCTCCTGGACACCGGGGTCGGCTTGCAGAACATCCGTGTGGCGGTCGCCCACCTGCGCGGGCGGGGCGTCGAGGACCTGGCCGGGATGACGCTGATGAGCGACGGCGCGAGCGTGTACGAGTGCACCTCGTACGACCAGGTCGTCGACCTGGTGCAAGGCGGCCAGGGCGTCTTCGGCATCGCCGTGGGCGCGGTGTGGCGCGAGGTCGAGGCGTCGCTGGGCCACCTGCAGGGTGAGCGCCCGGACACCGGCGAGGTCATCTACCGCGCCCATCCCGCCGACGAACTCGCCCGCCGCCGCCGGGAGCGGGCGGGCTGATCCGGCCACCCGCCGGAACCGCCGCCGCGGTCCGCGGCGTCCCTTCCGGCATGGCTCACCGGTTGGTTCCCGCCCGGCTCGCCCGCGCGCTGCGGACGCGTCGGCGGCAGCGCATCGCGTTCCAGACCACCGTCCTCGTGACCGTGCTCGGCCTTGCCCCCGTGACGTGGATGTACGCGGTCGCGGGCGGCCGCCTGCGCACGGTCTCCGATGTGCCGCCGACGCCGGTCGCGTTGGTGCTCGGGGCGGGGATCAAGGACGGCGAGCCGTCCCGGCTGCTGGCGCGTCGCCTGGACGTGGCTTTGGACCTGTACCGGGCGGGCAAGGTGAAGGTGCTGCTGGTGTCCGGCGACAACGGCCGGGACTCGTACAACGAGCCGGATGTGATGCGCCGTTACCTGGTCGCTCGCGGAGTGCCGGAGAAGCAAGTTGTCGCCGACTATGCGGGATTCTCGACTTGGGACTCCTGCGTACGCGCCAAGAAGGTGTTCGGGGTCGACCGGGCGATCGTGGTGACCCAGACGTTCCATCTGCGCCGTGCTCTCGCATTGTGCGACGCGGCCGGGGTGACGGCCTACGGGGTGGGCGACGACTCGCTGCACGGCGAACTGATCGGCGTAACGCTGTACGGCGGCTTCCGCGAGGTGTTCGCGGCGTACAAGGCTCTCGGCGAGGCGGTGCTGAAACCGGAACCGCAGGCGCTCGGCCCGCACGAGCCCGGCGTCGACGAGGGCTTGGCCGCGGCCCGCTGAACCGTCCGCGGAAGCGGCTGCCGAGCGCCCTCGCGAACCCCTTGCGCCCGTGCGGGGTGTGCCGCCGCCGGGATGTCGCACCGATGCGCGATCATCGGAGGAAATGCGACAGAAGCCGGGCATCCTGCATCTCGACATGGACGCGTTCTACGCGTCGGTCGAACAGGCCGCCAAACCGAGTCTGCGCGGCAAACCGGTCGTCGTGGGCGGCATCGGCGGCCGCGGGGTGGTGGCCACCGCGTCCTACGAGGCGCGACGGTTCGGCGTGCGCTCCGCCATGCCCACCGCGGAGGCGCGGCGGCGCTGCCCGAACGCGGCGTTCCTGATCCCGCGCTTCACCGCGTACCGGGACGTCAGCGAGCGCGTCATGGGCCTGCTCGGGCAACTGTCGCCGCTGGTCGAGCCGCTGAGCCTGGACGAGGCGTTCGTCGACCTGGAGGCCGGCCCGCACGGCGAGGAACTCGACACCGCGGGCGCGACCGAGCTCGCGGTACGCCTGCGCGCCGACATACGGGCCGCCACCGGCCTCACCGCGTCCGTCGGCCTGGCCACGTCCAAGCTGGTCGCCAAGATCGCCTCGGAGGCCGCCAAGCCCGACGGCCTCGTGGTCGTTGCACCCGGTGAAGAGCACGCCCTGCTCGACCCGTTGCCGGTACGGGCGTTGTGGGGTGTCGGCCCGGCCACCGCCGAGCACCTGCGCAAGGTCGGCATCACCACCATCGGCGAGCTGGGCGCGGCCGACCCGGACGAGCTGGTCCGGATGTTCGGCCAGGCCCACGGCCGCGGCCTGCACGACCATGCGCTCGGCATCGACGACCGGCCGGTGGTCGCGGAACGGGATGCCAAGTCGGTGTCCGTCGAGGACACCTTCGAAGTCGACCTGGTCGACCGGGCCCGGGTGGCCGCCGAACTCGACCGCTTGGCCGCCCGCTGCGTCGAACGCCTGCGCGCCGCGGGCCGGTCCGGCCGCACCGTCGTGGTGAAGATGCGGCGCTACGACTTCAGCACGCTGACCCGCTCGGAGACGTTGCGCGCCCCGACGGACGACTTGGCGGTGGTCCGGGAAACCGTGCACCGCCTGGCCGCGCAGGTCGACTTCACCGGCGGCCTGCGGCTGCTGGGCGTGGGCGTCGCGTCGCTGGCGGACTTCGCCCAGCAGGATCTGTTCGGGGAAGTCGCGGGGGCGGACGTCGGGTTCGCCGGGGGCGGCGACGAGGCGGCCGACCTGGAGGTGGGGAAGGCGGCGGACGAGGACGCGGCCCCGGCTGCGGCGGGCACCGGCGAGCCCGCCCCGGGCGAGGAGGCCGCGGCCGAGCACGGCCCCGAGGACGGCGCCTACGGCCCCGTCCCGGTCTTCCACCCCGGCCGCTTCGGCAACGCCAAGTGGCTCCCCGGCCAAGACGTGACGCACACCGAGTACGGCCCCGGCTGGGTCCAAGGCAGCGGCGTCGGCCGCGTGACCGTGCGCTTCGAGACACCGGGCTCGGCGCCCGGGCGGGTGCGGACGTTCCCGGTGGACGACCCGGACGTGACGGCATCGGCGCCGCTGCCGCTGGTGGCGGAGGGGGAGCCGCCGCAGGGCGGGTGAGGATCGCGGCGCACAGCGGCGGCTGCGCCTTCCCGTCAACTACCCGCGTAGACCCCCTCTCTCCGTTCCCCCGGGTGATCTTCCGCCTATCCGTCGGCGGCGCACTGGTAGCGTTGAGGGCGCACCAACAGTCGCGCGGGAGAGTCCCGGACACCGATCCGGGCGCCGAAGGAGCAACCCCTCCCCGGAATCTCTCAGGCACCCGTACCGCGTGGCCATGGGCACTCTGGAAAGCAGTCCCGTTCGGGTTCCGCCGGTTTTCCGGCGGAGTGCGGCCGGGGCTCACCGACGGTGAAAACCCGTTCCGCGTTTCTGCGGCGCCCGGGTGAAGCTCTCAGGTATCGATGACAGAGGGGGAGGCAGAGAGGTCGCGCGACCCGCGCGGTCTCCTCCGCGACACTGGAGGCCTCCACGTGAGCTCGTCGTCATCGCACCACGCGTCCGGTCCCGGCAGCCTCGCCGCGCTCGAGGCCGCGTCGCCGTTCACCACCCGGCACATCGGCCCGGATGCCGACGAGCAGGCCAAGATGCTGGCGCACGTCGGCTACGGCTCGCTCGACGAGCTGACCGACGCCGCCGTCCCCGGCGCCATCCGCACCCTCGAGGCGCTCGACCTGCCCGCCGCGGTCACCGAGGCCGACGTGCACGAGCAGCTCCGCGCCCTCGCGTCGCGCAACACCGTGCTGCGGCCGATGATCGGCCTCGGGTACTACGGCACCCACACGCCGCCGGTCATCACCCGCAACGTGCTGGAGAACCCGGCCTGGTACACGGCCTACACGCCCTACCAGCCGGAGATCTCGCAGGGCCGCCTCGAAGCGCTGCTGAACTTCCAGACCATGGTCGCCGACCTCACCGGCCTCCCGGTCTCGGGCGCGTCGCTGCTCGACGAAGGCACCGCCGCCGCCGAGGCCATGACGCTCGCGCGCCGCGCCGGACGGGCCAAGAGCAACGTGTTCGTCGTGGACGCGGCGTGTCTGCCGCAGACGATCGCCGTGGTGCGGACGCGTGCCGAGGCGCTCGGCATCGACGTCGTCGTCGCGGACACCTCCGCGGGGCTGCCCGAGGGCGAGTTCTTCGGTGCGCTGCTCCAGTACCCGGGTGCCGACGGCCGGGTGCGCGACCTCGCGCCGCTCATCGCGGACGCGCACGGCCGCGGGGCGCTCGTCGCGGTCGCCGCCGACCTGCTCGCGCTCACCCTGCTCGCCTCGCCCGGCAGCATGGACGCCGACATCGCCGTCGGCACCACCCAGCGGTTCGGCGTGCCGATGGGCTTCGGCGGCCCGCACGCCGGCTACATGGCGGTCCGCGACAAGCTCGCCCGTTCGCTGCCCGGCCGCCTCGTGGGCGTCTCCGTCGACGCCGCGGGCGACCAGGCCTACCGCCTCGCGCTCCAGACCCGCGAGCAGCACATCCGCCGGGAGAAGGCCACCAGCAACATCTGTACCGCGCAGGTGCTGCTCGCCGTCATGGCCGGCATGTACGCGGTCTACCACGGCCCCGAGGGCCTTGCTGCGATCGCCCGCCGCACCCACCGGTACGCCGCGGTGCTGGCCGCCGGGCTGCGCGCGGGCGGGGTCGAGGTCGCGCACGGCGCGTTCTTCGACACCGTGCACGTCCGTGTCCCGGGCCGGGCGGCCGCGGTGCGCGAGTCGGCGCGCGGCGAAGGCGTCAACGTGTACCAGGCCGACGACGACCACGTGTCGATCAGCTGCGACGAGACCACCACCCGCGAGGACCTCGCCGCCGTGTGGCGTGCCTTCGGCGTCGCCGGGCAGGACGTCGCGGCGCTGGACGAGGCCACTCCGGACGCGCTGCCCGAGGGGCTGCTGCGCACCGACGACTACCTGGCCCACCCGGTCTTCCACGCGCACCGCTCGGAGACGGACATGCTGCGCTACCTGCGCGGCCTCGCCGACAAGGACTACGCGCTCGACCGCGGCATGATCCCGCTCGGCTCGTGCACCATGAAGCTCAACGGGACGAGCGAGATGGAGCCGATCACCTGGCCCGAGTTCGCGCAGATCCACCCCTTCGCGCCCGCCGACCAGGCGGCCGGCTACCTGGAGCTGATCCACGGCCTCGAGGACGCCCTGGTCGCGGTCACCGGCTACGACAAGGTCTCCATCCAGCCGAACGCCGGGTCGCAGGGCGAACTGGCCGGGCTGCTCGCGGTGCGCGCCTACCACCGCGCCAACGGCGACACCGGTCGCGACGTGTGCCTGATCCCGTCGTCGGCGCACGGCACCAACGCGGCGAGCGCCGTGATGGCCGGGATGCGCGTCGTGGTGGTCGGCACCGGGGAGAACGGCGACGTCGACCTCGACGACCTCAAGGCCAAGATCGAGGCGCACCGGGACAGCCTCGCGGTGCTCATGGTCACCTACCCGTCCACGCACGGCGTGTTCGAGGAGCACATCGGCGACGTGTGCGCGCTCGTGCACGACGCGGGCGGCCAGGTGTACGTGGACGGCGCGAACCTGAACGCGCTGGTCGGTCTGGCGAAGCCCGGCGCGTTCGGTGCGGACGTGTCGCACCTGAACCTGCACAAGACCTTCTGCATCCCGCACGGCGGCGGTGGTCCGGGCGTCGGCCCGGTGGCGGTCCGCGAGCACCTCGCGGCGTACCTGCCGAACCATCCGCTGCAGCCGACCGCGGGCCCGGCGACCGGCGTGGGGCCGATCTCCGCGGCGCCGTGGGGGTCGGCGGCGATCCTGCCGATCTCGTGGACGTACATCCGCCTGATGGGCCCGGACGGCCTGAAGCGCGCCACCCAGGTCGCGGTGCTGAGCGCCAACTACATCGCCAAGCGCCTCGCGCCGCACTTCCCGGTGCTCTACACGGGGCCCGCGGACCTGGTCGCGCACGAGTGCATCGTCGACCTGCGGGGGATCACCAAGGCCACCGGCGTGACCGTGGACGACGTCGCCAAGCGGCTCGTCGACTACGGCTTCCACGCGCCGACGATGTCCTTCCCGGTGCCCGGGACGCTCATGATCGAGCCGACCGAGAGCGAGAACCTGCACGAGATCGACCGGTTCTGCGACGCCATGATCGCCATAAAGGCGGAGATCGACCGGGTCGGCGCCGGTGCGCTGCCCGCGGACGACAACCCGCTGGTCAACGCCCCGCACACCGCGGCCATGGTCGCGGCGGACACGTGGGAGCACGCCTACGGGCGGGAAGAAGGCGCGTTCCCGGGCGGCATGACGCCGGCCGGGAAGTACTGGCCGCCGGTGCGGCGCATCGACGGGGCATACGGCGACCGCAACCTGGTGTGCTCCTGCCCGTCGGTGGACGCCTACGAGAGCTGAGCCCCGACCCGCTCCGCCGTCACGGACAACGCCGGAGGGCCACACCCGATCGGGTGTGGCCCTCCGGCGCTCCCACGTCGTCGTGGGCGGGGATTGCGGTGCGGAGTACGCCTCCTGAGGCCCCCTCAGGCGGCGAGTCGGACGCGCGGGCGGTGCGGAGCGATCATGCGGCCGTCCGGCAGCAGTTCCCCCGTGTCGTCGAACAAGACCACTCCGTTGCACAGCAGGCTCCAACCCTGCTCGGGGTGGGCCGCGACCACGTGGGCGGCTTCCCGGTCAGGGCTGTCGGCCGGTGGGCATTGCGGTTGGTGCTGGCACATCGTCGTACCTTCTCGGTGTGTTCTCGCGATGCCTCGCGATGGGGCCGGACGCCTGCCGACCGGCCGGTGCGTTGGTCGTGCGTTCGTACGTGCGTTCCGGACACGACCTGACTCGTATCCGATCCCAGTCTCCGCCCGCGGAGGCGCTCCCGCAGCGGAATTCGCAGTTCTCACCCGAGCGCGTCACCGGGTTTCCACCGAGAGGGTCAGGCGAAGGCCGCGCGAGGACTATACGAGGGTTGCGCGAGGGGCGTGCGAGGACCGCGCGGGGGGTCAGGCCTGGGTCGTGGTGAGCACGTGCGCGCCGCGGGCGACCAGGGTGTGCGCGAGTTCCGCGGCCGGATACGGGCGCAGCGGCTGCACGCCCGGGGGTGCCGGGGCGAGCGGCACGAGGAGGTCCTGCCAGCCGGCCAGGTCGGCGAGCCAGAGGGCGACCGTGTAGAGGCCGGGGATGTGCAGCAAGCGCAGTTCGTAGTAGCCGCGTTCGACGTGCGGGAGGCTGCGGACGGTCGCGACGGCGGCGTCCGTGCCGGTGGTGAAGGGGCCCTCGGTGAACCGGGCCAGGGGAGGGCCGCCGACCGGTTCGGCGACCTCGACGGCGCCGACGGTGCGCCCGCGTTCGTGGATCAGCCAGCGCCAGCCGACCGGCCGCGCCGCCTCGACGCCGCGGCCCGCGGCGAGGTCGGCGAGGTCGATTTCGAACATCCGGTGCGGGCAGACGGCCGTCGGGCCCGGCACGTCCGGGTCGGCGTCGTCCGCCTCGGCGTCGGGAGAACCGGACGGGCCGGCGAACGCGGAGTCCGGGGGCGGTGCCGTGCGCCGGCGGGGCGTGGCGAGCACGGCTCGCACCGCCTCACGGGCGTGCTCGGGCGTTTCGGGCACACGCAGGACCATGAGACCGCCTCATTTCTGAAACAGCATCCAGGGTTACGCCGCGATGGGCGTGGGTCGAGAAAAAGCCGTCGAGAAAAAAGCCGCTGTGCCGGTCCGGGCCGGGCGGGTGCTGCGCCGCGCATGCAGGAACCGACCGTACAAGCCGGTCAGCGCATTGTACTTGAACGGATGCGAAAAGTAACGGACTGTGGGCGGTTTCCTGGTGGGAAGCGTCCGCTACTCGCCCGGTTGTGCGCTTTTGCCGGTGGGGCGAAGGGTGGCGATGCGCCAGGGGGAGCGGGTGGGGCGCACGGGGCGGCGCCCCCGGCGGGCGGGGGAGGAGCGGGGCGATATCGCGCCGGATCAGGGGCGTATCCGGGCTCGCGGCCCTGGTCGCGGCAAGGTCCGGCCGGTCCCCGGCCGGGGCTCACGCGAGGAACCCGGCGAGGACGTCGTCGAGGCTCGCGAGGCCGGCGATCCGGTCGTCGGCGCCCTGCACCAGCGCGAGGTGGGTGCGGCCCGCGCGCATGCGGGCGAGGACCGCGGCGAGGGTGGCATCGCCGCGGACGGTGTGCAGCGGGTGGACCGGCACGGTGGCGTCCGGCGCGCGGCCGAGGGTGTCGTGGACGTGCACGTAGCCGGTCACCCTGCCGTTCTCGACCACCGGGAAGCGGGACAATCCGGTGTCGACGGACGCGTGTTCGAGCACGTCCGCGGTGACCGGGCCGGGCAGCGTCCGCACGTCCGGCCACGGACGCATCGCCTGTTCGGCGGTACGGGACTGCAGCGTCAGCGCCGCCGACAGCCGGTGGTGCCCGCGTTTGTCGAGCAGCTGGTGCTCGCGGGACTCGGCGAGGACCGCCGGGAGTTCCTCCGCGGTGTAGACGCTGCGCACCTCGTCGACCGGGTGCACGCGGAACAGCCGCAGACAGCCGTTGGCCACGTGCCCCAGGAACCACAGGATCGGCGCGGTCACCCGGGAGAACACCCACAGCGGCGGGGTCAGCCACAGCGCGGACTCCTCCGGGCCCGCCAGCGCGATGTTCTTCGGCACCATCTCGCCGAGCACCATGTGGCAGAACACCACGATCGCCAGGCCGATCGCGAAGGCGGTGACGCTTGCGGCGCCGGACGGCAGGCCCAGGGCGTGCAGCGGGCTGTGCAGCAGGTGTTCGAGGGCGGGTTCGGCGACCGCGCCCAGCCCGAGCGACGCGACGGTGATGCCCAGCTGCGCGCCCGCGAGCATGACCGAGATCTGCTCCATGCCGCGCAGCACGACGCGGGCGCGGCGGGAGCCGGACTCGGCGAGCGGTTCGATGCGGGTGCGGCGTGCGGAGATCAGCGAGAACTCGGCGCCGACGAAGAAGGCGTTGGCGAGCAGCAGGACGACGGCGAGCGCGAGTTGGCCGGTCATCGGGCACCGTCCCGGGCGGCGTCGGCGGTGTCGGGGAGTGGCGCGACCTCGACCTGGTCGACGCGGAGCTTGTCCATCGCGGTGACGGTCAGGCGGCGGTCGTCCACGTCGACTTCTTCGCCGACGTACGGCACGTGCCCCAGGCGGGCGAGCACGAGGCCGGCGAGCGTGCTGTAGTCGCCCTCGGGCATCCGCCAGCCGCAGGCTTCCTCGACCTCGTCGGCGCGCAGCAGGCCGGAGAGCCGGGCCGCGCCTCCGGCGGCCCAGGGGAGCCGGGGCGGGGCGCTGGGCTCGTCCTGCGGGTCGTGCTCGTCGGCGAGGTCGCCGACCATTTCCTCGGCGAGGTCCTCGGCGGTGATGACGCCGGCGGTGCCGCCGTACTCGTCGACGACCACGGCGAGTTGGGTGTGGGCCTCGCGCAGGCGTTCGATGACCCGGTCGAGGTTCAGCGAGGTCGGCACCAGCACGGCCGGTCGGGCGATCGAGAGAACCGGTGTGGTCGCGCGGCTCGCGGCCGGGACGGTGAAGGCGTCGTGGACCACCGCGAGACGGTTCACTTCGTCGAGGGAGTCGCCGCGGACCGGGAACCGGCTGTGCCCGCTGTCCCGTGCGGCTTCCATGAGGTCGGCGACGGTGGCGTCGGACGGCAGGGACACCACGTCGGTGCGCGGCGTCATCGCTTCGTCGGCGCGCTTGTCGGCGAACCGCAGCGCGCGGTGCAGCACCTGGGCGGTGCCCGGGGGCAGGGCGCCTTCGGTCGCCGAGTGCCGGACGAGCCACATGAGTTCTTCGGCGGACCGGGCCGAGCCCAGTTCGTCCTCGGGTTCGATGCCCAGACGCCGGACGAAGAGGTTGGCGGACCGGTTCAGGAAGGTGATGATCGGCCGGAACGCGGTCGAGAACCCGGTCTGGAACGGGCCCGCGACGGCGGCGACCTGGAACGGCCGGGCGATGGACGCGTTCTTCGGCACGAGTTCGCCGAGCACCATCTGCACGGCCGACGCGATCACCAGCGACAGCGGCCCGGTGAGATTGCGGGCCGGCGCGTCGCCTACGCCCGGGATCGCCTTCACCGCGGGCTCCACCAGATGGGCGAACGCCGGTTCCGCGAGGTAGCCGGCGACCAGCGACGTGATCGTGATGCCGAGCTGCGCGCCGGACAGTTGGAAGGACAGCGTGCGCAGGCCCTTGAGGATCCGGCCCGCCGCGCGGTCGCCGTCGCGGGCGCGCTCTTCGACCTGGCTGCGCTCGACGGTGATGAGGGAGAACTCGGCGGCGACGAAC
The DNA here is from genome assembly GCF_039542225.1 of Yinghuangia aomiensis. NCBI lineage: Bacteria > Bacillati > Actinomycetota > Actinomycetes > Kitasatosporales > Streptomycetaceae > Yinghuangia > Yinghuangia aomiensis. The sequence goes on along the minus strand of NZ_BAABHS010000023.1, from coordinate 67,900 downwards.
ATGCCGTTCGCGGCGATGAGAACGGCGAGCAGCAGCAGCGGCAACGCGACGTCGATCGCCCGTCTCCTCGGTCGGCCCCGTGCCGGGCCCGGCGAAGCGCACGGCCCCGGGTGGCGTCCGAGAACGGACACCACCCGGTCAGATTACGGCTGATTGCGTACAGGCGGGACATGCCACGCCCGGCGGATGCCGGTCCGCGGGTGCCGCGGACCGGCCGGAGGGCGTTAGGCCGGGATGGTGAACTGGTAGCCCTCCGCGATGAGCTGCGGGACCAGCTTCTTCAGCAGCTCGACGCTCATCTTCCGGTCGCCGCCGCCGTCGTGCATGAGGATGATGCCGGAGTTGCCCAACTGCTTCGACACCGTCGCCATGGCCTTGTCGACGCCCGGCTTCTTCCAGTCCTCGGTGTCGACGCTCCAGCCCAGCGAGCGCATGCCGAGCGACGCCGCGGTCTCCTGCACCAGCGGCGACCAGCCGCCGCCCGGCGCGCGGTAGAACGGCACCGGGGTGCCCGGCGACGCCTTGCCGATCGCGTCGAGGGCGTGCTGCATCTGGCCGCGGATCTCGTCGGGGGACTTCTTCGACAGCTGTTCGTCGTGGCTCATCGTGTGGTTGCACAGAGTGTGCCCGTCGGCCACCACCTTCTGCACCTCGGACGGCAGGTCGCGGGCCTGGTTGCCGACCATGCAGAACACGGCCTTGACGTTGTACTGCTTGAGGATCGCCAGGATTTCGTCGGTGTAGGTGTTCCACGGCCCGTCGTCGAACGTGAGCGACACCCACTTGCCCGGCTCGGTCCGGCCCGGCTTCGCCTGCACCGCGGACGACACCTTCGTCGGCGGCGCGGACGGCGACCCGGACGCGGAGGCCAGCGGCGGCGGCGGACTCGTCGAACCCTCGTACTGCCCTTCGCCGCCGCCGGGCGTCGCGTCCGGCGTCGTGCCCGGCGTGGCCGCCGCGGCCTTGGACGTGACGGTGTCCCCCGCCGCGGTCCAGACCAGGAAGCCGCACAGGAACACCGCGAGCACCGCGACCGCGGCCTGGAACGACATGCTGCGCACCGGCAACGAGAACATGGCAACCCCCCATGGTGGAGCGTGGATTCCGGGTGCCGTCCCCCCGGCGGCATGCCCGGACGGCCTGCCGGCGGACGGAGTCCGCCGACGCCGCCCACACCCTAGTGATCGCGAAATCCCCAGGGGAAGGGCGGTGGCCCGGCGGTCTTTCGGACCGGCCGGCCCGTCTGTCCGGATGACGCGCGGAGTCCCGCACATGGTTGCGTGATCGGGCGCACGTCCGACCGGACCGCGGGGTATCCCCCAGGGTGGACGACCGACAGCCCGACCGGGGCGGCCAACGGGGAGGTACGCCGATGGGAGAGAAAGTCGAGCAGATCGCGTTCACACCGTCCGACCGGCAGCGTTACCGGCACAAGGTGCGGCGCTGCCTGGAGACGCTCGAACGCATGCTCGCGGAACAGCGGTTCGAGAGCCCGCGCAAGCTCATGGGCGTGGAGATCGAACTGAACCTGACCGACGCCGACGGCCTGCCGTGCATGGTCAACGACGCCGTGCTCGACCGGATCGCCAGTCCGGACTTCCAGACCGAACTGGGGCAGTTCAACATCGAGGTGAACATCCAGCCGCACCGCCTGGCCGGCCCGGTGTTCTCCGAACTCGCCGAGGAACTCCGCACCAGCCTCGACTACGCCGACCGCAAGGCGGCCGAAGCCGGCGCCCGCATCGTCATGATCGGCATCCTGCCGACCGTCACCGACGCGCACATGGTGCTGGAGAACCTGTCGCACAACCCGCGCTACACGCTGCTCAACGACCAGATCCTCATCGCCCGCGGCGAGGACATCCGGCTGCGGATCGACGGTGTCGAACGGCTCGACACCACGTTCGCGACGATCGCGCCGGAGTGCCCGTGCACGTCCGTCCAACTGCACCTGCAGGTCACCCCGGAGAACTTCGCCCCGTTATGGAATGCCGCCCAGGCGATATCCGGCGTGCAAGTCGCGGTCGGGGCGAACTCGCCGTTCCTGTTCGGCCGCGAACTGTGGTGCGAGACCCGGCCGATCCTGTTCGAGCAGTCGTGCGACACCCGGCCCGAGGAACTGATCGCGCAAGGGGTCCGGCCGCGCACCTGGTTCGGCGAACGCTGGATCGACGGCCCCGTCGACCTGTTCGCGGAGAACCTGCGCTACTTCCCGCCGCTGCTGCCGATCTGCGACGACGAGGACCCGGTCGAGGCCCTGGACCGCGGCGACGTGCCGCACCTGCCCGAACTGCGGCTGCACAACGGCACCATCTACCGGTGGAACCGGCCGGTGTACGACGTCGCCCGCGGGAAACCGCACCTGCGGGTCGAGAACCGGGTCCTGCCGGCCGGCCCGACCGTCGCCGACATCATCGCGAACGCGGCGTTCTACTACGGCGTCGTGCGGTCCCTCGTGGAGGACGAACACCCGGTGTGGCAGCGGATGTCCTTCGCCGAAGCCACCGACAACTTCCACACCGGGGCCCGGCGCGGCATCGATGCGGAACTGTCCTGGCCCGGCCTCGGCCGCGTCCCGGTCACCGAACTGGTGCTGCGCGAACTCCTGCCGCGTGCCTACCGCGGCCTGGACGCCTGGGGCATCGACCCGCGCGAACGCGACGAGTACCTCGGCATCATCGAGCAGCGCTGCATCCGCCGCGTGAACGGCGCGTCCTGGCAGAGCGCGATGTTCCACCACGCCCGCGACGCGTTCGGCCTCGACCGGCTCGGCGCGCTGCGCACGATGACGCTCCGGTACGCCGAGCACATGCGCAGCGGGGAACCCGTCCACACGTGGCCGGTGCCCTGAGCCGGTATGCCCGGCCGAAACCCGCGGACCGGACCGCGGATCACCGTGTGTGGCGGACCTGTTGCACGACTGCGACCCCGGAGGGACGCGTGTGCGGCTAACCTGATCACCACACCGGACCGCTCATTCCGGCCGCCGTGCCGGGCACCACGTCTGCGGGGGACGCCATGGCCACGGTTCTGTTCGTGCACGGCACCGGAGTCCGGGCCGACGATCTCGCCGACACGCTGCGGCTGATCGAAGACGGCTGCCGGGCGTTCGCCCCCGACGTCGACCGCGTCCTCGCCCCGGCCTGGGGCGAGGACTGCGGCGTCGTCGGCGGCAACGCCGGACTGCTCCCGGAACCCGGACCGGACGACGACGCCGGCCCCGCCCCGGCACCCGACGGCGACGGCACGCTGCCGTGGGCGTCGCTGCTCGCCGACCCCGGGCTGGAGATCCGCGTCACCGCCGCCGCGCAGGCCGCCGACCCGCAGGACGGCGGGCCCGGGTACGGCCGGGACGTGCGCGACACCGTCCTCGCCGCACCGGGGGAGTTCGCCTGGGACGACCACGCCCCCGACGTGCGCGTCCCGGCGCGGGCCCTGCTGGACACCGCGGCCCGGCTGCTGGCGGGCGACGACGATCCCTCGGTCGGCGACGACGCGTGGGACTGGTTCGCCACGGCCGGCGGCAACGTCGTCCTGGCCCGCGCGCTCACCGCGCAGTTCGTCCTGCTGGCCGGCGAACACCGAGTGCTGCCGGACGGCTTCGACCCGGCCGGGATGATCGACGGACTCGAGGAGACCCTCGGCGGCCGCGAGCAGAGCGGGCGGGCGAAGGCCGCCATCGCCGGTGCGGCGATCGCGTATGTCGGAGGTTCGCGCAAGCGCATCCGCAAGTACCGGGACAGGATCCACGCGAGCGCCGACCTGTTCGTCGGCGACATCCTCGTCTACCAGGCGCACGGCGCCCGCGCCCGCGACTACCTCGCCCGGCGGATCGACGCCGTCGACGGCGACGTCGTCGTGGTCGGCCACAGCCTCGGCGGGATCGTCGCGTTCGAGACGCTGACCGGCGCCGACTACGGGCCGCGCGTGCGGCTGTTCACGGTCGGTTCGCAGGTCTCCCGGCTCTACCGCTACGGCGCGCTGGCCACGCTGGCGCGCGGCGGCACGCCCGCGTACTGGCCGACGCGCTGGACCAACGCGCACTGCCCGCAAGACCTGCTCGGCTTCCCGGCGCGGCCGGACTTCGGCGACGACGTGCCCGTCACCGACCTGCAGATCGACACCGGAATGCTCTTCCCGGACGCGCACAGCGGCTACTGGGGGCAGAAGGAGACCTACCGCGTCATCGCCGAACTCGCCCGGCGGCAGCCGTGAACAGACATGCGCTCGTCGTCGCCTACGGATACTTCGGGCCGCGCGGCGCCGACCCGCCCCAGTTGCCCCATGTCGTCCGCACCGCGTGCCGCTACCTCGACTACCTCCTCGACGGCGGCGCAGGCTGGCGCATCACCCTGCTGGCGGCGGCCAAGCCGGGGTCGGAGGACGAGACGGCGGTGAAGGCGTATGCGGACCGCGGCGTCGACGTCCGGCTCAACACCTCGCGCGCCGACTACGAAGCGGCCGTCCGCGCGTTCTACCGGCAAGCCGAGGACGGCGAAACCCTGTTCGTCGTCTGGCTCGGCCACGGCCAGCACACCCTGCAAGGCACCTCGCACGCGACATCCGCGCTGGTTCCCAGCCTCGACGACGACGGCATGTGGAGCACGCACCGCCAGGACGTCGGAAAACTGCACGACTACCTGCGCCAGCAGCGCGCCGGGCAGAACAGCCCGCTCGGCGAATGGTTCGGCGTCTTCGACATCTGCCGCAACCACGAGCCGAACCGCTACCCGGACATCGGCGGTTTCCCCCTGAGCGACGGCGCGAGCGACCAGGCCGCCCGCCGCGCCCTCGTGATGTTCGCCGCCTCGGCGGGGCAGAAGGCCGTCGGCGTCAAGTTCGCCAACCTGCTGATCGACGAACTCGCCGACCGCGCCGCCGACGGACAGCCCACGCTCGCCCGCGCCCTCCTCGCCGGGCAGGCCGTGCAGCAGGCCTTCGCCCGCGCGGCCGCGTCCAAACAGACGCAACGCCAGACCCCCGACTTCTTCCTCATCGGCCCGCCCGGCACCGGCACCGCCGTCGTCTACCGCCAAGTCCCCGACGGCTCGCCGCACCGCATGGCGCTGTGGGACGTCCTCGACCGGCTCGAAGGCGACTACGAGACCGCCACCGGGCAACCGCTCGCCACCGCCGCGCTGCGCCACGCCCTGTGGCTGCACGGCACCCGCGGCCTCCCGCGCGACGGCACCCTCGCGGAACTCGGCGACGCCGTGTACTTCAACACCGAAGACCACGTGCGGTTCGCCACCGAAGCCGTCCATCCGCTGCACGTGCTGCGCGACTGGCTCCGCGCGTGCCTGCGCACCGGCTTCGCCGGGTGGGCCCGCGACACCGCCGACGGACTGCTCGCGCCGTTCGAGGAGTGGTGGCACGAGATCCCCGACGACCTCCGGCCGCCGGAACCGCCCGCCGGACCGCCGGTCCTCGTCGTCGACTACGCCGTCGCCACCGATCGGGTCGCCGCAGCCGGCGCCGAAACGGGCGGAGCCCCCGGGCCGTTCCGCGTGGACGCCTGGCTGTACCAGGGCACCCACGGCCTCAAACTGCCGCTCGGCAACCTGCGGATCGACTTCGGCGAACCCGTCGCGGCGGCGTTCCGCGCCGCGATCGCCGCCGCCGAGGCCGCCCTGCCGCGTGACAAATACGTGCAGGTCCTGGAAATCCTGGTCCCGCGTTCGCTCTTCGGCTATGCGTTCGACCGCATTACCCTGGGGCCGGAAGGCCACGAACGCAATGCGCTGCCGTTGGGCAAGGCACGTGCCCTGGTACTGCGCGACCGGGAGCGGACCATGGGCGGCCCCAGCGGCTACGCGCTCAGCCGGGTGTTCGGCCGCTTCATGCACGAGATCGGCCAAGGACGCTCCCGTCGGATCCACGAACGGGTGAAGTGGTTCCGCTGCGGCGCCGCCACACGCGACATTCCCCTCCAGTCGTGGGAAGGATCGCGGTACATCGGCGCCGCGCTGGCGTTCGCCGCCGACGCCGAGCAACGCGCACCCGACGGCGTCGACCAGGTCCTGGAGGGAGGAGCCATCTTCGCCCTGTGGCCCCGCACCTTGTGCCCGCACGACTGCGCGGGCGGCCGCGACTGCCCCGGCCGCGGCTACGTCCGCGCCATGAGTCGGCACCTGCGCGGCGTTGCGAGCATCGACGAGCTGCCCGAACGGGTCTGGCTGTGGCGCAACGGCGGCGGCGACCCGCGCCGACGGCCCGTGTGGCCGCGCGGCGCGGCCCCGGACCGGCCGCGCGAAGAAGTGGTTCTGGTGCTCGACCGGCCCGGCCTCCGCGTGCCCTACGACCCGCGGCCCAGCCTCGGCACCCCGCAGCGGAAGGGGCGGCAGTGACCGACGACCTCGAACAGTGGTTCATCTACCGCGGCCCCGGCAGCGGCGGCCCCCGCACGCTCCCGGTGCGGTGGCCGGATGCGCCGCCGTGGCGCCGCTTCGGCGGCATCCCCGCGGACGCTGACGCGGCTGCCGTGCCCCCGGCGGTGCCGGCTGCCGCCCCCGTCGCCGCGCACCCGGCGGCCCCTGCTGTCGCGCCCGCCCCGGTGGCCCCCGTCGCCGTCGTGCCCGGGGCCCGCGGCGACGCCGACGCCCCGCCCAACGGCGCCGGTCCGAAACCGCCGCCGCTGCCCGCCGACCCGCCGCCGCGCGTCGACCGGTCGGCCGCCGACACCCCGGCCGCCGCGCGGCCGACCCTGCAAGAGGACTACGTCGCCCGGACCTTCCACTTACCCGCCGAGCAGCGCACCGAGATCCTGCTCGCGGTCAACGCCGCCATCCGGCTGCGCCGCCCGCTGCTCGTGACCGGCCCTCCGGGTGCGGGCAAGACGTCGCTCGCGATGAGCATCGCCTACGAACTCGATCTGGGACCCGTGCTCCGCTGGGGCGTGACCAGCCGGACGACCCTCCGCGACGGTTTGTACGAGTACGACGCCCTCGGCCGCATCCACGACCTCACCCTCGCCCGCGGCGGCATCGCCGACAACGCCGGCAACTACGCCGAGGACATCGGCAACTACCTGCGTCTGGGCCCGCTCGGCGAGGCCCTCGTGCCGCGGCGGCGCCCCCGCGTCCTCCTGATCGACGAGTTCGACAAGGGCGACAGCGATCTTGCCAACGACCTGCTGCACGTCTTCGAGACCGGTACCTTCGACATTCCCGAACTCCAGCGGCACCGCGAGGAGTCCGTCCTCGTGCGCACGGCCGACCGGACCGGGCCGCGGGACCGGCGCGTCGAGGTCGTCGGCGGCCGGGTCGAGTGCGCGGAGTTCCCCGTCGTCGTGCTCACCAGCAACCGCGAACGCGACTTCCCCGCCGCGTTCCACCGGCGCTGCCTGCGCCTCGAACTCCAGGCACCCACCAAACGCGACCTGCAGATGCTGCTCGAACGCCACACCGGCTATTGGGCCGAACTCGGCGTGGCACCCGCCGCCTACCGGCCGGGCGACCCGGTGGAGACGTTCGCGAAACGCGCCGAATCCCGCACCCTGTCGTCCGACCAACTCCTGCACACCGCCTTCCTCGACGGCACCGGCGCGCCCCTCGACCCGCTCGACGCCGCCGGACGCGCCCTGCTCGACATCGTCATGGGCGATCTCCACGGAGGGGGGTGACGGATGGACCCCACCGCGCGCCATGGCGGACCGGAACCCGCGTACGACGTCGGCGCCGCCCTGGACATGCTGTGGCTTACCGGCAGCACGCCCGACGCCGCGATGGCGTGGCTCGGCGGTGCGCTCGGCACCGGCCCCGACCCGGCGGCCGAGCCGGAAGGCGGCGGGGGGGCCGGGTACGGCGCGCCCGCCGGATTCGACTGGGGGCCGGGCGGCGGCAAGCCGCCTCCCGCGCCGACGCCGGGATTCCCGGCGGCGCCCGTCCAACTGCCTTCGTGGGACGACGGCGGGACCCCGGTGCGGGCGCTTCCGATGCGGATCCGCGCCGAACCGCGTCTGCCCGCCGCGCGCGCCCTCGAGAACGCGCTCAAACCGCTGGGCTCCACCGCCGACGCACCCGGCCGCACCGACCTCGACATCGACCGCACCGCGGAAGCGATGGCCGTCGCCGACGCGTTCGTCCCCGTGCTGCGCCCGCAGCGCGAACCGCGCTGGGACCTGCTGCTGGTCCGCGACACCAGCGCCGCGACCGCACCGTGGGGTGCTGTCCTGCGGGAACTAGCCGACGTGCTGCGGCGCAGCGGCGTGTTCCGCACCGTCCGGGAGATCCACGCGGACGTGTCCGGGCCCGAACCGCGGTTCACGGCAAGCGACCGCACCACCCCGTGCGACCCGGCGCGCATGCTCGCGGACGGGGGCCGCGGCATGGTGTTCGTCATCACCGACGGCGTGTGCGAAGGGTGGCAGTCCGCCGCCGCGATCGGCCACCTCGGGTCCTGGCACGAGCGCGGGCCCGTCGTCGTGTGGCACTTGCTGCCGGAACGCCTGTGGGCCAAGACCGCGATCGCCCCGAGCCGCGTCGTCCTCCGCCCGTCGCTCGGCGCCCGGCACCGCCCGCGGATCCTCGTGTGCCGCGACGACGACCGCCCGCCGGTCCCCGTCGACGACGCCGACTTCCTGGCGCTGCCCGTGCTGGCCTTCGACGGCGCCCCGGTCCTGCACTGGGCGCCGGGCCGGGAGACCGCGGAGCCGCCCTGGTCGCATGTGCGCAGGCTCATGGGAATGCTCGTCGGACGCACCCAAGGCATCCGCGAACTGACCGCCGCCGCCTGGGTGGTGCCGCGATCCGCGCCACGCGCCGCGCCGCACCCTCCCGGGCCCGTTCCGGTGGACCTGCCGGCGGAGCAGCGTGTGGACACGTTCCTGCGCACCGTCCCGCCGAGCTGCGCCGATCTGCTGTACGGACTCGCGGGTACCGCCCCCATCACCTTCGAGACGATGCGGCTGGTCAACGCGGTCGTCAACGAACGTCCGGATCCGGCGGACGTCGCCGAGGTGTTCCTCAGCGGCCTGCTCGTGCGCACCGACGACGAAGCCGCCGAGGCGCCGCCCGAGGAAGCGCCCTACGACTTCCCTGCGGACGTCCGCGCCGTCCTCCTGAGCCGCTGCACGTCGGCGGAGCTCCTCGCCATGTACGACCGGATCGCCCAGGAGGTCGCCCGCCGCCTCGGCTCCGACGCCGTCGCCTTCCGGGTCCTGCTGAGCGGCGAGGACTTCCCCGCCCCCGCACGGATCGCGGACGGTGCCCGGCCGCTGGCCTATCTCACCGCGGCCCTGCTGCGCCGCCTCGCGAACAACCCGGAGGTGCGCAACGCGGCCCTGCTGGAACGTCTTGCCGCGGGCGGGCCCGACCTGGCGCCCGGCACGCCCATCCCGGGATTCCGCAAGCCGGAGCCCGCGCCGCCGCCCGGCTCCGCACCGCCGCCGTCGCGGCCCCCGTCCGGGACACCGCAGCTCTCCGCCGCCGACCCCGGCACGCCCGGCCCGGCCGCGGAGGCCGCCCGCCCGCGGGGGGTCCTGGGCGGCGCGCTGCTCGACGGCGCGCGCATGGTCGTGCCCGCCGCGGATGTCGCCGACGCGATCGGCACCCTGCCGCCCGAGCCCGCCCCGGAGCCGGAGCCCGGCCGCGACCGGCGCCGCCCGAGCGCGGTGCCGCGGGTGGCGCTGCTCGGCGGGCAGGCGTCCGGCAAGACCACGTTCCTGGTCGTCGCCGCCCTGCGGATGTTCACCACGGACCGCGGCGCGCGGCTGGACCTCGACCTGCCCGGCGTCGCCCTCGACGACGTGCTGATCACCCCGCGCGACGACGCCACCAAGGAGTTCGTGCACCGGGCCGGCGTGAGCATCATCGAGCAGCGGGTGTTCCCGAACGCGACCTCGCAGCCGGAAGACCTGCGGCTGCGGGTGGACGCCCGGTGCACCGTCCGCCGCAGGCTCCGCTGGCGCCGGAAGCTGTCCTGGCGGGTCGCCTTCGACCTGGAACTCCACGACCGGGCGGGCGGGGACTTCGAGGAGCCGGACTCGCCGCTGACGCTCGGCGCCGACGCGGTGCGGAACGTGCGCGACACCCACGGCATCGTGTTCCTCGCCGATCTGAGCAGCCCGGCCGCGGCCGCCCACACGGCGGCCAGCCTGAGCCGGTTCATCCCGCGGCTCAGGCCGGACGGCCTGCCCGAGGAAGCCGCCGACCGGCTGCCGCACTTCGTCGCCGTGTGCGTGTCCAAATGCGACGACGCCCGGGTCCGCGACCGCGTCCTCGGCGGCGCGTCCGCGCCCGGCGCGGCCGGCGTCGAAGCGGCCCTGCGGCGGCTGGCCGCCCGGGGGGACGCCGACGTCGACACGATGCTGCGGGTCCTCGGCACCTGGTTCCACCACGACCGGGTCCGCTACTTCGGCACGACGTCGGTGGGATGGGACTACCAGGGCGACGCCTTCCGGCTGCGCGGCCGCCCCGTCCAGCCGGTCAACGTCTGGGAACCCATGGTCTGGCTTGCCAGTTCGGTCGGAGCTTTCGCCGGGGAGACTTCCTGAATGACGGAACGCACCATAGCCGCGGAGTGGGCGTGGCATGCCAAACCGGGGGACAGCCACGGCGACTACCGGGTGCTGAGAGCCTCCGGACCGCCCGCCGACTACCCGCGGTTCGGCGCGGAGATCCGGGCGCGCGCCATAGGCACGCCGCTGCCCGCGGTACGCGGCCCGGACGCACTCCCGTGGGTGCGGTTCGACCGCAGCGCCGACGGCGCCGCGAACACCGTCACATGGACCGAGTGGTCGGCATTGCTGGACGAGTTCGGACGTCCGATCGTCGGCACCAGCCACTACGTGCTGCCCGGCGTCGACCTGGCGCTGCACCGCCCCGCCCTCGACGAGCTGATGCAGGCGCTGTTCGGCATCGACCTGGCGGAACACCCGCCGCAGCCGGCCCTGCTCACCTTGCCCGCGCCGAGTGAGCCGTCCGAGAGGCAGCCGTACCCGCTCGGCTGGCTTGCCTCGGTCGCGGCGCTGGTGCTCGAAGGGCCGGTCACGCTCGTGCCGGACGCCGCGGACTGGCCGACGCGGGACCGCGTCCGGGTGTTCGACGACATCCTCGGCCTGCTGCCGTATCCGGCGGCCGCCGCGGTGTCGGCGGCGACCTGGTGGACGGCGTCCGCGGCGGGCAGCGTCCGGCTCGCGGTCGGACCGGCGCAGCGCGGGCGGCGGGCCGTGCGGATCGGCGGGCCCGCCGAACCGGAGACGGCGGCCGGTGCCGCGTACCGCGGACTCGTTCTCGCCCTCGCGGAGGCGCGCGGTGCCGTGCCGCTGCGCCGCGACCTGCGGGCCTTTCCGATGCCGTCCGCACCGGGGCCGGATTTCTTGCGGGCGGAGGCGGTCCTGGGCGCGGTCCGTGCCCGGTTCGGAGATCCCGCGGGGTGACCCGCGAGCACCGCAACGGCGGCGTACCGGCACCGCATCGGCGCCGTGGGAACGCGGCTTGAGCAGGGGCGCGACCAAGTCGCGGCGAACGCACGTCCTGTCCCGCTAACGTGGCCGGACGACACGACGGGAGGGGGTGCTCGCGTGATCGCACCGTTGGACGGCGCCGGTCCCACCCGGGTCGGCGACTTCGACCTGCTGTGCCGGATCGGGGCCGGCGGCTTCGGCGAGGTCTATCTCGGCCGGTCCCGCACCTGGGCCGGGCAGTTGGCGGCCGTGAAGATCGCCCACCCGGACATCGTCCGCAACGAGGGCTTCCGACAGCGCTTCACCAACGAGGTGCGCGCCATGGGCACCGTCGTCGGCGACGGCGTCCCGCGGCTCCTCGACGCCGACAGCGAAGCCGAGAAGCCGTGGCTCGCCACCGAGTTCCTGCGCGCCCCGGCCTTGCAGGACCTGGTGGGGGAAGGCGGGCCGCTGCCGCCGGAGGTCGTGTGGCGGATCGCCGAGCAGGCGTCCGCGGCCATCGTCCGCATGCACGAACTCGGCGTCTACCACCGCGACATCAAACCCTCCAACGTGCTGATCGGGCGGGACCGCGCCTGGCTGATCGACTTCGGCCTGGTGCGCCTCGTCGGCGACCCCCGGCTGACCCGCACCGGCGACCGCATCGGGTCGCTGCAGTACATGTCGCCCGAGCACGTCGCGGGTCTCGCGCAGGCCGCCGGGCCGTCCGACGTGTTCGCCCTCGGCGGCACGCTGCTCTACGCGCTGACCGGGCATCCGCCCTACGACGGCGCGTCCATCGTCACCGTGCTCCGCAAGATCAGCAGCGAGGCGCCGGACACCTCCGGGCTGCCGGACGGCGACCTGGCCGGGCTGATCCGCCGCTGCCTGGTGCGGCACCCGGACGGCCGCCCGACCGCGGTGTGGGTCAACTCGGTCGCCCGCCGCCATGTCGGGCGCGCGGCCGACGTCGGCTCCATGCGGCTGCCCGGCGACCCGGTGCCGCTGTGGCGGACGCTGCCGCCCGAGCACCGGCGCCTGATGCGGGACTACGACCGCAGGATCGAAGAGGCGTCCGGGGGAGCGGTGCCCCGGTTCGACGGGGAGCCCACGGCCGTGGTCGGCGCCGCGCTCGCCGTCGACGAGGAGATGGCGCTCGGCGTGGGCCCGCTCGGGGCTCCGGCGCCCGGCAGTTCCGTCGACTCCGGCATTCCCGTTGATCCCGGCAGTTCCGTGAACCCGGGCAGTTCCGTGCGCCCGGGCAGTTCCGTCGACCCCGGCGGTTTCGCCGGTCCGCGCCCCGCCGACGGGCGGTCGGTCCCGCCGCGGACCGGCGGCCCCCGTCCCGACTGGGAATGGCGGGGCCGGGACTGGATCCGCTGCCCTCCGGTGCTGTCCGCCGGAGTCGTGGCGATCGCGCACTGCCAGGGCCGGGTCGTCGGACTGGACGCCGAGAACGGCCGGGAGCGCTGGGAGCTCCCCGCCGAATCCGGCGACCTCGTGCTCCCCGGCGCGATGGCCGTGGTGTCCGGGCGGCTGGTGGTCGGCACCGGGCGCGGGCGCCTGCGCATCGTGCACGCGTCCAGCGGCAAACGCGAACACGACCTGTGGGTCGGCCCGACCGTCGGCTCGGCCGGCACCGGCGTGGCCGTGCACGGCGTGTGCGTGACGGGCGCGGACACCGTCCTCGCGACGATGGCGAACGGCGACCTGGTGTCCGCCCGGCTGGACGCGATGGCGGCGCGCACCGCCCGCGAAGCGGTCGGTCCGGTGCGCCGCCCCGCGGTGTGCGGCACATCCGTGGTCACCGCCGGGATCGACGGGTGCGTGCGCACCTGGGAGTTCGGCACCGGCATCGCGAAGTGCCGGGCGAAATGGCGGCTGGACGGGGCGATCCTCGGCGGGCCGCTGGCCGTCGGCCAAGCGGTCGTGTGCGGGACCGCGGCCGGCACGCTGTGGCTGGTCGAACCGCCCGGCGGCACCGCGCGTGTGCTGGCCCGGCTCGGCACGGCGATATGCGGGGACCCTGCGGTGTCCGGCGACGGGCTGGTGGTGGCGGGGACGTCGGGCGGCGACGTGGTCGCGGTGCACGCGTCCGGCGTCAAAGGCTGGCGGGAGTCCCTCGGCGAGCCGGTGGTCGCGGTCGCCGCCGACGAGCAGTGGGTGTACGCCGCGCTGCGCGGCGGCAGCGTCCACGTCCTCGGCCGCGACGACGGCGCGCGCGTCCACACGATCCGCACGCCCGCCGCGTGCGTCCCGGCAGCCGCCGGACGCGAAGGCGAACGCCGTTTGTACACCGCGGGATTGGATGGCGCGGTCCGCCGCTATACGATCCCGTGATGCGCCTCCGCGGCGCGTATCCGGGCCACTGCCGCGACTGTTGGCCGAACGCGTGTTCGCCGGCGTGTGGGCGCGCCGCCGCCGTGCGCCGAAACGTGCTTTCCCGAAAGGGTATTGGCTGCTTTTGACCCCTCCTCACGATCTCGCGACGGCGGGCGGGAATGACCTCCGGGAAAGGCCGCCAACCACTACCATCGGCTCATCACCAGGTCACGCCGCGTGGACATCCGGGTGCGGTCGCCCGCGCGGCGGGCAGGGACCACGACGGCTGGGGGACGGGGTGGCGGCCGTGCGGGGCGGATTCGGCGGGATCGAAGCGGCGCGGGCACGGAGTGCCCGGGCGCGCGAGCGGGCGCACGCCCCGGGACGACCCGGGCGGCGGCGGTGACGCCCCGGCACCGGCGCGCGCCGGGAGACGTGCCGGCCACGATCTGCCCGGTGTGCCTCTCCGCGTTCCCGGCCCGCGGCGCCTGCCGGTTCTGCGCGTGGGAGGCCGGCGGCGACCTCGACACGGCCCGCCGCGGCTACGACCTCAAGACCGAACTCCGCGCCCGGCCGGTGCGCGAGGAACCCGACCCGGCCCGCGACGGCCGCACGCTCCCGCCCCCCGAGACCACCGACCTGGCGGACCTGCCGCCTTTCCCGCGTTTCCCGGACCTCCCGGACCTGCCGCCGCCGCGCGACGGCGGCGACGGCCGTGCGGGACCGGAACGCGACGCGTGGCGCGACATCCGCGCCGAGGACGCCCGCGCCCGTGCCCTGGCCCCCGGCGGCGCCGACCAGGTGCTCGTGGCGCTGGCCGCGGGCGAGTTCGACCGCGTGTGGTTCGTCGAACTGTCCCGGCACGGCGCGGCCGCCGTCCGCGTCGACCGCGATCCCGCGGGCGCGGTACGCATCCCGGACGCCGCCGAGCCGCGCAGCCCCTGGCCCGAACTCCTGAACCACCCGGACTGGCTGCCCGCCGCCGAGGACACCGGCGACTACGTCCTCGCGGGCGGCGTCGGCACCGTCGAAGGCACCGGATGGCACGGCCGGCCCGCCCCCGTCGACCCGCTGTTCGGGCGCGCCCTCGGCGCGTGGACCGGCCGGTGGGCCGGACGGTGGCGGCAGGAACGCACCACGCCGGGGGAGGGCAGCGCGTGGATCCTCGTCTCCCGCGACCCGCACTGGCGCATATGCGTGCAGGCCGCCCGGCACCTCTCCGCCGAGTATCCGCCGTCCGCGACCCTCGTCCCGGACGGCACCGTGCCCCTCGACCGGCTCGTCGACGACCTCGTCGGCGGTATCCCGACCCGGCACACCTACGCTCTCGTCGCCGTCGAAGCCGACACCGCCCACCGCACCACCCGGGTCATCACCCGCGAACTCTTCCCGCGCGGCACCCTGGCCCTCCCCGGCAGCACCCCCAGCACGAGCGTCGCCCTGGCGTTCCCGGCGTCCGGCACCGGCAACGGCGCCGACGCGCCCACCGAGCGACTGCTGCACGTCGTCGACCCGTACGGCGGCCCGGACGGCGACTGGCCCGTCCTGATGGCCGGCGCCTACCCGGCCCCCGGCGGCGCCCACGAGATCACCGTCCGCCTCGTCGACGCCCGGCGCATCGAGGTCGGCATCGACCACGACGGCGCGACCCGCGCGCTCACCGCCGTCCTTCCGGGCGCCCCGCCCGGCACCCTCCCAGGCCACGGCATCGGCAACGGCACGGGTGACGGGAAGGGGAACGGCCACGGAAACGTCGACGGCCGCGGCCCCACCGGCACCGCCCTGTTCGGCGCCGGCACCCGCCGCGTGCTCGGCGGCGGGCTCGACGCCGACATCGTGTGCGCCGTCGAACTCGCCGACGAAGACCCCGAACGCGTCCGCCGCCGCCTCGACTTCGCCGCCGAACTCGCGGAACGCCTCACCCGCCTGGACGACGGCGCCGGCCGCTTCCGCCTGGCCCTCGCCGGCTACACCGACCACGACCCGCGCCGCCGCGTCCGCCGCCCGGACGTCTTCGGCCTCGGCACCCACGTGCCGCCGCTGCGCACCGTCCCGTTCGCGGACCCCGCCGACCACCTCGACGCCCTCGCCGCGTGGGAGCCCGCCGCCGTCCTGCACCACTACGCGGCCCCGCTCGAAGAAGTCGTCCACCACCTCGACACGCACCGCACCGACCCCGCCTGGCGGTGGCGCGCCGCCACGCGGATCCTCGTCACCGTCGGCAGCCGGCCCCCGCACCCCCGCTCGCGCGGCGCCGACCTCGTCATGCCCTGCCCCGAACGCCTCGACTGGCGCACCCACCTCGCCGCGCTGCGCAGCCGCGACGGGCTGCGGTGCGTCCTCGTCGACGACCGCCACACCGAGCCCGACCGGCGCAACCGCAGTTCCTGGGTGTGGGAATTCGGGTCCTTCCGCGAAGAGTTCGGCGCCGACGGCCACTTCGGCCCGGACGACCCGCAGGTCTGGGCCGCCCTGCTCACCGGCCCGGTGCCCGCGTCCGCACCGGTACTTCCGCTGCTCGTGGACACCGCGAGCCGCACGCTGCCTTTCCGAGGAGGCGGATCCCCCCGATGACCGACCCGCACGCCTACCCGCCGCCTCCGCCGCCCGACCCGGACGACGACGAAACGGTCTACTCGTCCGAGCCGCCGCCGTTCGCGGCCCGCGGCGGGCCGCTGCTGCCCGAGGACGTGCCCGACGACCTGCCGTACGACACCTACGACGGACCCTTCGACACGGAGGCCCCCGCGCTCCACCGCGAGGTCCCGTTCGACGCGTACACCGGCACCGCCGTCGTCCCGCTGTCCCTGTGGGGCGCGCCCGGCTCCGGCAAGACCACGTTCCTGGCCGCGCTGCAGTTCGCCGTCAACCAGTTCGTGCACCCCGCGGTGTCGGTCAACCTGACCCCGGCCAGCAACCTGGCCCTCAAGGAAGCCCAGAACTTCCGGCGCATGCTCACCGAAGAGCGCACGTTCCCGATGGCCACCGCGGGTATCTCGCACCAGTTCTGGGACTTCACCGTCACCGAGAAACGCCGTGGCCTGCTGCGCCGCGGCCCCGGCCGCAGCCAGACGTTCCTGCTGGAGATCACCGATGCCCCCGGCCGCACGTACGACGACGAGAACGCGCACAGCAAGAACCCGGCGATCACCCACCTCGTCAACAGCCGCGGCCTCATCCTGCTGCTCGACCCCATCGGCGAACTCGAACAGCGCAACTCGTTCCGCCACTTCGGCGGTGTGATGGAGAACCTCCGGATCGCCGCCATCGCCGACGGCAGCCTCGTCGACGGCCGCCTCCCGCAGCACCTGGCCGTCTGCCTGACGAAATGGGACGACCCCCGCGTGTTCGTCCGCGCCAAACAGGGCGGCTTCGTGCACACCGACGACACCGGGGTCCCGCGCATCGCCGACCCGGCCGCGTTCATGACCTGGATCTCCCGGGCCATCCCGGAGAGCAACCTCGGCTACATCGACCAGGCGCTGCGCAACAACTTCCACCCGAACCGGGTGAAGTACTTCATCACCAGCTCGCTCGGCGTCGGCCGGGTCGATCCCGAACAGCCCGGCCCCGACGACTTCCACCGCGTGGTCGCGGAAGCCGACGACCAGCTGATCCTCGACGTCATCGAACCGATGAACGTCGTCGAACCGCTGCTCTATCTGACATCGGCCGTGATGGACCGGAGGCGGTGACGGTGGCGGAACTGGAAGCCCAGTGGGTGTGGTTCGGCAAATCCCCCGGATCCACCTCGGACTACGAAGTCCTCGAAGGCAGTTCCGAGCCGAACACGTACAAAGCGCTCAGCAACGTCGTGTGGCGGACCTTCCCCGGAACGCCGGACCGCATCGACAACGGCCCCGAACGCCTGCCCTGGTGCACCGTCTCGCCCGCCCGCGGGCAGGACCGCAGCCCCATGTGGGTCGTCAAGATCGTCGAAGCGCGCGGCGAGAAGGACGGCTTCAACCGCGCCATCGTCTCCGCCCGCGTGTTCTTCGTGCCGTACCCGGAAGCCGCCGCCGCCGGCCTGTCCGCGGCCCGCCTGCTGGACGCCCTCGACGAGGCGCCGCTCGTGCCCGGCGCCCCCGTGTCCGTGCGCCTGCCCGACCCGGCGGCGACCCGCGCCGACATCCTCGCGGAGATCCGCGGCCTCGGCATCGAATGGGCGGCCACCGTCGCGGCCTGGATGCTCGCCGGACCCGTCTCCATCGGCGGGGCGGACAACGCCGACCGGCACACCCGCCTCGCCATCGTCGACGCGGTGACCGCCCTCCTGCCCTACGGCGTCCGTGCCCACCTCACCGCGCACACCTGGACCGGCACCGACACCCGCGCCCAGCCCTGGGTGTCCTTCGCCGAAATCCCCGGCGCCCGGCGCCTCGCCGTCAACCGCCGCCTGCCGCTCCCGCCCGAGGGACCTGCCGCCGACTACTACGGCGTCGTCACCACGTTCCTGGAGCGCAACGGCCTCGACGACCTCGTCGAACGCCTGGCCGCCATGCGCACCCCCGTCGACCTGGCCAAGACCCGCGGCCTGAGCGGCAGCCTCGTCACCGCCGTCCGCGACCTCGACTGGGTCACCCGGCTCATCGAAGCGAGCCGCAACGGCACCCTCAACGCCGACGAACTCGCCCGGCGCCTCGCCGGCGCCGAACCCGGCCGCCTCAAGCCCGACGAAACGCGCGCCCTCCTCGGCGCCGCGTTCGCCGCCGCCGTCCGCGGCCACACCGGCTGCGCCGACGCCGCCGAGGTCTTCACCCGCAAAGCCAAAGCCGCCGACGCGGCCGTCGCCGCCGTCGTCGCCGAACTTGGCGCCCCCGAAGACCCCGGCACCCCCGACCGCGACGCCCGCATCTGGGCCCTCGCCGACCGCCTCGGCCTCGGCAACGCCGCCGCCTACGTCCTCCTCACCGGCATGGGCGCGGACGGGGCAACGCCGGAGCGGATGGTTCGCATGCTGCGCCGCATCGGCGCCGCCCGCGCGCGGCGCCTGGAGGCCGTCCGGGACTTCCTGTGGCAGGAGAAAGTCGTCGCGGGTGCGCTCCTGGCGTACGAATCCGAGGACCGGCGGCAGTGGCTGGCGGTCCTCGACCCGGACAACGCATCGGTGCCGGTCTGGCTGCGCCCCTACCGGATCCTCGGCTCGCGGCACGCCACCGGCAGCCTGCCCACGCCCGGCGACGCCATCGCCGTCGCCGACCTCACCGAAAGCGGCGAGGAGTTCACCCGCGTCGTCAGCGCGTTCTGGCCCACCTTCACCGAGGCCGCCGGGAACGAGCAGTACCAGGCGCGCCTGTTCGCCGCCCTCACGCGGCGGCACATCGCCGACCCGGACACCGCGGTCCGCATCGACCTGCTCCTGGTCGTCGGCGGCTACCTGCCGCACGGCGCCGAGCAGCGGCGGCTGTCCGTCGAGCGCTACCTGGAAGCGGTCCGCGACCGCCACGTGCACGACCGCGTCGCGTTCCCGCGCTGGGCGGCCGCCTGGACCGGACTCGTCCTGAACCCGGGCGCGGGCCCGGTCAGCCGGGAAAGCCGCCTCCTGCTGCGCACGTTCGCGCTCGACTGCGGCGACTCCACCGCGGCCGCGATCGCCGGTGCGGTGGGCGGCGCACTGGAGAACCCGGGCCTGTACGACACCCAGATCCTCGACGACACCTGGTGGCACGCCCTCATCCAGTACGACCCGTCGCTGGAGCAGAGCCGCACCCTGACCCGGGTCCGGCAAGGCGGCCTGTCGCTGCGCGAAGTCGTCGACCTGTGGGCCGACAGCCTGTGCAGCGCGCCGTCCCGTGCGGGCGTCGCCGTCGTCGGCGGCACCGACCGCAAACCCATGCTGGCCGCCGTCGGCGACTGGCTGCGCAAGAGCCAAGTCCCCGCGGTGGCCGTCTTCGACGCCCTGTACGGCGGCCTCGTCGCCCGCCGCGTCGATGGCGCGCAGGCCCGCGAAGCCGTCGACGGCCTCCGCCTCGCCGTCACCCAGGGCGCCTGGGGCGAACCGGAAGCCGAGCGCCGCCGCGAGCAGTTCGGCGAAGCGCTCGCCGCCGAGGCCAAGCATGCCCGCCGGCACCGGCGGGCCATCCGCAAAAGCAAGTTCCAGCCCCCGCCCGCCCAGCCGGCCCCGCAAGGCGGCGCGGCGGCCCCGGCCGCCCCGCCGGCCCGGAAGGGCCGCCGCCGCAAGAACGAGGCACCGCCGCCCGGACCGCCCGCACCACCCGAACCCTCGGGGAACCTCCCGGCGCCCGCCTCGACGGCGGACACCCGGGCGCTCCCCGCCGGCTCCGCCACCGGGAGCGCCGCGCCGGGTGCCGCACCGGCCGACGGGAACCTGACCCACGGCGGCCGCGGGCGGTTCCGCCGGGGCTGGCGCCCGAGCCCGCCCCACGTGCAGCAAGGCGCCACCGTGCGCTGGAAGATGGAGCGCGAAACCCTCGTCGCCCGTATCCTCATCGCGCTGGTCGTCATCCTGGTCGGCGTCATCGCCGTCGCCGTGCTGCTGCTGTCCGACGACGGGTCCGACAACGGATCGCCGTCGACCCCGGACAACCGCGACCCGGCCGCGACCGCCCCGGCCGCGGCCCCGCAGGACCCCGGCCACGATGCCACTGCCACCACCCCGAAGCGGCCGAACAACCGGCCCTGAACCACGCACCTCGCCCCGTCCGGAGAACGTCCCCTGGGAGCCCGCGTGAAGTCACCCGCCCGACGGCCGCGGCCGCGCCGCCTGCGCGCCGCCATCGCCGCGCTCGCCGCCGCGCTGCTCTTCGCCGCCCCGGTCGGCACCGCGCACGCCGCGGCCGGCCCCGCGGCACCCGGCAGCCGCGAGGACCTGCTGACCGCGCTCGGCATCGGCGATGTCGGCGTCGACTACCTCGTCCTCGTCGACCAGTCCCTCTCCATGGGCGACGCCGGCTACGACACCGCCGTCCGCACCGAAGTGAAGAAGCTCATCGACGGCATGCGGTCCGTCGACCGGGTCGGCTTCATCAGCTTCGCCGTCCGACCCGGCACGCAGAAGAAGTTCGTCCAGGCCGCCGAAGCGAAATCGCTCCTGGACGGCCTCTCCGTCGACGACCCGGGCGGCACCAACCTCGGCCTCGCCCTGGCCTCCGCCGCCGACCTCATCGACAAGACGCCGCTGGACAATCCGCCGCGGCCGGTCGGCGTCGTCCTGCTGTCCGACGCCAAGGAGGACGTCCCCGCCGGACAGCCGTACGCCAAGATCGACCCGAGCACGCCCGAATGGAAAGCCCTGCGCGCGCGTTTCGACAAGATCGGCGCGCAGCGCGACATCGCCGGGTTCGGCGTCGACTTCGAACAAGGCGCCGACGTCGTCTACAAGGCCATCAGCACCGTGCTGTCGTCCATCCCCGCCGGGCACGCCAAAACCGTCCCCGAACTCTCCGGCCCGCTCCAGGAATGGGCCGGGCAGGCCCGGGCCAAGCAGGGCGCCGCGGCGGTCGACGCGGAGAAGGGCAAGGGCGTCGAAGCACGCTGGATCGTCCCCGACACCCTCGACGGCACGTTCGACGTGTCGTCGAACGTGCCGCTCGTACTGGAACTGAAGGCGACGACCGCGCGCGTCCCCGTACGCGTGTCGGACCTCGCCGTGTCGGGCGCCCAAGTCTCCGGACTGCCCGCCGACCCGGTGATCGTCGACCCGAAAGCACCCCCGGTGCGCATCAACGTCACCATGTCCGCCGCCCGCACCCGCACCGGGCTCGGCGGCGGCACCTCGACCGTGGAAGTCCGCCCCCGGGTCACCGGCACCGTCGACTCGCCGCTGGGCCCCGCGGTCACCCAGTACCTCAACCGGCCGCTCGCGCTGGCGACCGACATCGCCAACGTGCCGCCGTCGCCGCCCGTGAAACTCACCGGCAAGGAAACCACCGAACGGGCCTCCTGGATGACCGCCGGAATCGTGATCGTCATCATCGCCGCCCTGATCCTCGCCGTCGGCGGCACCCTGTACGTGGTCCCGCGCAAGATGCAGGGCGAACTCGACGTCTGGTCGTACGACGGCACCTACTCGATGGTCGTCGGCGTCGACGGCGAACGCTCCGTCGCCCGCACCCCGCTGTCCCGGATCCAGGACCCGGGCTGGATCTCGGTACGCGGCGGCCAGGGCTTCGGACGCCGCGGCCGGACCCTGCGGATCCAATGCTCGCGGGGCGGCAACGTCGGCGGCATCCGGATGGCCGAGGGCGGCAAGGGCGTGGTCGCGGGGCTGGACGTGCAGCACCGGAAGTGGACGCGGCCGACGGGCGGGGGACCGGGGACGGGGTAGCGGCGCCGCTTATAGATTGTCCCGGTGATCGCCGAAGACCCGCCGCGCCCGGCCGCCGCGGCAGCCCCGCCGCCGCGCCGCCGCATCCTGCGCGACGAAGTGATCCTCGTCCTCGCGCTGTCCCTCGGCGCGTCGGCGCTGTCCTCGCTGATCTCCTTCGTCGGCTCCGTCACCCGGCCCGGCGGGCTCGCCCACCAGGCCGCCGTCCTCAACCGGTCCGCCGCGCCCGGACGGCCGTGGCTCGACCTGGCCTGGCAGCTGTTCGGCATCGCCACCGCGCTCGTGCCGATCCTCCTCGTCGCGCACTTCATGACCCGTGACGGCGAATCCATCCGCGACCTCGGCGTCGACACCCGGCACAAGTGGCTCGACCTGGGCCGCGGCGCCGCCGTCGCCGCGGCCATCGGCGGCACCGGCCTCGGCCTCTACCTCGCCGCCCGCGGCGCGGGCGCCAACCTCACCGTGGTGCCGACGACGCTGCCCGACGTGTGGTGGCGCATCCCCGTCCTGGTGCTGTCCGCGTTCCAGAACGCGGCCGTCGAGGAGATCATCGTCCTCGGCTACCTGCTGCACCGGCTCCGGCAGTTCGGCTGGTCGTTCCCCAAGGCGGCGCTGGCGAGTTCGGTGCTGCGCGGGTCGTACCACCTGTACCAGGGCATCGGCGGGTTCTTCGGCAACCTGGCGATGGGGCTGATCTTCTGCTGGCTCTACAAGCGGTGGGGCCGCGTCATGCCGCTGCTCCTCGCACACGCGCTGATCGACACGGTGGCGTTCGTGGGGTACGTGCTGCTGGCGGGGAAAGTGAGTTGGCTGCCTACGCCGTGAGGCGCCGGCTCCTCGGCCGTGCGGGGGCCTCGACGATGCCGGTTCAGTCGCGGGGGTCCGGGGTGTCGATGAGGCCCGCCAGGGCGTAGGTGGGGGAGCGGTCGAGGTTGTGCCGGGCCCGGTCGTAGCGGCGGGTCGTGCGGCTGTCCGCGTGGCCGAGGAGGTCCTGGACGTCGCGCAGGGAGGCGCCCGCGTCGAGCGCGAGCGTGGCGCAGGCGTGCCGCAGGTCGTGCGGGTGGAGGCTGTCCGCGAGGTGCGGCACGGCGGTGGTGGCGAGGGTGCGCAGCAGCCGCCACACGCCCTGCCGGTCGAGCGGGCGGCCGGTGACGGTCGCGACCAGCGGGCCGTCGGTGCGGCCGTCGAGGTACGTGTCGATCAGCTCGCCGGCGCGCGGCGGGACGACCATGCGCTGCCGCTTGCCGCCCTTGCGGGTGACGGTGAGCACCCGGTGCCCGCGTTCCCAGCCCAGGTCGCCGACCTCCGCATGGCACAGCTCGGACACCCGCAGTCCGCAGAACAGCAGCAGGTTCGCCACCACCGCGGCGCGCGGCGAATGCGCTTCCGCGGCGGCCAGCAGCCGCCCCGCCTCGGCCCGGGACAGGCCGGTCGACTGGACGTTCTCGCCGACTTTCGGACGGCGGACGCGGGCGGCCGGGTTGCGGTCGATCAGCCCTTCGTCGACGGCGTAGGCGTAGAACCCGGAGACCGCGGAGAGCCGCCGCACGACGGTGGAGGGAGCGGCGCCGGAGCGGGTGAGGTGCTCGACGTAGGCGTCCACGTGGACGCGGCGGGCGTCGAGGATCTCGATGCCGATCTCGGCGCACCAGGCTCCGTAGTCGGCGAGGTCGCGGGTGTACGCGGTGCGGGTATTGCCGTGGTGGGAGAGCAGGAATCCGACGGCGATGCGGTTGGCGGGAGTGTCGGGGAGGTCGGCGAGGCCGGTGCGCGGGGCGGTTTGGCCGGGGAGGGCGAGGGCGGTGGACGGTTGGTTTGCCGGAGTTCCGGTTGCGGGAGTTCCGCCTGTCGAAGTTTCGGCTGCCGACGTTTCGGCTGCTGAAGTCCCGGTCGTCGGAATTCCGCCTGACGGGGTGTCAAGCGCCGTTGCGGGCAGCGGATTTGCGGCGTATTCGGGGGCTGCCACGCGGTCGGACTCCTGGATTCGCTCGCCGGGACGGGAAGATGGTGCCACGCTACCGGTCGTGGCCGACCGGGTCGGCGGGTACGAGTCCGGACGGGGTGGCCGTGTCGGCCGTCCGTCCCGAACGGTTTTGGGGGTGCCATGGTCCTGGGCGGTCTTCGCCAACGGTTCCGCGTGCAGAACGATCCGGTCGACCCGGTCGCGCCGCTCGACGCCCCCGCGCGACGCCCGCGGCTCCTCGGCCCGGTGCTGCTGGCGATCTTCTTCCTGGTCGTGGTGGTCGTCGTGGTGAAGATGGGCGGCGGCGAGGACAAGCCGGACGGCGGCAACGCGGACAACGCCGCGGCGTCCGGCTCGGCGAGCCCGTCGGCGACCTCCGACGAGGCCCCGATCGCGGCGCAGGGCGCGATCGAGGGCACGGTGAAGTCGCGGGTCGCGATGGCGGTCTACCGGCAGCCGGAGATCCGCGGGCGCACGGTGCTGAGCGCCGACCACGGCACGCGGGTGATGGTGGAGTGCACCGTCCAGGGACAGACGCAGTACACCAGCGGGAAGCCGGACCCGACGTGGGCGCGGATCATCGTGCAGGGCAAGCAGGGGTATGTGCCGGTGGCGCAGGTGGATACGGGCGGCGTGGTTGCCGAGCAGGTGCCGGCTTGTACGTGAGGCCGGGAGCTGTGGTGCCGCCGGTCTGGCTTCGCCGTGTGTCGGCGGGGCTCAACTCCACCACAAGCGCTCGGCGTTGCCGCCGAGGATCGCGGCTTGGCCGGCGGCCGGGCGGCGGCGCAGGGCGTGCCGCGCCAGGGTGACCATGCCGGGGTAGTCGGGGGTGCGGGTCTGGGGGTGGTCGGAGCCCCAGAGGAGGCGGTCGTCGCCGAAGGTGCCGGCGAGGCGGTCGACCACGTCGGCGGGGTCGTGCGGCGCGTACGACGTGAAGAGGTGCGTGCTGATTTTGAGGTGCACGTTCGCGAGTTCGGCGAGGGCGAGGACCGGTCGGAGCCCGGCGTCGCCCGCGGCCGGGTCGGGGAAGCCGGCGTGGTCGAGGGCGACGGTGAGGCCGGGACGGGCGACGATCGCGGGGGCGAACCGGCCGAGGTCGGCCGCGAACGCGGTGAGGACCAGGGTGATGCCGGCCGCAGCGGCGACGTCGAACAGGCGCGCGGTGTGGGGTGCGTCGATCCACGCGGGGGTGGGGCGTCCGGGCCCGCCGGAGACGGCGAAGAGGCGGACACCGCAGATGTGTTCGCTTGCGAGGAGCTGCGTGAGGTGCTCGGGCGCGGCCGGGTCCGCGGGGTCGACGGCGACCACGGCGCGGGTCCGGTCGGGGTGCGCGGCCGCGGCGTCGAGGACGTAGCGGCAGTCGTAGCCGTAGGCGCCGACCCCTTGCACGAGCACGCACCGGTCCACGCCCGCGGCCCGCTGGACACCGAGGACGTGCTCGGCGGTCGCGGTGCCGTCGGACCAGTAGTCGGCGCCGTCCCCGGTGCCCTGGGTGCGCGGGTACCGGGCGGTGTCGGGGGAGACGACGTGGACGTGGGTGTCGATGGTGTCGATCAAGGCGGTCACGGGCGGACGGTAACAGCGGGGGGTGGGGAGGTGAAGGGGGCGTCGGGGGGTTGGGAGTAGTTGTCGGTGGCGCTGCCGCATGACGTTTCCGCGGAGCAGGCAAAAGGCGGCTGCCTCAGGGGTATCCCAGCGGCTACCTTGCCCCCATGCGCATTTACGTCGTGGACGCCTTCACCGACCGTCCTTTCACCGGCAACCCCGCCGGTGTCTGCCTCCCCGACCCCGAGCACGCCGCCGATGCCGCCTGGATGCAGTCCGTGGCGGCCGAAATGCGGCATGCGGAGACCGCGTTCCTCGTGCCGAGCAGGCGGGGCGACGCGGACTTCGATCTGCGGTGGTTCACGCCGACGACCGAGGTCGACCTGTGCGGGCACGCGACTTTGGCGAGTGCGCACGTTCTTTTCGCGTCGGAGGGCTTCGAGGGGCCGGTGGCCCGTTTTGCGACGCGCAGCGGGATTCTCTCCGCGCGTCGGATGCCGGACGGGATCGGTCTGGACTTCCCGGCGATCCCGCCTCGGCAGACCGAGGCGCCGGTGGGACTGCCGGAGATCCTCGGCGCCGGTGTGGTGACGGCGGCCGCGGCGGGTGGGGACCTGCTCGTCGAGGCCGAGTCGGCGGACGTGGTGCGGAAGCTCGCGCCGGACCTGGATGCCGTCGCGCGGCTGCCGTACCGGTGCGTGGCGGTCACCGCGGCCGGCGACGAGCCCGGAATCGACTTCGTGTCGCGCGTGTTCGGGCCCGCGGTGGGCGTGCCGGAAGACCCGGTGACGGGCTCGACGCACTGTGCGCTGGGGCCGTACTGGGCGCCGCGGGTCGGCCGGACCCGGGTGGTCGGGCGGCAGGTGTCCGCGCGTGGCGGCACCGTCGTCGTCGAACTGCACGGCGAGCGGGTGGCGTTGATCGGGCAGGCGGTGTCGGTGCTGAGCGGGGAGCTCGGGGTGTGAGGGTCAGTTGCGCCGGTGCACCCACGTGCCGAGGCGCTTTTCGCGGCCCTTGACGGTTTCCAACACGGGCTTCTCGCCGTCGGGGGCGAAGCCGGTGGCGCGGGCGACGGCGTGGCTGGCCTCGTTGTGTTCGTCTATGCGGAGGACGAGGCGGTCGACGCCGATGGTGTCGTAGCCGAACGCGATCATGAGCCGCACCGAACGCGACGCGAGCCCGCGGCCCCGGAACCGCGGGCCGATCCCATAGCCGATTTCGGCACCGGTGGCCCGGGCTTCGTCGCGGAAGATCAGCACCTCGCCCATCGGCACGCCGTCGTCCTCGGTGATCGCGAGGCAGATCCGCCGCCCGGCGGCTTGGTCGGCGCGCGAGCGGGTCAGCCGGTCGGCGGCGGCTTGGCGGTCGAACGGCGAGACGATCGGCGTGAAGCGGTCGGCTTGGGGGTTGTCGAAGACGGCGACCATGGCGTCGAGGTCGTCTTCGGTCCACTGGCGGAGGACGAGGCCCAGTCCTTCCACACGGACGGGCGCGGCGGGGAAAATCGGCGGGACGGCGGTCATGCCCGGAATCCTGCCACGCCGTCGGCCGTTCGCCGGGGTTCCTCTTGATCCTCCACGCCATCTCCGCTCTGCTGTTGCCTCCCGATCAAGGAGGCCCCATGACGACCGGCTCCACGGCCGACTACATCGCCGTCACCCGTCTGCAAGCCGACTACGCCGACACCGTCTCCCGCCGTGCCTGGTCCGAGTTCCACCGGATCTTCGCCCCCGACGCCCTTGTCGTCGTCGACACCGGCGTAGGTGAGCCCCTGCGCCTGCACGGCCCCGACGGTGTGTCCGGCTTCATCTCCGGTGCCATCGAGCGCTTCGAGTTCTTCCAGTTCGTCCCCCTGAACACCGTCGTCGAGACCTCGGTCGGCGGTGACCCCGACGCCGCCGAAGGCCGTCTGTACATCTGCGAACTGCGGCAGGATCGCGAGAGCGGCCGCTGGACGAACGCGTTCGGCGTCTACCACGACCAGTACCGCCGCGCCGACGGCCGGTGGCGGTTCGTGCACCGCCGCTACCAGTCCCTGGCCCGCACGACCGGGCGTGCCGAGGTGTTCGCGTTCCCGCATCACCTGGCCCCCGGGTCGCTCGCCGCGGCGGGGGACTGACGGCACGTCAGCTCTTGATTCCGGCGCCTCGGCCCTCCATGATCCGTCAGATCGGAGGCACGTCGGTCGAACACGCGCGCGAACGAACACGCATGCGAAGACGGCCGGGCCGCGGCACGCACGGCAAAGGGCGATAACGATGACGGCACGACGCGAACGCGTGGGACGGTTCGAAGGCAGGCGCGTCCTGGTCACCGGCGCCTCGTCCGGCATCGGCGCGGCGACGGCGCTCGCGTTCGCCCGCGAAGGTGCGATCGTGGGCCTCGCCGCCCGCCGCGCCGACCGCCTTGCCGCGGTGCTGGAGCAGTGCCGCGCTTACACGCCGGACTCGGTCGCGCTCACCGTCGACCTCGCCCGGCTCGACGACATCGACGCGTTCGCCGTTCGTGCCGTCGAGGAACTCGGCGGCACCGTCGACGTCCTCGTCAACAACGCCGGCATCCCCAAGCGCCGCAAGGCCGCCTCGCTGACGCCCGACGACCTGCACGAGGTCATGGCCGTCAACTTCGAGGCGCCGGTGCGCCTCACCGCCGCGCTCCTGCCCGCGATGCTGGAACGCGGCGACGGCCACATCGTCAACCTGTCCAGCATGGGCGTGCACATGTTCAGCTACGGCGTGGGCGCCTACGCCGCGTCGAAGGCCGCCGTTGAGCTGTGGACCGAGGCGCTGCACCTCGAACTCGGCGGCACCGGAGTCGCCGCACATCTGTTCGTACCCGGCACCACCCTCACCGAGTTCTCCACGGAACGCGAAGGCAACGACCCGCCGTTCCCCGTCGACCCTGCCACCGCGGCCACGCCCGAGCAGGTCGCCGCCGCGCTGCTGGACTGCCTCGGCACCGAGGTGTTCATCACCTACGCCACCGAGCGCGACGCGGCGACCGCCAAGGCCAAGAACACCGACCCCAACGCGTTCCTCGCCCAGCTCCGCCGCCGCTGACGCCCCACGCTCCCCGGCACCCGCCGCGACCCACCCGTGCCGGGGAGGCGCGATACGTCCCGGCATGGAAGACTCGCCCGGTACGCGCGCACGCGGCCCCGGCGCGTCCGGCCGCGCGCGCGACCCGCTCCGCCTCGGGAGGAACCACCGGTGAGCACGCAGGAACTGCCGTACCGTCAGATCCGACAGTCGGCGAAGCTCGCCGGGGTCTGCTACGACATCCGCGGACCGGTCCTCGACGAGGCCAAGCGGATGGAGGACGAGGGCCACCGGATCCTCAAGCTGAACATCGGCAACCCGGCCCCGTTCGGGTTCGAGGCGCCCGGCGAGATCCTCCACGACATCATCCTCGGCCTGCCGTCCGCGCAGGGGTACTGCGACTCGAAGGGCCTGTTCCACGCCCGCCGCGCGGTCGTGCAGCACTACCAGGAGCGCGGCATCCACGGCGTCGACGTCGAGGACGTCTACCTCGGCAACGGCGTGTCCGAGCTGATCGTCATGGCCCTCCAGGCGCTGCTCGACGACGGCGACGAGGTCCTCGTGCCCGCCCCCGACTACCCGCTGTGGACGGCCTCCGTGTCGCTGTCCGGCGGTACTCCCGTGCACTACCTGTGCGACGAGACCGCCGACTGGTTCCCCGACCTCGACGACATCGCCGCGAAGATCACCGACCGCACCCGCGCGATCGTCGTCATCAACCCGAACAACCCGACCGGCGCGGTCTACTCGCGCGAACTCCTGCAAGGCCTGGTCGACCTCGCGCGCAAGCACCAGCTGCTGCTCCTCGCCGACGAGATCTACGACAAGATCCTGTACGACGACGCCGAGCACATCCCCCTCGCCTCCTTGGCCCCCGACCTGCTGTGCCTGACGTTCAACGGCCTGTCCAAGGCCTACCGCGTCGCGGGCTTCCGCTCCGGCTGGCTCATGCTGTCCGGTCCGAAGACGCATGCCGCCGACTACATCGAAGGCCTCAACATCCTGGCCAACATGCGGCTGTGCGCGAACGTCCCCGCGCAGCACGCCATCGCGACGGCGCTGGGCGGCCACCAGAGCATCCGCGAACTCGTCCTCCCCGGCGGACGGCTGCGCGCACAACGCGACAAGGCCTACGAACTCCTCACGGCCATCCCCGGCGTCTCCTGTGTGAAGCCGCGCGGCGCGCTGTACGCCTTCCCGCGCATCGACCCGGAGGTGTGCCCGCTGGTCGACGATGAGAAGTTCGTCCTCGACCTGCTGCTGCAGGAGCGCATCCTGGTGGTGCAGGGCACGGGCTTCAACTGGCCGACGCCGGACCACTTCCGCATCGTCACGCTGCCGCATGTCGACGACCTCGACGACGCGATCACCCGCATCGGCAAGTTCCTGGGCTCCTACCGGCAGTAGCCGTCAAACGGCGGATTCGGCCCGCGCCCGCAGCCGCCGCAGCATCCGCGGGTCCTCGAACCCGACCGCCCGTGCGGCGGCCTCCACCGTGCTGCCGTGCGCGATCAGGTGCTCGGCGCGTTCCAGGCGCAGGGCCTGCTGGTAGCGGAGCGGGGTGAGGCCGCCGGTGGCGCGGGTGAACAGCCTGGTCAGGGTGCGTTCGCCGACGCCGGCGGCGCGGGCGAGGCCGGTGAGCGGCAGGGCTTCCGCGAAGCGTTCGTCGAGGAGGTTCTGCACGCGGTGCACGACGTCGTCCAGGTGCGAGCGGTGCCGCAGCATCGCGGACGTCTGGGGTTCGTGGCCGTTGCGGCGGGCGTAGACGACCATGTCGCGGGCCACGCGGGCGGCGAACGCGGGCCCGTGCCGGACGGCGACCAGGTGCAGGGCGAGGTCGATGCCGCTGGCGATGCCCGCGGAGGTGACGATCCGGTCGTCGGAGGTGAACAGCACGTCGCGGACGACGGTGGCGCGCGGCCAGCGGCGTGCGAGGTCTTCCTGGACGTCGTGGTGCGTCGTGCAGCGGCGCCCGTCGAGGAGTCCGGCACGGCCGAGGACATCCGCTCCGGCGCAGACGCTGGCGACGGTGCCGCCGCGGGCGTGGTGGCCGCGCAGCGCCGCCAGGACCGGGTCGCCGACCGGGGCGGCGAGGACGGCGTCGACGGTGGGGGCGCGCCGGCCGGGGACGACGACGAGGTCGTCGGGCCCCAGCGGCGGCCATGCGGTGTCCGCGGTCAGCGGCAGGCCTTGGCCGCTGACCACGGTGGGCGATTCGGCGACGTAGGCGAGGTCGTACGGCTGTCCGAAGTCGGCCGCGGTGGAGAACACCTGTGCGGGCCCGGCGAGGTCCAGCAGGTGCACGCCGGGCATCAGGAAGAAGACGACGGTGGTCACGATCCGGCCATCCTGCCGCACGCCGCGGGCGGGGTCAGCCGACGGCGGCCGCGGTGTGCTCGGTCTCCAGCTCGGCGACGGTGCGGATCTCGGCGAACCGGCCGGCGAGGGCGTATTCGGTGCGCTGAATGACGTCCGCGGCCCGCAGGGTCCGCGGGTCGGCGAGGAGGTCGGCGGGGGAGACGTCCTCGGGCAGGTCGCGGTGCGGGATGGGGTTGGTGGCGGTCGCGTCGATGGCCACGGTGACGCGGTAGCCGAGGTCGCTCGCGACGCGCGCGGTCGTCTCGACGCACTGTTCGGTGCGGATGCCGCACACCACCAGGTCGTGGACCTGCCGCAGGGTGAGGAGCCGCTGCAGGTTGGTGCTGGTGAACGCGTTGTGGCTGGTCTTGTGGATCAACGGCTCGGTGTCGGCGCGGTCGAGTTCGTCGAGCACCCGGACGTGGCCGGACGCGGGGTCGAACGGGCTGCCGTCGCCGGGCTCGGTGTGCAGCACCCACACGACCAGGTCGCCGCGGTCGCGGGCGATGCGCACCAGACGGCGCACCTCGTCGGCGATCCCGGGGTTGGAGATGGTCTCCCACAGCGGGGCGATCGCGCGGAAGGACTCCTGGACGTCGATGACGATCAAGGCTCGGGTCATGCGTCCAGCCTGGCCGCCGCGGCGGGCGGGCAGCCAGGCCGCATCGGGTCCCCGACCGGACCGATCCGGTCAGCGGGTACGGGCTGCCGCCGCGACGCCGGCGACGCGCGAAGCGTTGCCGGCGGGCGGCACCGGCCGTGCCGCCCGCCGTCGCCGGGACTCCCGCGGGTGAGGCGGGAGCGCCGGGTTCAGAGCTTCGTGACGCGCGGCACGATCCGCTCGCCGAACAGCGCGGCCTGCTCGAGGAACTCGGCGCGGGTCGCGGCGGGCAGCGCGATGGTCACGCCGGTGACGCCGGCGGCGGCCTGCTCGGCGAGGTCCTCGACGACGGCGTCCGCGTCGATGCCGGCACCCGAGAACATGCTCAGGCCGCGCGGCATGAAGATGACGTCGATCGGGTCGGTGCGGCCGACGGACTCGGCGTACTCGCGCGCGTAGTCGAGGCGGGCCCGCAGGTCGTCCAGCGTCTCGATGCCGGGCGTCTTGAGGCTCTTCGAGGCCTTGGCGGGCGCCGGCATCGGCAGCCAGCCGTCGCCCAGGTCGACGACGCGGCGGATCGCCCGCTTGCTGTTGCCGCCCACCCACACCGGGATCCGCGGCTGCACGGGCTTCGGCAGCATCGTGTTGCCCTCGGCGGCGTAGCCGGAGCCCTGGAAGGTGACGCTCTCGCCCGTCCACGCCGCCCGCATGGCGCGCAGCGCCTCGTCGAGGTAGTCGTTGCGGTTCGCGAAGTCCGCGCCGAGCGCGGCGAACTCCGGCTCCAGGTAGCCCGCGCCCACGCCGAGGATCACGCGGCCGCCGGACATGACGTCCAGCGAGGAGATCATCTTCGCGGACAGGAACGGGTTCCGGTACGCGGGCACGAACAGGTTCGTGTGCAGCCGCAGCGTGCTGGTCGCCGCCGCCGCGAACGACAGCGTGACCATCGGGTCCACGGTGTGGTGCCCGCCGTGCGCGAGCCACTTGTCGCCCGGGAAGGGGTGGTCGGTGGTGAACACCGCGTCGAACCCGGCCGCCTCGGCGGCCTTCGCCATCGTCATGACCGCTTCGGCGCCGATCAGATCCGGCCCGGCGTCGACGAGGTGGGTGGGGAGCCCAAGGGAGAGGAACATGAAGCGAAAGTTAGCAGCTATCTGACGATCCGTCAGGAGTGGGGAGCGCCACGTATTCGGGGTGCGGGGCGGGGTCCGCCTCGTCCGCTCGCCCGGTCCGCCGTGCTTGTTCCTCCTGGTGCGCCGCGTCGTGTGCGCGTTCGGCGGCGTGCCGGGACTTGGCCGCGCGCAGGACCGCGATCACCGCACCGAGCAGCCCTGCATAAGCCGCGACGCCGATTCCCAGCCAGGCCCACCACACAGCGTTTCTCCCTCGCGACTCCGCGGCGTTTCGGTCGCCGTCGCGGGCGGTCACCGGTTGACCGGACGACGATTACCCGCCGCGACCGGTCGATCCTATGGCGTATCCGGCAATGCGCCGTACTTGCCCGTTATGTACCCGGGTTCCGGCGGTCAACGCCCGTGCGGCGCGGCCGAGTTCACGCGCTTTGCGGGTCCGCGTGCGGGGGTCTTGACAAGGTGGCCGATTCTCGTTGTTGCATCGCGAGCGGTTTCCGATATATCGTTGAGCCATCGCGAAGGGATCGCGATAGCGCCGGCAAAGGCCGACGCCACCACATCCACTGAAGGAGAAACACCATGTACGGCAACAAGCACCGCCCCGGACGGGGCGAACGAGAGTCCCGCCGTCCCGCCTTCGGCCCCTGGGGCCCGGACCCGCGCGGCTTCGGCGGCCCGGACTTCGGCCGCGGCGGACCCTTCGGCCGTCCGCACGGCGGCCGGGGACGCGGCCGCGGCCGCGCCCGGCGCGGCGACGTCCGCGCCTCGATCCTGGCCCTGCTGGCCGAGCGGCCCATGCACGGCTACGAGATGATCCGCGAGATCGGCGAGCGCACGCAGGGCGTGTGGAAGCCCAGCCCCGGCTCCGTCTACCCGACGCTCCAGCTCCTCGAGGACGAGGGCGTCATCGCGGGCGAGGAGTCCGGCGGCAAGAAGCTCTTCTCGCTGACCGACACCGGCCGCGAAGAGGCCGGCCGCCAGCCCGAAGGCACCACCCCGTGGGACGAGGTCAGCGAAGGCTTCGACCACGCCGCCTTCCACGAGCTGCGCAGCGCCGTCTTCCAGGTCAACGACGCGCTCCGGCAGGTCATGGCCACCGGCAACGAAGACCAGCGCACCAAGGCGCTGGAGGTCATGGCCGACACGCGCAAGCGGCTGTACCTGATCCTCGCCGAAGCCGAGTAATGCGCGCCCCGGCCGCCGCGGCGGCGGACGCGCGGGTGCGCCGGACGTTCCCCGAAAAGGGCGACGCCCGGCGCGCCACCGGTGGCTATCCGACGGCCGCGCCGGTCACCACGGCGCCACCGCGTAGTCCTTGAGGAAGCACCCGGACAGCGGCTCCGCCCCCGCGTCCTGCTCGCCGCGCACCACCGGGTCGTAGATCCGGGCCGCGCCGTCGACGATGTCCAGCGGTGTCCGGAAGCCCGCCCGGAACACCCGCTCGCGGTCCGCGAACGGTTTCTCGTCGGTGATCCAGCCGGTGTCCACACTCGTCATGTAGACGCCCTGCCGGGCCAGGTCCGCCGCGCTCGTGCGCGTCAGCATGTTCAGCGCGGCCTTGGCCATATTGGTGTGCGGATGCCCCGGCGCCTTGTAGCGGCGGCCGAACTGGCCCTCCACCGCGGACACGTTGACGATGTACCGGCGCGGCCGCGGCGACCGCAGCATGAGTGGCAGCAGCCGACTCACCAGCAGGAACGGCGCCGTGACGTTGACCAGTTGGACCTCCAGCAGCTCCACCGGGTCCACCTCGTGCACGCGCCGCGTCCACGAATTGACCGGCGCCGTGTCGGGCACCAGTCCGCTCGGGTCGAGCGGCAGCGCGAGCGGCACGCCGACGAGCGACGCCCCCGCGGGCGACGCCGTCGCGGCCCCGCCGGGCAGCGCGGTGACCGGCTCGAACGCCGCCGCGCCGAGAGCGGCCCGCTCGGCGGCGAGCAGGGGAGCGTACGCCTCCGGCGCCCGCCGCACCGTCTGTGCCGCGTTGTTCACCAGGATGTCCAACGGACGTCCCTCGTCGACGAGTTCGTCACACCATGCGAGCAGCCGCCCGGGATCGCGCAGGTCCAGTGCGGCGATCGACAGCCGGTCCCGCCACACCGGGTAGTCCGGCACCGCGGCGAAGCGGCAGCGCGTGTCGTGCGGGAAACGCGACGTCACCACGACCTCGGCGCCGTCGCGCAGCAGCTTGAGGACGAGCTCGAAACCGATCTTGACCCGGCCGCCGGTGACCAGGGCCCGGCGGCCGGTCAGGTCGGTCCGGGCCTGCCGGCGCGCCCGGTTCTCGCGGGCGCAGCCCGGGCACATCGCGTGGTAGAACCCGTCGACCTCGGCATACGCCGCCTTGCACACATAGCAGCGCAGTCCTGGCACGGTGCCGATCGGTCCGGCCGGGAAGGTGTCGTCGTGGAGCGGCAGATCGTCGACCCGGTCGCGGGCGCCGGTCGCGGTCCGCGCGAGGATTCCGGCGCGGGCCTCGGCCCGGGCCTTCCGCTGCGCGTCGCGGCGGCGCTTGCGGCCGGACTTGCCGAACGCGGCGAGCGCCTGCTCGATGCGGATGCGCGCCGGGTCGTCCGGCGCCAGGCCGTCGAGCGCGGCCAGAAACGCGAGGGAGGAATCCAACGCCGCCGGATCGGGGTGGGCCGGAGCCCCGCCGCCGGACGAGTCGGAAGAGTCGGAGGACATGGAATTCACAGCATGCGGCACCTCCAAGGGTGCCGTCGTGAGCTCGGACATTGCGGCGCTCCCCTGGATACGGGTCGATGCTGGGACGGTCGGGACCTACGGCTCGGCTGCCGCGGGACGATCCGCCGCACTACGTGCTTCCGCACCTGCGTGACGCACGGGCCTTGCCTCCCTTCGGGATTCATCCGGCCGCGCGGACACCGCGGCGCTCCGCCACGGTAGCCGCGCGGCCGCCACCCCGGCACACGGATTTCCCGCACGGTACGGTCGGGACTCGTCGTCGACCTGATCACAAGGGAGCGCGCGCATGGCCACCGACGAACAATGGGGCACCCTCGAGGAACTCGCCGCCGCCCGCGAACGCTTCGCCGCCCGCATCCCCGGCTGGCGGCCGCCCGCGCAGTGGGCGCTCGGCGTCGCGACCCGCGGCGGCGGCCCGGCCGGCACCGCGTTCCCGCACACCAACGCCGGCACCGGCCCGCTCCCGGCCGTCGTCCTCGCCGTGCTCTGCGGCCACCCCGGCGGCACCGCCGCCTACGAGATCGGCCCCGAACTCCTCGACGAGGCCATCGCCGCGATGACCCCCGCCCTGGCCTGCACCGACGTCCCGCACCCCAACGTCGCCGCGTGGCGCACCGTCCGCGAACGGTTGGCCGCCGACGACGACGCCTACGCCGTCGCCGTCTACATCGCCGACCCCGCCGACCCGGTGGCGGACGAGCACGACGCCGCCCTGCGCCGCGCCATAAGCGCCGAGTGACCCGGGCGGGCTGCGCATGGCCAGGGGGACACCGCGGTTCAGCTGCCTCTCGCTGCTCGTCGTCGGCGTACTGGTTGTCGGACTGGTCGTCGGCGGAGTCGTCGTGACGCTCAAGTTCGAACAACGGCGCGATCTGAAACGCACCGAGCAGCTCGCCCTCGAACACGCCCGCCATTGGGCGACCGTCGTCGCCGGCCAAATCGACGCCGGGGCCTCACCGCTGGGCGACACCCTGCGCGTCGACTTCTGGGAGGAGAAGATCCGCGTCCTCACCCTGAACCGCGCCCCGGACGGCATCACCGGCATCGTCAAAGCCGAGGAACGCCGTACGACGACTTTCGGCCACTCCACCGTCTTCCGCTGCTTCGCCTACGACATACCGGCCACGCCGCGGCCGCCCGAACGCTTCACCGTGCGGGCCACGCCGTGCCCGCCGGTGCTGCCGGTGAACCCCGGGACGCTGCGTTAGCCGCGCCGATTCCGTCCGAGGCTCGGGAACAGGCATGCGGTCCCCCCCATGCCGAGGCCCACATCGTCCGCGCCTCCGAGGCACACGGCGCTTCGGCCCCCGAAATTTCCCGCCGCGGAGCGATGAGTCTCTTCTGCGGCGACCGTCTGAACCTGCGACAGCACCGACACGGCCTGAACACGCGGAGGATGACATGGCAGTCACGACCAACAGCCAGACGATGAACGGTACTTCGGCACGCTTCGGCGCGGCGTCCCGACCGGCGTGGCAGGTCGCGGGCGCCGCGTCGCTCGCCGGAATCGCGGTTGCCGGGGTGTACGAGGCGATCGTGCGGGCGGCCGGGGTTTCGCTGGACATGGGCACGTCGAAGGCGGAGGCGGAGGCGATCCCCGTCGGCGGCTTCGTCGGTTTCACCGCGATGTTCGCCGCCGTGGGGTTCCTCTTCGCGCTTGCCGTGGCCCGGTGGGCGAACCGCCCGGGTCGGACGTACGCCGTCGCCGCGTGGGCAGTTGCCGTGGTCTCGCTCGTCCTCCCTTTCCTGCCCGCCTACGCGGCCGCGGAGACGCGTGTGGTGTTGGCCCTGGCCCACGTCGCGGTCGCTGCGGTCGTGGTCCCGCCGGTGGCCCGCCACCTGGGCCGCCGCCGCTGAGCCCGACCCGCGGCTCAGTACGGCAGCCGGGCGCCGCTGCGGGCCAGGCGCGCAGCGCTGTCGATCTCGTCGTAGAACTGCTCCTTCGGCAGTGCGCCGACGAGCTGCTTGCCGTTGATCACGAACGTCGGTGTCATCTCCGCGCCCGCGTTCCGCGCGTCGGCGGCGTCCCGGTCCACGGCGGCGGACGCCGCGGCGCCGTTCATGTCCGCGGCGAAGCGGGCGAGGTCGGGCACGCCCGCGGCGCGCGCGGCGGCCGTCGGGTCGGTGGTGCCGCGCTGGTACACCTCGTCGTGGAACGGCCAGAACCGGCCCTGCTGTCCGGCGGCCCAGGCGGCGCGCGCGAGCGCGATCGAACTGTCGCCGCGGATGGCGAAGTTGCGGAACTCGAAGCGGACGACGCCGGTGTCCACGTACTTGCGCAGCAGGTCGGCCTCGGTTTCGCGGGCGAAGCGGATGCAGTAGCCGCAGTTGAAGTCCGCGTACTCGACCATCAGCACCGGCGCGTCGACGCGCCCCAGCGCCATCGGGTCGGCGGCATCCCGCGACGCCGTCGCCGGCAGCGTCAGCGCGGCCTTCCGCACGACCCCGTCGTGCGCGGCCCCCACGACCGCGGGCTCCGACGGCAAGCCGGAAGGCGCCGACGCCTGCGAGAACTGCGCCAACACGCCCATCAGCACCGCCGCCAGGCCCACCACCGCCACGACCCACACCCGCCGCCGATAGGCCCGCGACGCGGGCCCTTCCCCGGCGCTCAGGATGATCCCCATCGCCACTCCGCCTTCCACTCGTTCCAGGAACCCCGCACAGCGCGCGGCACAACGAGTGGAGGAGGGGAGGGGATACGGGGGAGGGGCCTGATGGGTGGTGGGGGAGCGAGAAGGCAGGCAGGGCCAAGCGCGCGGGTGAGCGCCGGCCTGCACGGGCGTGCCTGGTGGATATTCGCGCCCCTCACGTCGTCCGGTGCCGTGCATCGCAAGGCGCCGGACCGCAGCTCGTGCATTCTCGTAGTCGCAGGGCCTGCAGCACCGCGAGGGGTGTGAAGATCCAGCAGACCGCCCTAGCCTGAGGCCGCCGAGGGCCGGAGCGTGACGGGGTTCGGCGTCGAGCGGGCGGTGACGTGCGGGAGGGCGCGATGGACGGGATCGGGATCGTCGAGGTCGAGGCCGGGGGGATGGTCTTCCGGGCCCGGGTGGCCGGGCCCGAGGACGGGCGGCCGGTTCTGCTGCTGCACGGGTTTCCGGAGACGTCGGCCGAGTGGGTTTTGCAGCTGCCCGTGCTGGCGGCGGCGGGCTGTCGGGCCATCGCGTTCGACCAGCGCGGATACTCGCCGGGCGCGCGGCCCGCGGACGAAGCGGCGTACGACCGCGATGCGCTGGTCGGCGACGTGCTGGCGGTCGCGGACGCGCTGGGTGCCGCGACGTTCGACCTCGTCGGGCACGACTGGGGCGGCGCCATCGCCTGGCAGGTCGCCGGACTGCACCCGGAACGGCTGCGCACCGTGACCGTCGTCTCGACCCCGCACCCCGACGCGATGTCCGCCGCGGCCCGGGACAGCGGCTCCGGCCAGCGCAAGCAGTCCGCGTACATGGACATGTTCCGCTCCCGCGGCGTCGCCGAGGAGCGCCTGCTCGCCGACGACGCCGCCTACCTGCGCGCCGCGTACGGCGGCCTCCCCGACGACGCCGTCGCCGAATACCTCGCCGTGCTGCGCGAGCCCGGCGCGCTGACCGCCGCCCTCAACTGGTACCGCGCGATCACGCCCAAGTCGCTGCACGACGCCGGGCCGATCACCGTGCCCGCTCTCTATGTCTGGGGCAGCGCCGACGGCGCGCTCGGCCGCACCGCCGCGGAACTGACCGCCGCGCACATGCGGGGCCCGTACCGGTTCGTCGAGTTGACCGGCGTCGATCACTGGGTGCCGGAGAACGCCGCGGAACGGCTCAATACGGAACTCCTCCGCCACTTGGCCACACGTTGAGGTCTAGACCAATATGGGGGGCATGCGAAACCCTGGCACGTCCCTGCTCGAAGTCGTCGTCCTGTCCGCCGCCGACGCCCGGGCCGCCGTGCGCGGCGGCGCCGACCGGCTCGAACTGGTCGCCGACATGTCCGCCGACGGCCTGACCCCGCCCGCCGCCGTCTGGGCGGACGTCCGCGACGCCGTCGACGTCCCGGTGCGCGTCATGATCCGCCGCGCCCCCGGCTTCGGCCGCGGCGTCCCGCTCGACCGGCTGCGCGCCGACGCGGCCGAGCTGTGGTCTTCCGGGGCGCGTGAATTCGTCGGCGGGTGGCTCACCGCGGCGGGGGATCCGGACGTCGAGGCCTGCGCGGCCGTCTTCGGCGGCCTCCCGGATGCCCGCTGGACGTTCCACCGGGCGTTCGACCACATCCCCGACCGCACCGCCGCCTGGGCCGCGGCCACCGCCCTGCCCGGCGTCGACACGATTCTCACGTCGGGAGGCCCTGGGGGAGTGGGGGACGGGTTGGCCGCGCTGACTGCCGATGCCAAGGCGGAGACGGCGACGAAGGCGATGGCGAAGGCGACGACCGCGCCTGCGGACGACCGCTCCACTGCCGACACCCACACGCGCCCCCTCGCGCCCCGCCCCCGCCCCCGCATCCTCGTCGGCGGCGGCCTTCTTCTCGACCACCTCCCCGCCCTCAAAGCCGCGGGCCTGAACGCCTTCCACATCGGCAGCCCGGCCCGCCGCGGCGGCTGGGATCGGCCCGTCGACCCGGCGGCGGTGGCGCGCTGGCGGGAAGCGATCGGCTGACGGACCCGGGCCCCGCTTGCCCCGCCGCGGCGACGGCCCCTGGCACCGCTACCGCGACCACGCCCCGGACGCCCCCGGATCCGCCGCCGGGTGGCCGAGCAGCGCCCAGAATCGGTCGGCGAGTGCCGCGGGTGTGGCCGGCGGGGGCGTCGCCGCGGCGTGCGGGCGGGTGCCGGGGACGCCGGAGGTCCAGGACAGGGCCAAGTGCTCCCGGTACGCAAATTCGCGGTGCAGCCCGGTCAGCGCCGCGGAGACCCGGCCGCGGCGCAAGCCGGTGAGGCCCGTGACCGCGGACAGTTGCGCCTTGGGGCGGCCGCGTACCGTCTCCGCAAGCAGCTGCTCGAGTTCCGCGGCGGAACCCGCCACGGCGACCAAGTCGCGGTGTGAAAGGCCGAGTTCGCGGGCGAGCGCGGCCGTCGACCGGGAGTCGCCGCGCCACGCGTTGGCGCGTTCCATGGCCGTGTAGCGGGAGGGCGGAAGTCCGATCCGCGCGCAGAGTTCGGCGACGGTGAGCCGGCGGCCGATCCGATGTTCGCGCAAAGCCCCGGCGGCGCCCATGAGTTCGCCGGGGGAGCACCACAGGGTTTCGGCGAGCGCGAGGAGTTCGGCTTCGGTGGGGCGGTCGGTGCCGGCCTCCCACGCGGCGACCCGGCCGGGGCCCGCGGCGACGCGGAACGCGGCAAGGCCGTAAGCGACTTGGTCGAGGGTCATGTGCAGCCCGCGGCGGGCCCGGCGCGCGGCCGAGGGCGAGAACGGCGGGCGAGCGGCGATGTCCTGGGGGGCCTCCACCGCGCCAGGCTAGGCGCGGCCCGGGCGTCGGAGAACCTGGACGATCGTACCGGAGTGCCGCGTTCCGCCCGGTCCCGAATCGTCGCATCGTCCGGCAACCCGGGCGCGGTCGCGCGCCGCGGAACGGGGCCGGGCAGCAGTGAGGCCCCGGAGCGAACGGGGGGACGTTCCGGGGCCTCACTGCATACAACGACCCCCGCGCACGGGGGTTACGGGCGTCACCGAGAAATCGGCGAGGAAGTCGACGACGTCGGCGGAGAAGTCGGCGCCCCAGGAAGGGAATCGGGACCCGTCGGGAACGACGGGACCCGCCGTCTGCTCCTAGTCCCCGTCCGTGTCGTCCGCGAGCAGGCGTTCCAGCAGTTCCTGGAACTCCGCGCCGACCGTGATGCCGATCCCGTCGTCCACGCGTTCGCTGAGCTGGGTGAGGCGGCGCCGGTGCCACCAGTACACGTAGGGGCTGACCGGGCCGGGGGCTTCCTCGTGCCGGGCGGCGGCGAAGCCGGCCAGGGCGTTGAGCGCGGGCACCACGTCCATGCCGGTGATCGGGTGGAACGCCAGCACATGCCGGAACGGGAAGGCGACCAGCGCCCCGTCGGGGCCGAGGTCTTTGCCGGTGATCCGCCGTACCAGGTCGTCGAGGACCAGGACCCGGCTCGCGGTGAAGAACGAGTCCCCGGCGAGGAGATGGAACGTGCCGCCGTCCTCGTGGGTGACCACCTCGTGCTCCTCGACCGGGAGCGCGCGCAGGTTGTTCATCGCCCGCAGCCGCAGTTCGGCGAGGTCGCCGAGGGCGGCGAGCGCGTCGCCGGGCAGCGTCTGGACGCTCTCCGGCAGGTCGAGCGCGAGGACTTCGCGCAGCCCGGGCGCGGGCGCCGGGGCGTACACGAACGCCGGGTCGTCCGGCAGGTTGGTGTCCGACGTGACGCGCGGGAAGAGCCGGGCCCGCAGTTCGTCGTGCGAGAGGGTGTCGAGGGCCGACGGCGCGTCCATCGCGCGCACCAGCTTGTCGACGTGGTCGCGGATCAGCGCCGGCCAGGCCCGGGAGCCGCGTTCGTCGTTGTGGCAGCCCGCGGCCAGGTTGTAGAGGTTGTAGTTCCGCTGCGCGCTGTCCGTCATGTGGTCGGCGAACACCGTGACCTCGAGGCCGCGCTCGGCGAACGCCTCGCGGGTGAGGCCGCGCAGCATCCGCCCCTCGCCCTCCGACAGGAATTCGAACGCCGGATCGCGAGGAGTGTCGCGCGGATCGCGCTTCGGCCCCCGACGGAACAACCCCACGCCAGCCTCCTACCCGGTGATCACGTACCGGGATCGTAGCGAGCGCGGGGCGACCCGGGGCCGGGTGCGGGCCCCGGGTCGCGGGCCCGCGCGGCGGGTGCCGGCCGGGGTGTGCGGTCAGGCCGAGTCGCGTACCACCACCCGCGGTTCGTTCTCCGGTAGTTCCGGCCAGGGCTCGTGCGGGCCGCGGTCGAGCAGCTCCAGCAGGACCCGCACGTGCGCCTCCGCGAAGTCGCTCGTGTGCAGCGCGACGCTGCTGAGCCGCGGCTGCACCAGCTCGCACAGCGGCGTGTCGTCGACGCCCAGCACCGCGATGTCGCCGGGCACGGACAGGCCCGCGTCGCGCAGGGCGCGCAGCATCAGGGCGGCGAATTCGTCGTTGTAGGCGAACAGCGCGCGCGGCCGCCCGTCCGGGTCGGCCGCCCACGCGCGGGCCAGCGCGAGCGCGGCGTCGTGGTCGAAGCCCAGGTCGTGCCGGGCGACCGCGAGGCCGGTGGTGGCGACCTCCGCGGCGAGCCCCGCGTAGCGCAGCTCGCCCGGCTCGGCGAGGTCGCCGGTGGGCACGATCGCCGCGATGCGGCGGTGCCCGCGGTCGAGCAGGTGGCGGGCGGCGACCCGGCCGACCTTCCGCTGGGCGAGCCGCACGGTCGGTGCGAACGGGACGTCCTCCTCGCCGACCAGGACCACCGTGCGCACGCCGTGCCGGCGCAGCAGGTCGACGCTCTCCGCCGTGCACCGGTCGGTGTCCGCGATGACCGCGCGCGGCCGCAGCTCGGCCCAGGCGAGGGCCGCGTCGGTGCCGGTGAGGCTGCGGTCGCCGTGCACGAGGAGGACGAGGCCGCGGTCGGCCAGGGCGGCGCGGGTGCGTTCGATGACGGAGTTGATGGCGGGTCCGAGGGGCCAGCGGGGCATCGCGTACACGACGAGGTTCCCGGTTCCGGCGCGCAGGGCGCGGGCGCCCGCGTTGGGCGCGTAGCCCAGTTCGCGGACCGCGGCGAGGACCTTCTCCCGGGTGGCGTCGCTGATGCCGGAGCCGGGGACGTCGTTGAGCACGAAGGACACCGTGGTTCTGGACACGCCGGCAGCCCGGGCGACGTCGGCGCTCGTGGGCGCCTTGTCTTGGCGAGGGACTTGGGGCATGGCTACCGGTCCTCACGTGAGGGTTCGAGGGGTGCAGCGGGTTCCGGCGGGGTCGGCAGATTCCCCGGTGGCGTCCGGAGGCTTCTGTCAACGGTGTTGCCGAAGGGTTTCAACAGAGGGTGACATGAGGTTCCCATGGCCGCGGCCCATTTGGTTCCGCGGGTGCCATGCGATGTGAATCACGGGGGGTTTACGTGTTCTTCATCCCGTGCCATGATCCGTGCACCGCTGCTGACACGTGTCAGTAACACTAGTCAGTTAATCGAGTAAGCAAGCGAGTCGGCAGCGGCGAAAGCGAACGGCCCACGACCCCGTGCGACGGGTTACCGGGGGTCAGGACCGTACGTTCCCTCCTTCCACGACTCGTGATGGCTCGGTGATACCGAAATGACGCAGAGCAACCTCGCGCCCCGCGACGAGGTCCGGGGCGCGGCCCCGGGCACCGTTCCGGCGCAGCTCGGCCCCCTGGACTCGGCCGGCAAACCGCGTTACAGCCTGAGCCCCCTCCTCGGGACTCTCCCGCTGGCGAACCTCGCGCTCTACCTCGTGTGGATGGGCGTCGGATCGTTCCTGATCCCGATGCAGGTCACCGCGATCAAGGGCCACCCCGACCCCGACGCGCTCAAGAACGCCGTCGCCGTCGGCGCCGCCCTCGCCGCCATCGGCAACCCGATCTTCGGTCAGATATCCGACCGCACCCGCAGCCGCTTCGGCCGCCGCGTCCCGTGGATCGTGATCTGCTCGCTCCTCGGCGCCGGCGCCCTCATGTGGCAGGCCAACGCCAAGTCGATCGGCACGCTCGCCATCACCTGGGGCTGCGTGCAGTTCATCCTCAACGGCTTCCAGGCCGCCCTCACCGCCGTCATGCCCGACCGTGTGCCGCCCGCCAAGTACGGCATCTTCTCCGGACTGGTCGGCCTCGGCATCCCGCTCGGCATCGTGGTCTCCGCCTACACCATCGGCGGCATCGACCTGCACAAGCTCGGCATCGACAAGGTCGTCGGCGGCTTCGACGGCAAGTTCCAGGGCGAGAACGGCTACTACCTGATCGCCGGAATCCTCGTCGCCTGCGTGCTGGTGTTCTGCCTGGTCACCCCGGACAAGCCCAGCGTCGACATGCCCGTGGAGCGCTTCGACTTCGGCAAGTTCCTGTCGAACTTCTGGCTCAACCCGCGCAAGCA
The DNA here is from genome assembly GCF_039542225.1 of Yinghuangia aomiensis. NCBI lineage: Bacteria > Bacillati > Actinomycetota > Actinomycetes > Kitasatosporales > Streptomycetaceae > Yinghuangia > Yinghuangia aomiensis. The sequence goes on along the minus strand of NZ_BAABHS010000023.1, from coordinate 23,542 downwards.
CCCCGACTTCGCCTGGGCGTTCCTCTCCCGCTTCGGCGTCGTGGCGGGCTACTTCGTCGTCCTCACGTACAACATGTACATCCTCATGGAGTACGTGAAGATCAAGCCTCAGGACACGCCCGCGATCATGGGCTTCCTGATGGTGATCAACGCCATCGCCACGGTGATCGCCTCCATCGTGGTCGGCAGGCTCGTCGACCGCTTCGGCGTCATCAAGCCCTTCGTGCTCGGCTCGGGCATCCTCGCCGGCCTGTCGCTGTTCATCCCGATGATCTGGGCCAGCGTCAACGGCATGACCGCGTTCAACGTCGTCAACGGCTTCGCCTTCGGCATGTACATGGCCGTCGACATGGCGCTCATCACCAAGGTGCTGCCGCGCGGCGAGGACGCGGGCAAGGACATGGGCCTGATCAACATCGCCAACGCGGCCCCGCAGATCGCCGCCCCGTTCATCGCCTCGTCGATCGTCGAGACCTGGGGCTACCACGCGCTGTTCCCGATCGCGGCGGTCATCTCGCTGGTCGGGTCCGTGCTGGTCGTGTTCGTGAAGACAGTGCGCTGACCGTCGTCACGACGGTCCGCTGAGCGGACTCTGCGGCGCGGCGCCGGCCGCGGTCCCCGGAGTCCCTGCCCGACGGCAGGGGCCCGGGGGCCGCGGCCGGCGCTTCCGCGTTCGGCCGGTGGTCCGGCCGGGCGGGGGTCAGCGCTGGTAGGGCCCCTGCGGGGGATAGTGCGGCTGCGCGCCCGGCGGCGGGTAGTTCACCGGGCCGTGCGGGCCGCCCGGGCCGCCCCAGGTGTTCGCCCGGTAGCCGTCGCCGCCCATGCCGAGGGCGCCGCCGCCGTGCTGGATCGTGTCCGGCGGGTTCACCTCGGTGCACTGCACCATGACCCAGCCCTCGCCGATGAAGCTCAGCATCCAGCCCTCGCCGGTCTGCCCGCGCCGCCGCCACACGCCCTGCGCGTTGGTCTGCGCCTCCATGCGGGTGGTCAGCCCGGCCGTCCACGCCACCGCGGCGTCCGCGTCCACGAAGACCTCGGCCTGCGGTGTCACCTTCATCACCAGCGGCGTGCCCGGCGTGGTCAGCGCGATCATGCCGGTGCCGTGGATCTGCAGCGCGTTGTTGCCCGGGCCGGCGATGCGCTGCTGCGCCTCCAGCGCGACGGGCGCCCACATCAGGCTCGGGTCGAGGGCCAGGACCGTGTCGTCGTCCACGATCAGACCGTCGTTGTCCAAGGTCACCAGGTGGATGTACTGCGCCTGGTTCGCGAGATAGACGACGCCGTTTCCGTAGCAGCGCATCAGCTGCATGAATTCGGCGCCGTACTGCGCGGCGCGCATCTCGCCGGGGGAGTTGAGGTACCCGTCGAACTGCACGCCGCCGGTGAAGGCCACCATGGCACCCTTGCGCGCCAGCACTTCGGGCATGCCGCGCTGGTCGAGCGCCACCCGCAGGATCTGCGGGTTCTGCAGGCTGAACCTTTCGGCCGTCTGGATCGCCACGTTCTGGAACAAGGGACTCTGCACCGCCCCATGATCCCGGTTCGAGGGCGGTTACGGGAACCAACAGCACCCCATGTCATGCCGGGTGAGGGGCGGCCGTACGCTGCGGGTGGGCATTCTGTTACGGCGTTACAGAATGTCCGGCGGGCAACGCCGACCGCCTGACGCCGGAACCGTTCGAGCCGAGAGGGCCCGCATGACCGCCGAGAGTGCCGCTCCCGCCCACCGCCCCCTGCCCGACCTCGGACGGGTCGGCCTGTGGACGTCCGCCTTCGACTTCCTCCCGGTGCCGCGGCTCCGCGACACGGCGGCCGAACTCGACGCGCTCGGGTACGGGGCGCTGTGGTGGGGCGAGACGGTCGGGCGCGAGACCTTCACCCAGGCGCTGCTCGTGCTGGAGTCCGCGCCGCGCATTCCCGTGGCGACCGGCATCGCGAACGTATGGGCGCGCGACGCGGTGGCGACCAACGGCGCCGCGCGCACGCTGCTGGACGCGCACCCGGGCCGGTTCCTGCTGGGGCTCGGGGTGAGCCACCAGCCGCTGGTGGAAGGGCTGCGGCCGGGCGGCAACGTCTACGACAAACCACTGGCGCTGATGAAGCGGTACCTGGACGGACTGGACGGCGCCCTCTACTTCGCCGCCGAGGGCGAACTGCCGCGTCCGCCGCGGGTGTTGGCCGCGCTCGGGCCGAAGATGCTGGAGCTGGCGGCGGAGCGGTCCGAAGGCGCGCACACGTACCTGGTGACGCCGGAGCACACGGCGGAGGCGCGCGGTGTGCTGAAGGACGGATACCTGGCCGTCGAGCAGGCGGCCGTGCTGACCGCGGACCGCGAGACCGCGCTGCGCCGCGGACGCGAGCATGTGAAGCCGTACCTGGGGCTGCCGAACTACCGGAACAACTGGCTGCGGCTGGGCTTCGACGAGGCCGACTTCGCGGACGGCGGCAGCGAGCGGCTGCTGGACGCACTGGTGGTGTGGGGCGACGAGGCGGCGATCCGGGCGCGCGTGGACGAGCAGTTCGCGGCGGGCGCGGACCACGTGTGCGTGCAGGTTCTGGGCGAGTCGATGGTGGACTGCCCGATCGAGGACTGGCGGGTGCTGGCGGCGGCGCTGGTGGGCTGACGCCGCCGGCCTGCCCGGCCGGGCGGTGTCACTCGCCGCGGCCTAGGGACGTCTCGGCACCGCGGCCTTCGCGCGCGGTCGGGCGGGTGTGCCCACGTGGGCGCGGGCCGCCCGGCCCGCGGCCCGCGCGAACCGCGCCAGCGACGCGTCGGCCGAGTCGGCGCGCCAGACCAGGAACGGCCGCGGGCGGCTTCTCGATCGGCCTGGTCGTGGGCGGCCTGCTGACCACGGCGGGGTGGCGCTGGGTCTTCTTCGTCCCCGTCGTCATCGCGGCCGTCATCCTCGCCGCGGCCCTGGCCCTGGTGCCGAAGACGCCGCGCCCGGCACCGGCCGGCGAGCGTTTCGACCTGGCGGGCGGACTGGCCGTGACGGCCGGGATCGTGCTGATCGTCCTCGGCATCGAGCGCGGCGCACACGCGTCCGCGGCCGCGACTGTCGCCACGGTCGGCGCGGGTGTGCTGCTGCTGGGCGTGTTCGCGGCCATCGAGCGGCGGACGCCGGCACCGCTGGTCCGGCTCGGAATCCTCCGCAACCCGGCGCTGCTCCGGGCGAACGCGGCGGGGCTGCTGTTCGCGGGCGGGTTCTTCGGATTCCAGTTCATCGCCGTGCTGTACATGCAGGAGCTGCGGGGCTGGTCGACGGTGGAGACGAGCCTGGCCATGCTGGTCGTCGGGGTGGACGCGGTCCTGTCGCCGACACTGACGCCCAAGCTGGTCGAACGCTTCGGAAACGCGCGGGTGGCGGTCGGCGGCCTCGTGCTCGCCGCGCTGGCCTACGCGTGGTTCCTGCCGCTGGGGGCCGAGTGGAGCTACGTGGCGATGCTGCCGGGGCTGACGCTGCTCGGGTTGGCGTTCGCCCTGACGTACGGCCCGCTGACGATCGCCGCCACGGACGGTGTGGACGAGGCCGAGCAGGGGCTTGCGGGCGGGCTGCTGTATACGTCGATGCAGTTCGGTGCCGCGCTGGGGATGTCCGCCGTGACGCTGGTCAACGCGGCTGCCACGGAAGGGAGTTCGGCGTCGTCCATGCTCGGTGGGTATCGCGCGGCCTTGGTGGTGCCGTTGGTCGCTGTGGCCGTGGCGGTTGCGGTGAGTGCGTCGGGGTGGCGGGCGAGGAGCGGGCGGGTGGTCGACGAGGCCGACGCAAGCGCCGATCGGCCGGTCGACGCGGTCGCCCGGTGACGCGCCGACGGTGAAGTGTCCGGTGGTCAGACCGCGCGGGGGCGGTCCGGCCGCCGACCGCGCACCGCCCAGGCCCGCGCGGTCAAGGCGATCGACCCGTCGGGCCGGGCGGGCACGATCCGCCGGAGCGCCCGCCGGAGCCGCTCCCGCGCGGACGGATCGAGGGTGGCGACATACCCGGGCGCGGGCCCCTGGCCCAAGCCGAACGGACCCCACAGGGCCTCGAAGTCCCCAAAGGACGTCGGCACTTCGATCGGGACGACGACGACCTCGGCGAGACCCGCCGCGGACCACAGGGTGCGCAGGGCGTCGGGGTGGCAGGCCGGGAACCGGCGGCGTTCGTCCACGGCGCCCGCCGCCGGGTCGGTGGCGACGGCGGCGTCCCAGAAGAGGCGCAGGAACTGCATGCCGTCGGTGTAGTCCCACACATACGCGGCGACGGTGCCGCCGGGGCGCACCGCGCGGACCGCCTCGGCGACCGCGCCGCGCTGGTCCGGGAAGAAGTTGAGCGCCAAGCCGCTGACGGCCGCGTCGCACGAGCCGTCGGCGATCGGCAGGGCCGAGGCGTCGGCCACCGCGAAGCCGGCGGCCGCGGGTCCGGCGTCCCGGGCTGCGGCCACGAAGCCCGGGGACGTGTCCACCCCGGCCACGGTCCGCGGCCGGCAGCCGTCCGCGATCACCGCGGTCAACGCCCCCGTGCCGCATCCGACGTCGAGCCAGCGCCAGCCGTCGGCGGGACGGAGCCACGGCACGAAGGACGCGGCGACGGCACGGCTCCACCGGCCCATGTACGTCTCGTACGCGGCGGCCGCGGTCCAGCGGTCCGACGGTTGCTCTGCCATATCCCCATGATCCGGGCGGCGAGCGCCCGAAGGCGAGGCGACACGGCGTGGGGGTGCTATGCGCCGTTCAACCCCCGCAAGGCTTCCACGGCCATGTCCACGTCGTGTTCGGTCGAGTACACGTGGAACGAAGCCCGGACCCGCCCCGCCCGCACGGCCGCGCGTACCCCCGCCGCCGCGAGCGCCGCCTCGGCGCCCGGCACGTCCACCGTCACGATCGCGCTCGTGCCCGCCGGCCGCCCCAGCCCGGTCGAGAACCGGTTCGCGAGCCCGACGTTGTGCGCGCGGATCTTCTCCACGCCGATCTCCCGCACGACGTCGATCGCCGGTGCCGCCCCCACCCACGCGAACCACGCCGGGGACGAGTCGAACCGCCGCGCGTTCGCGGCGAGCCGCAACGGACCGCCGTAGAAAGACGCGTGCGGATCCTCACCGGCGAACCAGCCGGCCGCCACGGGCACGAACCGGTCGCGCACACCCGGCGCGAAATACGCGAAACCGGTGCCCCGCGGGTTCATCAGCCACTTGTAGCCGCCGACGGCCAGCACGTCGTAGCGGGTCGCGTCGACCGGCATCCACCCCACGGCCTGCGTCCCGTCGACCACCACCAGCGCGCCCGCCGCCCGCGCCGCCGCGAGGATCGCGTCGTCGTCGGCGATCGACCCGTCGGCGGACTGCACCAGGCTGTACGCGACGACATCCGTCCGTTCGTCCACAGCCTCGGCGAGCTTGTCGCACGGCACGGTCACGACCTCGATACCGCGCGGTTCCTGCACCATCCACGGAAAGACGTTGGACGTGAACTCGATGTCGGGCACCACCACCCGCGTCCCCGGCGGCAGCGACGCCGCGACCGGTGCCAGCAGGCTCGACACGTTCGCGCCGATCGTGATGTCCGCGACGTCCGCGCCGACCAGCGCCGCGAAGGACTCCCGCGCCACCTCGCCGGCTTCGCCCCAGGCTTCCCAACTCGTGTGTCCGGTACGCCAGTCGCGCTGCGCCGCCAGGACGGCTTCGTAGGCGGGAGTCGGCGGCAGGCCGTAGCTGGCGGTGTTGAGCCAGCCGGGCTCGGGTTCCCAGAGGACGCGTGCGTCGGCGATCTCCATGCCATCGACGCTAACAACCGGTCCGCGCAGGTCCCAAGAGCCAATGACACGGAGGTGGCTCCCGCTGCGACGGCCGTGGCGGACCGGAGCGGGAGCCACCTCCGGGTGGCGGCGCGTGGCGCACAGGGGCGGCGCCACGTACCGCATGCCGCCGCGTGTGCCCACAGGGGCGAGGCTCTCGCGGCGACCGGGGGTGGTCGTGCGGACGTACCGGCTTGCTGACGTGCTGGGACTTGCGGCGGTGCGGGAACTGCGGACCTGCCGAGCTCCGCACTCCGGCGCGTACCGGCGTGCGGACGTGCGGAGTTGCGGGTCGTGCGGTGCTGCTGGGCGGTACTGGGCGGGCCGACGGGCGCGGTGCCGGTGTGCGGGTCGTGCGCGTTCGTTGGCTTATGCCGGGAACCGTACCCGATGGGCGGATCCGGTGGTGGCGGAACCGGGTTATCCGCCGGTGTGCCGTTCGCGTAAAACCTCCGGACCGCAAAGCGGTCTTGCGCGGTTCAGCGGGCGCCGGAGGGGTGCGGTCTGCCAGTCGTGCGGCCGACTAGGGACGAGCCGCCGGTGTACGCGGTCGCCGCGATCGGCGTGTGCGTCTTCAACTCCACCATCTGCACCCCTCGTGGACCGTGGTGCCGGTCCGATCCCCGTACGACGAGCCACGCCGACGCAGATGCACGTGCATCCGCACCCGCAACTGCTCGGGCGTCGGGTGAAACCTAGCCGTTGGCCAATTAGTTTGCAAGGTCCACTATCCGCCTCCCGTGATGTGGGCCTCACCACAGCTTCCGGCGCCGTTCCGGGACCCCCCGAAGCCGCCGCGAAATACCATGGGCGCACCGGGGATCCGCACGCCGCGGTCACCCCGGCCTACCGCCACCGGGAGGCGCACATGCAGGTGTTCGCATCGTTCGACGAGTTCGCCGCACGCAAAGGCGACCACCTCGGCTACAGCGACTGGCACGTCGTCGACCAGGCCCGCATCGACCTTTTCGCCGACGCCACGGGCGACCACCAGTGGATCCATGTCGACCCCGAGAAGGCCAAAAACGGCCCCTTCGGCGCCACCATCGCCCACGGCTACCTGACGCTGTCGATGATCCCCGCCCTCGGCAAGGACATCTTCCGCCTCGACGGCCCGAAGATGCTGGTCAACTACGGGACGGAGAAGGTCCGCTTCCCGAGCCCGGTGACGGTGGGTTCGCGGGTGCGGGTGGGAGCGGAGCTGGCCGACGTCCGCGATGTCGCCGCGGGCAAGCAGGTCGTGGTGAAGTACACGGTCGAGATCGAGGGTCAGTCGAAGCCGGCATGCGTCGTCGAAAGCATCGTCCTCGTCGTCCTTTGACGTTGCCGCGGGAGAGGCCGACCCGGTCGACATGCTGCGCCGGGCGCGGCCCTTCCGGCGCCGTGCTGCGGTGAACACGGCGTACTGTCCGGCCTATTCGATATCGGACGGACGCTGACACGGTCGATGGCGCTAGGCGATGCGTCGCGCCCGAGCGGGCGATGGCGACCTCTTGGGCCCGCCTTGGGCCGCGCCGTCACTGGAGCGGCCTCGGATGCCGTCTTTTGCAAGATTCAGTTCGCACCATATCGCCGGAGGCGTTGTCGAGGCCCGCCGAAGTCGGCGGCCGCCGATCTGACTCTCCGTAACCCCAGTATCTCGCCTCAACTGTGCTGCCCAACAAATACCCAACACCCCCGCTCGCGCGGGGACCACGAATGGGCGTATCCCGGGGCCGGCACACGCTGCAGTGCTCGCGCTATAGCCTGATCGGTCGCCCGCGGGTCGCGGCTGGCAGCGTGTGCGGGAGCGGTCGAACGAGACCGCTCTTTCGCCGCACCACGCCTACGGAAGCTCGACTGTGCACACCCGGCGATGAGTCTGAACCGACGGCGAGCCCATACGAAAAGCTGTTGGGGCCCGGCGAATGCCAGACCCCAACATTGGTAGCGGGGACAGGATTTGAACCTGCGACCTCTGGGTTATGAGCCCAGCGAGCTACCGAGCTGCTCCACCCCGCGTCGGTGTGATCACTCTAGTGGTTGCGGGGTGTCACCGCCGACCACTGGCAAGGCTTCGTGCCAGTCGGTCGTGTGCTGCCCGTGGCCCGCCGCCGAGACAACGGATCTGCCCGCAGGCTTAAGAACCCCGACGGCGTGAGCGGCGTCCGACGACTTCGGCCTGACCGTCCCCGTTCACGTTGCTTGCCATCGGCGTTCGCGTCAATGGTGGCGGGGACGCCGGCCGCAAGTTCTGCCTCGTGGAGCGGCGTGCCTCTCCCTCCCAGCCCGTGGGCCGATTTCAGCCGCACGACGAACTTCGGCGCGGTCCGGTCCGCGTGCCGTGGATGTTGGTCGCCTGCGCCGCCCGACGCCCGTCACACCGGGCCGGGCCCCGGGGCGGAGTCGATGCCCGCCTGTACTGCTTCGAGCAGCGCGGCCAAGTCGGGGGACTGCTCCCATTCCGTGGCCGTGGGATGCCAGGTGAGGCTGTCGCCCGGGGCCTCCGGCCGACCGTGGGCGAGCGTGACGGTCCGCCTCCCCTTCCGGTCCGGGCCGGTCACGCTGAGATGCAGATGTCGTATGTGGAAGCGGCGGGAGTACTCACGGCCAAAGATCTCCAGGATGCGCCCGTCGAAGGAGTAAAACTCGCCGCCGACGGTCGCCGTGATCTCATCGTGCATGAAGGGAGCCTATGCACGCCGGTGAGCCGGTGCCCAGCTTCTCTCCCTCACGACTGCCGGCAGCGCCCGTACGGTGCCCATAGGGGGCGCCCGGCTGCGGACCCACTGCCGTGGACGTGGCGTCGGCGCGCATGCCTTCGCGCTACCGGACGTCGGCCGGCTGCGCGGCGGCGGGGTCTTGGAACGGCGCTGGTGAGACCCGGACTTGACCATGGTGGCGTCGCTTTCCGCCGGAGTCCACGCCCCTGTGTGGGTCTCGCGCCGTGGTGGCCGCCAATCGTCCGCGTGCGCCCGCCGGGTCGCGGCGTCCCAGTCGGAGCGCCGGCTGGCAGGGCGCGCCATTCGATGAGTGCGGTACTGCGGCGTGCATCGATGGCCGAAATGCCGAGCGGTGAGCTTCCTATGCGGCGGGTGCACCTTCTCTTGACTCTTTTGTAATGCGCATTAGTATGATCGGCGCGTGCGGGGCGCGCTGGCGTTCGCTTGCGGGAAGGGGCTTTTCGGTCGTGACGACGGACGGTGCTTGTTCACCTGTGTGCGCTGCATGCCATCGGTGGATCCCGGGTCCCGGGGTGGGGGTGGCCGCCGGTCGGCCGCGAGCTGCCGGGCGGCTGGTCCGGGGTGTCGCCTGATGGCCGCAAGTGCGCTGGGCGACATCCAGATTCGTGACCCCTTCCTGTTGGTGGTGCCGGACGGCGAGGGCTATGTGCTGTTCGGCAGTACCGATCCCGACGTCTGGAGCGGGCCGGGACGCGGTTTCGACTGTTGGACGAGTGCGGATCTCGTGGAGTGGCACGGACCGATCGCGGCGTTCCGGCCTCCGGCCGACTTCTGGTCGTCCGGCCAGTTCTGGGCGCCGGAGGTCTATGCGTACGCGGGGCGCTGGCACATGTTCGCGACCTTCGGCGGTCCGGGTGTCGTGCGCGGTACCGCGGTCCTGGTCGCGGACGCACCGACCGGCCCGTACACGCCCTGGAGCACCGGTGCGGTCACGCCTGACGGCTGGGAGTGCCTGGACGGCACCCTGCACATCGACGCGGAGGGTGCGCCGTGGATGGTGTTCTGCCATGAGTGGTTGCAGGTCGGCGACGGGGAGGTCCATGCCCAGCGCCTGACCGAGGACCTGCGTTCCGCAGCCGGTCCGCCGAGCCTGCTGTTCCGCGCGTCGCAGGCCGCGTGGGCACGTGCGTTGAACGCGCCGCAGGCGGCGGACGACTCCGACGGACGGGAGCACGACGGGGAAGACGGGCAGGCGGCCTATGTGACCGACGGCCCGTTCCTGCACCGCACCGGCGACGGCACGCTGCTGATGCTGTGGTCGAGTTGGGGGGATGCGGGCTACGCGATGGGGGTGGCGCGCTCCGAGTCCGGCCACGTGCTGGGGCCGTGGGTCCAGCAGGGGACGCCGCTGTGGTCGAGTGACGGCGGGCACGGCATGGTCGCCCGGCTGCCCGGAGGCGGGCTGGTGCTGGCGCTGCACCAGCCCAACGAGACCCCGAGGGAACGCGCCGTCATCCTCCCCCTGCGGGAGGTGTCGGGAGGTATCGAGCTTGCGCGGCCGCACCGTGCGGGCGGGCCGGGTGACGGCCCCGGATGCGGTGCCTGATACGCCGCCCCACGCCTTGGAAGGAAACCGACGATGAAAGCCGTCCGCCTGCGCACGGAGTACCTGTCCGAGCCGTTGGGCATCGACATCACCCGGCCGCGGCTGTACTGGAACTGCGACGAGGGCGAGCGGCAGACCGCCTACCGCATCGTTGCCGTACGCGACGGCGACACCGTCTGGGACACCGGCAAGGTCCCCTCGTCGCGTATGAGCCACATCGCCTACGACGGGGCGCCGCTTGGCAGCCGCGACTGTGTCGCGTGGTCGGTCACCTTGTGGGACGAGGACGACCGCGCGGGCGAGCCGGCGCATTCCCGGTTCGAGCTGGGGTTGTTGGCGCCGGACGACTGGTCGGCCCGGTGGATCACCGGCGACTACACCCCGGTCCGGGACGTCCGCTACCCCGTGGACTGCTTCCGCCGCACGTTCCGCACGCGGGGTCCGGCGCGTCGTGCACGGCTGTACATCACCGCGTGCGGGATCTACGAGGCGCGCATCGACGGCCGGCGGGTGGGCGAGTTCCAACTCGCCCCCGGTGCCACCGACTACCGCCACCGGCTGCAGTACCAGACCTACGATGTGACCGACCTGGTGACCGGCCGGGGAGCGGGCCCGATGGCCGGCGGCGGTGCAGGCGACCACGTGCTCGAGGTCGACTTGGCGGACGGCTGGTACCGCGGTTCGGTCGGCTGCTTCGGCGTCACCCACGTCTTCGGCCGGGAAACCAAGCTGCTGTGCCAGCTCGAGGTCACCTACGACGATGGCAGCCGCGACACCATCGTCAGCGACGACGCCTTCGCGTGGAGCAATGACGGTCCGGTGCGCTTCGCCGACCTGAAGGACGGCGAGGTGTACGACGCGGCGATGTCCCCCACCTACACCCGACAGGCCCGCCTGACCCGGGAGCACCTCACCCCGACGGCCTCGAACAACGTCGAGCCCCGGACGCACGAGGTCTTCCCCGCCCGGCTGCTCACCACGCCCGGCGGCGCGCGGGTGCTCGACTTCGGCCAGAACATCGCCGGATTCGTGGGTTTCACCGCGGCCGGGCGCAAAGGCCAGCAGATCACGCTGCGCCTCGGGGAGGTCCTCGACGAGGACGGCGAGTTCACCCAGGCCAACATGCAGGTGCACAAGCCGGTCAAGGAGTTCGGACCCGAAACCGAGATGCTGCTGATCACCGGACAGACCGCGCTGATCACGGAGGAACTGCAGCCCACCCCGCGGCAGGAGGTCACCTTCCGCTGCAGCGGTACCGGCCGCGACCACTACCGCACCGCCTTCGCGGTCTTCGGATTTCGCTACGCCCTCGTCGAGACGGACGTCGACATCGACCCGGCCGACTTCCACGCCGTCGCGGTCTACTCCGCCATGCCCCAGGCCGGCACGTTCGCATGCTCCAACCCGGACGTGAACCGCTTCCTGGAGAACACCCGGTGGAGCATGAAGGGCAACTTCCTCGACGTGCCCACCGACTGCCCGACCCGCGAACGGCTCGGCTGGACCGGCGACGCCCAGATATTCGTCGACACCGCCGCCTATCTGATGGACGTGGCGCCGTTCTTCCGCAAATGGCTTCTCGACGTGCGCGACGGACAGTTCGCCGACGGCACCTCCTCCGCCGTCGTGCCCTACAACGGCGCGTCGGTGCTCTACGACAACAGCGGCGTCTCGGTCGGCTGGGCGGACGCGGTGGTGCTGATCCCATACCGTCTGTGGAAGCGCTACGGCGACGAGGAGGTCATCCGCGACTGCTACGACACCATGCGGCGCTACGCCCAGTTCATGATCGACAACACCGGCCACCAGGACCCCGAGGCCGCGAAGGCCAACCCGTACGACGCCTACGTCTACGAGAAGGGCCTCCACCTCGGCGAGTGGCTGGAGCCGACCGAGTTCCGCGACCCGATGCCGTCCCGCGCCCAGCCCCCGCGCACCGAAGAGTGCACGGCGTACCTGTACTACACGATGCGCCACATGGCCGAGATCGCCCAGGCCCTCGGCCACGTCGACGACGCGGCGCTGTTCGCGCGGTACGCCGACGGCGCCAAAACCGCCTACCAGCACCTTTTCCTCACGCAAGGCGGCATCGACACCGACCGGCAGGCCAAACTGGTCCGCCCCCTCGCGCTGGGACTGCTCGACGGCGAACCCCGGCGCAAGGTGCAAGAGCGCCTGGTCACCGCAGTCGAACAGCGCGGCTACCGGGTCGGCACGGGGTTCTTGTCCACCCCCTTCATCCTGCCCGCGCTCACCGACGCCGGACGCGCGGACGTCGCTTACCGCATGCTCGAAAACGACCAGGCACCCAGCTGGCTCGCCCAAGTGCACGCCGGTGCGACCACCGTGTGGGAGGACTGGGAAGGCACCGCCAGCCACAACCACTACTCACCCGGCGCGGTATGCCAATGGCTCTTCGACACCGCCGCCGGCATCCGCGTCGACGGCGAGAACCACTTCGTCGTCGCCCCGGTTCCCGGCGGCACCCTCACCCACGTGCGCGCGGCTTACACCAGTCTCTACGGCACTGTGCACAGCCACTGGGAGAAAACACCCGCGGGCCTGACCGTCACCGTCACCGTGCCTTCCAACACCCGCGCAGACGTCCGCCTCCCCAACGGCGAAAAGCGCACCGTGCCCGCAGGCACGCACGCATTCACCATCACCGACTGACGGCCGAACACCCCGGTCGCGGTACACCCCCCTGCGCCCGCGCGGCCACCCCGCACGAGTTCACGCATCTGACGCGCAAGCCCGATTGCAGGCGCGGGCCAGCGGGGCGATCTCGGCGTCGACGGCGGCCGGGGTGTCCGCGGTGCACCGGCTCGCGCCGAACGGCGGCCAGTGCGCGGCCAGCGCGGATTTCCCGACCCGGCCCATCGCGTACATCTTCCCACCACCCCCAAATGCCCCACAGTTCTCGGGAGAGGGGGCGACGAGGGTCGGCTCGCCGTCGACGTCGGTGCCGTGCCGATGCGGTCCGCCGGATCACCGCCATGCCTGGGCCGGGTGATCGGCTGAGCCGGGGAGCCGACGGTCGGGCGCCTTGATCCGCTGACGGGGCCGAGCTTGCCAGTCGCAGATGGGGAATTTTTCTTGATCAAAATTCCTTGCTTGGGGAAGTTTTATATGTAAAACTTCCTTCATGGATGCTGCCGGGTGGTCGACTCAACTTCTTGAAGCCGTGGGAACGCAGGTGCGGAACTACCGCAAACAACTGGGCATGACTGCCCAGGACCTCGCGGACGCCTGCGCGGAGCTTGGTCTCGAGATCCCGGTCAAGGCCGTGACCAACATCGAGACAGGTCGACGCGCATCGTTGGGAGTGGGGGAGCTGTTGGTCCTGGCTCGGGCATTGAACGTAGGCCCGGTCGGCCTGGTCTTCCCGCTCGGCCACCGCGCGACAGTTGAAGCGTTCCCCGGTCGGGAAATCCCCGTCTGGGATGCAGTCGCTTGGTTCACCGAAGAGACGCCACTCGAGGAGCCTGCTCCCCGGGGCAGCGCCCGCGCCACGATCGACGCGTTCCGCATGCACGCGCAAGCCGCCTACACGGCCATAACGTCGCTGCGCATCTGCGAGGAGCGCCGACGAACGCCGGGCACGAGTGTGGTCCATGCTGAGGCGATGCTGGCCGACGACGTTCGGGCTCTTCACGAAATTCGCAGCCGTATGAGTGCGAGTGGCCTGGTGCTGCCGCCATGGCCCGAAGGCCTGCCGCAAGCCGACTAACCGGCCTCAGGCCGCCGCCGATCCACCTGTAGCCCGCAATCCACGCCACACGGGGGCGGGCCGGTCCGCCATGCCCGCACACGCACCGTCTCGAGGAGCACCGATGCCTCGCCCCAAGACCCTACGACTCGCGGAATTTCTGGAAGAGCTGGGCATGTCGCGCGCCGCCTACTACCGCATGGCTGTCAGAGGTCTCGGCCCCAAGTCGTTCAAGCTGCCCAACGGCCAGATCCGCTTCCACCAGGCAGACGTCGATGCCTGGTTCGCCGAACTGGAGGACCGCGCGGCCTGATCGACGGAGGTGCAGGAGCGCCGCCCTCTCGTCCTCCGTGGGTCAGCCGAAGGGAAAGTCATGCCCAAGCCGACGTTCAAAGTCGCCATCTGGGCGGTACGGCAGCGTACCGACCGGGGTCAGAAGTCAGCCGAGGTCATCTGGAAAGTCGGGACGAAACGATTCCAGGAGACCCTCCGCAACCGGACCCTGGCAGACGGCCGCCGGGCCGAACTCTTGTCCGCGTTCAACCGCGGCGAGCCGTTCGACGAAGAGACTGGCCTGCCGATATCCGAGCTGCGAGCCCGCAACAACGTGACTTGGTACGTGCACGCCCGCGACTTCATCGAAATGAAGTGGCAACGCAGCGCGGCTACATCCCGCATGCAACGTGCCAAGTGCCTCGCCGACGCTTCCATGGCCCTGGTCACCACAACCCGCGGGATGCCTGATGTGAAGCAACTGAGGGCGGCTCTCTACCACTACGCATTCAACGTCCACCGTTGGGATGACGATGTCCCGCCCGATGTTCGGCACTGCCTTGACTGGATCGGTCGCCACTCCGTCCCGATGAGTGAGCTGGACCGGCCCGATGTTCTCCGAAAGGCTCTGTCGGCGTTCTCGGTTCGTCTCGACGGCAGGCCGGCCGCACCCGGAACCTTCGACAACAAGCGCGATGTCTTCCGCGCCGCGCTCGGCTACGCCATCGAACTGGGCAGACTCGAGAACAATCCACTGGCCAAAGTGCGATGGTCCCCAGGGAACCGCGAGACCCAGGTCGAGCGGGCATCGGTGGTCAACCCAGTGCAAGCCCGCGCCCTGTTGGGACAGGTTTACGCTCAGAGCCGTCGAGGACGTCACTTGGCTGCCTTCTTCGCGTGCTTGTACTACGCCGGCATGCGCACCGGCGAGGCGGTCTGGCTCCGCTACGACGACTGCACGCTTCCCAAACGCGGCTGGGGCATGCTGCACCTTCACGGCGCCCGGCCGCGGGTCGGCGCTGCATGGACGGACAGCGGGGAATCGCACGACGAACGTGGACTGAAAGCCCGCTCCCGGAGCGCAGTTCGCCCGGTCCCCATACCTCCGCCCCTCGTCGCCGCGTTGCGCTGGCACATCTACCGATACGGAGTGGCCCCCGACGGTCGGTTGTTCCGTAGCGGTCATGGGGGACTGGTCCAAGACAGCGCTTATCGCGCCGAATGGCGCGTGGCCCGGAAGGCGGTACTGACCCCTGTGCAGTTCGATTCCGTCCTCGCCAAGCGCCCCTACGACCTACGCCACGCCTGCGTTTCCTTCTGGCTCAACTCGGGTGTCGACCCGACCGAAGTCGCCCGCCGTGCCGGACAGACAGTCGCCATCCTCCTGCGCGTCTACGCGAAGTGCCTTGACGAATCCGTCAACCGCGCCAACGTGTTCATCGACGCAGCCCTGAAGGCGTGGGGAAACCCAGAATCATAATGTCGAGACGCCTTGGTCGAATCCGCAGGGCTCGGGCTGACTCTTCTTGCGCGGTCGCGTTCTGGCGCCAAAGAACCTCGCGACTTGCTTGACTCCCAGCCGGCATTCGGCGGGCAGCATTGGTGATGCAGCAGGTCCCAAGCGGCGAGGACGAACCACCCCTGCTCGCACGGGAAGAACGCGTTACGCACGCCCGGCTGCTCTTCCGCAACCGGACCACCCGATTCAGGACTCCGGTGCGACGGAGAGTCGGGGCAGGGTGTGCGGCTGGGCTTCCGCGTAGCGCTGCCGTACCGCGGCGTCGTGGGTGTGGAGGCGCTCCTCGCGGAGGCCCTTCCGCCGCAGCCGATCGGTGTACGCATGGAGAACGAAGCGAACCTGGGTGCGCTGGGGGAGCTTTGGTATGGCGCCGGACGGGGATCCGGCAGCTACGTCTACGTTTCCGGAGAGGCCGGCATCGGGGCCGGCCTCGTCGTCGACGGAGAGCTTTTCCGCGGTGCCCATGGGGCGGCGGGGGAGATCGGCCACGTGGTGGTCGACCCCTCCGGACCACTCTGCGCTTGTGGGGGGCGCGGCTGCGTGGAGCAGATCGCCGGGTTGGACGCTGTGCTGCGGGCAGCGGCCATCGAAGGCGTGGACGGGGGCGGCGCCGGGCACTTGCCCGACGCGACAGCAGAACTGCTGCGTCGGTTGGAGACGGGTGATGCGCTCGCGGCCGCCGCGGTCGAAGCGGCGGGTGGCGGAATGGCCGTCGCGTTGATCGCCGCGGTCAACCTGCTCGACCCCGACACGGTCGTCCTCGGCGGGCTGCACGCACTCCTGGCTCCGTCTCCGTGGATGGCGCCGCACATCGAAGCCGCACTCGGCCGCTCGGGGGGCAGGCTCCGAGGGAGCGTCCCGACGATCCGGGCCGCCGCGTTGGCGTCGGAAAGCGCCGTCCGCGGCGGGGCGGGAACCGTGGTGGCACGGGTTCTCGCCGATCCCATGGTCTTGAGCTGACCACCGACATTCCTGACGGCTGACGGCCAGGCATCGCCGTCAGGCACTGTGTCGGCTCGCGGTTCCTCGAGGGTGGCCGCACTGCCCGGCGAACGCGCTGATCCATGCCCTACGGCGTACGGCCTGCGCCCGTGTACTGCGATCCCCGTATGCGCAGTGACGGCAGCCGCACGACGACGAAACCGCGTCGGCAAGGGAGGCTCGAGAGGTATCCGAGATCGATCTGGAGACCTCCGCGTGGCTGCTCTTCTCTACCGGCTGGGCCGTTTGTCCTTCCGGCGCCGATGGACCGTCCTGCTGATATGGGTGGCGGTGCTGGGGGCGGTCGGCTTCGGCGCCGCGAAGGCGCCGGCCGCGCCCGACGACGGGTTCTCGATGCCGGGCATCGAGTCCCAGCATGCGTTCGACCTGATGGACCAGCGGTTCCCCGGGACTCAGGCGGACGGTGCGGTCGCGCGCGTCGTGTTCGTCGCGCCGACGGGGCAGCAGGTCACCTCCGACCACAACAAGGCCGCGATCGAGCGCGTGGTGGCCGACGCCGGCGCGGATTCCGGGGTGGCGGGTGCGGTCGATCCCTTCACCACTCGGGACGCCGTCAGTGCGGACGGGTCCACGGCCTACGCCACAGTCACATTCAAGGAGAAGGCCAACGACCTCTCGGCCGCGGAGAAGCAGCCGCTGGAGCACTCGATCCAGCAGGCGCGCGACGCGGGCCTGACCGTGGAGGTGGGCGGCAACGCCTTGGCCGACCAAGCGTCGGCAGGAGGCGCCACCGAGGTGATCGGCATAGCGATCGCGGCGATCGTCCTGCTGGTCACGTTTGGCTCATTCGTCGCCGCGGGCCTGCCCCTGCTCACCGCCATCGTCGGCGTGGGCATCAGCCTGGCCGCCATCACAGCCTTGGGCAGCACGCTGGGCTTGTCGTCCACCACCGGCACCCTGGCGATGATGCTCGGTTTGGCCGTCGGTATCGACTACGCCGTATTCGTGGTGTCCCGCTACCGCGAAGAACGCGGTAGGGGGCACGCGCCGCGAGAAGCTGCCGGGCTGGCGGTGGGCACAGCGGGGTCGGCCGTGGTGTTCGCCGGCCTAACGGTGGTGATCGCACTCGCGGGCCTGTCGGTGGTCGGCATCCCGATGCTCACCAAGATGGGCCTGGCCGCCGCAGGTGCCGTGGTTGTCGCGGTACTCGTCGCACTGACCCTCGTCCCGGCGCTGCTCGGGTTCGCCCCGCGCGCGGTGCTGTCCCGCAAGGAGCGCAAGCGGAACCGTCGTCCTGCCCCCGGGCACGGCTCGGCTGCGTCCACCGCGGCAGACCCGGTCAAGGAGAACGGCGGCTCGCGGTGGGCGCGGTTCGTCCTGCGGCACCCGCTGCCGGTGCTCCTTGCCGCCGTCGCCGGTCTGAGTGCCCTCGCACTGCCGGTGGCGGACCTCCAGCTGGGCATGCCGGGCGATGAGGTCAAGCCGACGTCGAGTACCGAGCGCAGGGCGTACGACGCGCTGGCGCACGGGTTTGGCGCGGGCTTCAACGGGCCGCTGACCGTGGTGGTCGATGCGCGGGGCGCGCAGGACCCGAAGGCGGCCGTCGAGGGGATCGAGCAGCGCGTTGCCGCCACCGAAGGCGTGGTGTCGGTCTCGGAGGCCCGGTTCAATCCGGCCGGTGACACCGCGGTGTTCTCCGCGGTGCCGGCCACCGGGCCAAGCGACGCCAAGACGAAGCAGATCGTGCACACCATCCGCGACGAACGTGCCGCGGGCGGATTCGCCGAGGGTGCGTCGTTCGAGGTCACCGGCACCACCGCGATGAACATCGACATCGCGCAGAAGGTGCAGAACGCCCTGGTTCCGTACCTGGTCGTCGTCGTGGGCTTGGCCATCCTGCTGCTTCTCGTCGTGTTCCGGTCGCTGCTGGTCCCGCTCAAGGCCGCGCTGGGCTTCCTGCTCTCGCTGCTGGCCGCGCTGGGCCTGGTGGTCGCGGTGTTCCAGTGGGGCTGGGCGGCCGACCTGCTCGGCGTGGAGTCGACCGGACCGATCATGAGCCTGATGCCGATCTTCATGGTGGGCATCGTGTTCGGGCTGGCCATGGACTACGAGGTGTTCCTGCTGTCCCGGGTGCGTGAGGCGTACGTGCACGGCGACAAGCCCGGGCCCGCGCTGGTCAACGGCTTCCGGCACAGCACCCGGGTGGTGACGGCCGCGGCGCTGATCATGATGGCGGTGTTCTCCGGGTTCGTCGGCGCCGACGAATCCATGATCAAAATGATCGGTTTCGGCCTGGCCACGGCGGTGCTGTTCGACGCCTTCGTGGTCCGGATGACCATCGTGCCCGCGGTCATGGCCCTGCTCGGAGAAAAGGCCTGGTGGATGCCGCGGTGGCTGCACAGGGCCTTGCCCCGTGTGGACATCGAGGGCGAGACGCTCAGCCGGCCGGTTGCCCCGGACGGGCACGAGTCGGCGACGATCGGGTCGGAAGGTCAGGCGGACGACGCCGATCAGGGTGCACCGATCCGCGTCTGACCAGCTGAATCCGTGCGGTTGAGCCCCGGAGTCCCGGCGCGTGCCTTGCGCTTGACAAGGCGCGCGCCAGGGACTTTGCAGGCACGCACGTGGCCTGCGCCCTGTTGTACCGCCCATGACCGACCATGGAGCCAGCACACCGAGCGGAGTCAGGGAACCGGGATGAGCACGAACTGGACGGCCGACTGGCGCCGCCGCGCCAAAGGCCATCCGCGCGTGGCCGACGGGCTCGTGGCAACGATGCTCTTCGGTTTCTCGGTCTTGGGCGGACTCGTCAGCGGCCCGGACGTCGCGTGGTGGACCGTCCTGGTGCCCGCCGGCGTCGCCAGCGCGGCATTGTTGTGGCGCCGCAGCAATCCCCGAGCCGTACTTGTGGTGACCGCCGCCTGCACCGTGGCCGAGAGCGCCCTGGGGCATCTCCTGACGCCGCTGCTCATGGGGCCCCTCATGCTCGCGCTCTACGCGTACGCAACGATCGCCCGGCGCGCGACGACCTGGTGGTACGCGTTTGCCATCAGCGCGCTCCTGTTGATCACCGCATCCGTTCCCGACTCCGCGCACCACCCGGTTGTGCTCCGCACGATCAACCCGCCGGCCTGGATCATGCTGTCCGCTCTGCTCGGCCGCGGCGTACAGACACGGCGGACCTTCATCGCCGCCGAAATTGCCCACGTCGAACGCGCCCGAGAAGAAGAAACCCGGCATCGGGTGGCCGAGGAGCGCATGCGCATCGCCCGCGAACTCCACGACGTTGTGGCGCACCATCTGGCGCTCGCCAACGCCCAGGCCGGCACTGCCGCCCACCTCGCCCGCAGCAACCCCGACGCGATGCGGGACATCCTCGACGAACTGGCCGGCACCACGGCCGCGGCGCTGCGCGAACTCAAGGCCACCGTCGGTCTGCTGCGGCAACCGGACGACCCGGACGCTCCACTCGAACCCGCCCCCGGGATCGACCGGATTCCTGGGCTCGCCGCCTCGTTCGCCGGCGTCGGGCTCGCCGTCGAGGTGGCTTCCGAGGGAACACCTCGGCCGATTTCGCCGGCCGTGGAAGTCACCGCGTACCGCATCGTGCAGGAAGCCCTGACCAACGTCGCCAAACACGCCGGGGTGTCCAGGGCGGACGTGCGGCTCGTCTACGAGCCCGGCCTGCTCACCGTCGTGATCGCCGACGAAGGGCGGGCCGGCGGCACATCGCCCGCAGTGGTCCACGACTCCGCTCCGGCCACCCGCCCTGCACACACCTCACCTCCCACCACCGGGTTCGGACTTATCGGCATGCGCGAGCGGGCGCAATCGGTTGCCGGGCGCCTCACCGCGGGACCGCGGCCGTCCGGCGGGTTCCAGGTCACCGCCGAACTCCCGCTGGATCCGGACTGACCGCGCAGCTCAGCGGCGCCGAACATCCCCGGACACCCCCGCACTCCCAACCCGTAGCCCGCGAAAGAAGACCCGCCTCATGACCATCCGCGTCCTGCTCGCCGACGACCAGGCACTGCTGCGCGCCACCTTCCGGATGCTCATCGATTCCTGCCCGGACATGGAAGTCGTCGGAGAAGCCGCCGACGGCGGGGAGGCCGTCGAACTCACCCGCGCGCATCGTCCCGACGTCGTCGTCATGGACATCCGCATGCCTGGCACCGACGGGCTGGCCGCCACCGCGACGATTTGTGCGGACGACGCTCTTGCTGCGACGCGCGTGCTCATCCTCACGACTTTCGAGATCGACGAGTACGTCGCCTTGGCGATCCGCGCCGGCGCCAGCGGATTCCTCGGCAAGGACGTCAACGCCGAGCAACTCCTCGATGCGATCCGTACGATCGCCGACGGTGAGGCGCTGCTCTCCCCGACTGCGGCACGCGCCCTCATCACCCGCTTCCTCGCCACGCCCGATCCCGGCACCGAGTTGGCATCTGCCGCGGAACTCGACTCACTGACCGCCCGCGAGAAGGAGGTGATGGTGTTGGCAGCGTTGGGCCGCAGCAACGAGGAGATCGCCGAAGAACTCGTGGTCAGCCCCTTGACCGCCCGCACCCACGTCCACCGCGCGATGGCCAAACTCCACGCCCGAGACCGCGCACAACTCGTCGTCATCGCTTACCAGTCGGGGCTGGTGCGGGCGACGCCGAGCTGAAGCCGGGGAGCACTGGTTCCGCTTCACGGCCAGGCCCGACAGATCCCAGGCATGGCCGACTCCGGTACTCCCAAGCGGCCCGGTGCACGACCCGGACCCGCGACTGCGCGGCCGCATCCGGGGGTTGGCTCTCGGGGCCGAGCGGTCGATTCGGTGTGCACCGGCGCGTTCGCACTGGCCGTGATTCTTCCCGGGGCTCGGCGCCAGACGCCTACTACTCGCTTGTGTGCCTGCAGACGTCGAGTGCTGCCGCATGCGGCGCTGTTAGGCGACCAGAGTGACGTCTCCCTTTTCGACGCGGTCCTGCCACGTGTCGAGGAGGAACTCCGTGATGGCGACGGTGGCGTTGAGTGCGAGCCTGGCGTGTCTGGCGAGGGCCGGGCTGGGGGTGCTGCGGCCGTGGCCGAGGCCGAGTTCGTTGCGCAGTTCGGTGAGTGACTGCACGGTGGTTGTGAGCGTGCGCAGGATCTTCTGGGCGGTCTCGCTGCCGCGCGCGCTGGAGGGTACCGATTCGGCTTTGAGGGCCAGGAGGTCGGCAACCTTCTTGTACAGCTTGGGAATGTCGTCGTTGCGGTCGTACGGGATTGCGCTGCGTTCGAGGATGAGCTTGAACAGGCTCTCGACGAGCTCCTTGCTGGAGGAGATCGCCGCGGCTGGGTCGCGGTCGAGTCCGTCACGGATGCGCGCGAGGTGTTCGTGGAGGACTCGGGAGTCGGTGAGCACGGGGCGTGTGTCGAGGCGAAGTTCCGGTGCGTCGCCGTGGAAGCCCGAGGTCTGCCTGCTGCCGTAGAGGGCGCGCCCACTGATGGCGGCGGTCTGGACGAGGGTGTACCCGTCGGGAGCGAGCGCGTCGTTGTAGATCTTCAGCAGCTTAGCGGTCTCGTCGGGGTCGTTGCGTACGACGGGGTGCAGGGTCTCGGCGAGGAAGGCCAGGAAAACCTTGTCGGAGCCGTGGTGGAGTCCGAACCGGGAGTCGCCGAACACCCAGTCGCGTTCCCAGTCGTCGTTGTTGCAGGTGTGCTGGATGATGTCGCCGGCGGCTGTGCGGAACCGGCTGTCGTGGCTTTCCAGGGACTGCAGGTCGTAGAGGCGCCCGAGGAATTCGGCGTCGTCCATGCGGCCGGCCCAGTTGATGTTCTCCAGATGGAGGGTGTCGGCGATGTGACGGCGTGTGAGCTCGGTGATGTGCTGGGCGGACACGGTTGGCCCCCGGGCGGGTGTTCGGGTCAGGATTCCGACAACTATCCCAGCCGTCTCAGCGCCGGTCCGCGATTTTCCGTGAACCCTGCGAGAGCTTCCTGCCGCCCACCGGCCCATGCGTCGGCTTGACGGCAAAATCCGGCGCGTCCCCGACGACCTCGCCGTACCGTCTTCGTATGCCTGTACACCGTGAACTCCTGTCCCGTACTGCGCGCAACGCTGTGCGCGGGTGGATGAGCGGTTTGGCGATGGCGGCGATCAGCGAATACTGGGAGAACGAGCACTTCGCCCCCGCCGCGGACTTCACCCCCGGGGAGGGCGGGGTCCGCAAGCAGACCTTCGACGCATACGCCGCCTCGGTGGATTGGACCGACGCGGACCATGTGGCGAGGGCCCTGCGGGTATTCGAGTCCTTGTTGCGGCGGATCGACCGTGACGGCCGCAAGGGCGGCGGCGACGGGATCGCAGGCGATGATCTGGCCGAGCTGCGTGAGGCGTTCGGCCGCGACGGTATCCGCCTCGGCGACGACCTGCGTCTGCACACGGCGCAAGTGTCCCGGCTGGTCCTCCACACCACCCAACTGGCCGAGCCGTCGGGTATCCACGCCGAGTTGGAGCGGGTGCGCAGGTTCGGCGCGGAGCATGTGGACGACGCAATCGGTGCAGCCAAGCAGCTCATTGAAGCGACGGCGAAGGTTGTGCTTCTGGAGCGCGGGCTGCCTGTGGACGAACGAGACGACCTACCGGCCCTGATCAAGCAGGCACAGAAGGCCCTTCACCTGCATCCGGCCGCGCTGCCGCCCGTGGCGACCACGTCCAGCCCGGACAACGCGGAAAGCATCAGGCGGATTCTGGGTGCGTTGACCTCCGCGGCGATCGGCGTCGCCGAACTGCGCAACCGATACGGCACCGGACACGGCCGCCTCACAGCTCCGTCAGGACTCAGAAGCCGTTGCCTTTCCGAGAGTTCGGTGTGCGTTTTCGCTGGTCAGGTATGAAGTGGGTTGTTGTGCGGGAGGGATGACGCGTCGGTGTCGTCTCTTGCGCGGGGGTGTTTGTGCCGTCGGTGATGGGGTTGTTGGAGGAGCGGGAGATCGCTGCCCGGGTTCGGGTGGAGGAGCTTCGGGCGGAGGCGGACCGGGTCGGGGTCGCGTTGCGGGAGGCCGAGGCGGTGCTGGAACGGCGGG
>NZ_BAABHS010000022.1:0-151107 GCF_039542225.1 Yinghuangia aomiensis | reverse complement strand
TCCGGGGCGAACCGGTACGCGAGGATCTCGACGGCGAGCAGCAGCACGAAGGCCGGGATCGCATACGTCGTGAGGTCCATGACGCGGAGATTACTCGCCGGTAGCCAAGAAGCGGAAGAGCCCGCGGAAGGGCAGGTCAGGCGTTCACTGGGGCGCCGGTGGGCAGCCGGTAGACGCCGTCCGCGACCGGTTCGACGAGGCCGTCGGCGACCAGGCCGTCGAGTGCGCGGGCGCGCTGCAGGGCGTCCTCCCACACCGCGTCGAGCGCGGTCTTCGGTACCGGGCCCGCGGCGTCGCGCAGCACCGCGAGGAGCTTGCCGCGGCACTGGCGGTCGGTGCCCGCGTAGGTCTGGCCGCGCCGCGGCGGGCCTTCGTAGGGCGGCTTCCCGGCGAGCCGCCAGGCGCACAGCGCCGCGACCGGGCAGTCCGCGCACCGGGGCGTGCGCGCCGTGCACACCAGCGCGCCCAGCTCCATGATCGCGACCGCCCACGTCGCCGCGGTCTCGTCGTCGAGCGGCATGGCGTCGCCGGCCGTGCGGCGTTCCGCGGCGGTGGTGGCCTGCGGCGGGTACTCGGTGCCGTCGACCGTGCGCGCGAGTACCCGGCGCACGTTCGTGTCGAGCACCGCGTGCCGCTGCCGGAACGCGAACGACGCGACGGCCGCCGCGGTGTACTCGCCGACCCCGGGGAGCGCGAGCAACTTGTCGTGGTCGTCCGGAACTTCGCCGTTGTGCTGGTCGCGGATCGCGGTCGCCGCGCCGTGCAGGCGCAGCGCACGGCGCGGGTAACCGAGCCGGCCCCACGCGCGGACCGCGTCGCCCGGCTCGGCGTCCGCGAGGTCCGTGGGCGTGGGCCAACGTGCAAGCCACGCCTCGTACATCGGCAGCACCCGGGTCACCGGCGTCTGCTGGAGCATGAATTCGCTGACCATGACCGCCCACGCGGAGGCGTCGGGGCGGCGCCACGGCAGGTCGCGGGCGTTGTCCGCGTACCAGTCGAGGATCGGTTCGTTGAGTGCGTGCGGCATGACCCTTCGATCCTGCCATGTGTGTTCCCGGCCCGGAACGGCGCCCGCCGCGTACGCGTCCCGCCGGCACGATCCGTCACCGGTTCGAGTGATGCGCCCGGCGGTTGATCATCTTGCGCGGGTTTGCCGGAAAGCGCCCTGTGAAGGTCGTCTCACCACGGGAAACTGCACGTCGGATGCGGCGCGGCTTGCGCCGGACGGGCTAACGGACGCCCTAGAGTTGCCCGGTGGACTCTGTGACCCGCCCTGTCGGCCACCTTCCCCCGTCCGTGTATTGGCGTCGACGGGCCATTGTGCTGGTCGGACTCGCCGTCCTGATCGCTCTTGTCGCGTGGGCCTGCACCGCCGGCGGTGGCGGCGACGACAAAGCCAAGGCCGCGTCGGAGAGTTCCACTCCGAGCGCGCCCGCCGCGCCGAACGGCTCGCCCGCGCCCATCGGCTCGCCCGCGCCCATCGGCCCGGGCAACCCCGCTGATCCCGGCAAGTCCGGTCAGCCGTCCGGCGGTCCGGGCGCGCCCGGCACCGGCACCGGTCCGGGCAACCCCGGCGCGACGGGTGCCGCACCGGGTGCCACGGCGGGCAACTCCGCGGGTGCCGGTGGTCAGCAGGGTGCGCCGGGCGCCCCCGCGGGCGCCGGCAACGCGCCGCAGGACCCGGCGCTGGGCGGCGCCAAGCCGTGCCTGTACCAAGAGGGCGGCAACGCGACGCTGACGCTGCGCGGCGACCGTCCGGCGGATGCGAAGTACCGGGTGGGCGAGCAGGTCGCGCTCACGCTCGTGGTCACCAACGTCAGCGGCGAGACCTGCGCGGTGAACCTGTCGCCGAAGGCCGCCACCGTCGAGGTGAAGTCCGGGGCCGACCACATCTGGTCGCCCGCCGACTGCGCCGGGACGCCCGCGGCCGAGGTCGTCCAGCTCCAGCCCGGCAAGAGCGCCGAGCGCCGCTTCACCTTCACCTGGACGCGCAGCAACCCGAACCAGTGCACCGGGCAGGCGCCGGCGCTGAACACCCCGCAGGCCGGGTCGTCGTTCCAGGCCACGGCCACGGTGTCGACGATGCGGTGGGCGAGCAAGGCGTACGTGTGGACGGTCGCCGGGTAGGCGGCCCGACCCCCGCACCCCCCGACCACGCGAAAGGCCCTGCCGGATTCCGGCAGGGCCTTTCGCGTGGGTGAGCGTCCGGGTCAGACGTAGCGTTCCAGGATCGACGACTCCGCCAGCCGCGACAGGCCCTCGCGGACGCTGCGGGCGCGCGCCTCGCCGACACCGTCGACCGCCTGGAGGTCGTCGACGCTCGCCGCGAGCAGCTTCTGCAGGCCGCCGAAGTGCTCCACGAGCCGCTCGATGACCACCGGTGGCAGCCGCGGCACCTTGGCGAGCAGCCGGTAGCCGCGCGGGCTGACCGCGGAGTCCAGCACCTCGGCGCCGGCCGTGAAGCCCAGCGCCCGGGCGACCGTCGGGAGGTCCAGCAGGTCGGTGTGGGTCAGGCCGTCCAGCTCGGCCAGCACGTCCGCCTCGGTGCGCCCGCGCTTGAGCGCGCGCTCCGGGATGTAGTCGCGGGCCACCAGCGACCGGTCCGGCTCGACACCGGCGATCAACTCTTCGAGCTGGAGCGCCAGAAGACGGCCGTCGGTGCCCAACTCGGTGACGTACCCGTCGATCTCACGGGCGATCAGCCGCACCATCTCCAAGCGCTGCGACACCGCGCACACGTCGCGGACCGTCACCAGGTCCTCGATCTCCAGCGCGGACAGCGTGCCCGCGACCTCGTCGAGGCGCAACTTGTACCGCTCCAGCGTGGCCAACGCCTGGTTGGCGCGGGAGAGGATGGCGGCGGAGTCCTCCAGCACGTAGCGGCGGCCGTTCACGTACAGCGCGATCAGCCGCATCGACTGGCTCACCGAGACCACCGGGTAGCCGGTCTGCTTGTTGACGCGCTCGGCGGTGCGGTGCCGGGTGCCGGTCTCCTCGGTCGGGATCGACGGGTCGGGCACGAACTGCACGCCCGCCCGCACGATCTTGGTGCAGTCCTTGTCGACGACCAGGCCGCCGTCGAGCTTGCACAGCTCGCGCAGCCGGGTCGCGGAGAACTCGACGTCGAGCACGAAACCGCCGGTGCTCAGCGACTCGACGGTCTTGTCGAACCCGAGGACGATGAGGCCGCCGGTGTTCCCGCGCAGGATGCGCTCCAGCCCGTCGCGCAGGGCCGTGCCCGGCGCGACGGCCATCATCGATGCCCGTACCAGGGCCTGCTCGGCCGCGCCCTTGTCGGTCCGGTCATTCGTTGCCACAGAACTCCCCGTGGTCGTCGCCGTCCCCGGCTGCGGCGGCGATGCTGCCCGGCCCCGCTACCGCTGAGAAAGATCGGTGGAAAAGTCTACCTGCGCGACACAAGGGAGAATGCGCGCAGCGCCTCGGAGATGTCCGCCACTTCCGTGACGCGCATGCCCGCGGGCACCTTGCCGGGGTCCGGCGGGACCAGCGCGTGCGTGAATCCGAGCCGGTGCGCCTCCGCCAGGCGGCGCTGCACACCGGTGACCCGGCGCACCTCGCCGGCCAGGCCGACCTCGCCGATCGCGACGAGTTTGGCGGGCAGCGGATGGTCGGCGGCGGCCCCCGCCAGGGCGAGCGCGGCGGCCAGGTCGGCGGCCGGTTCGGTCAGCCGCACCCCGCCGACCGTCGCGGTGTAGATCTCGGTCTTCTCCAGCCGCACGCCGCCGCGGCGTTCCAGCACGGCCAGGACCATCGACATGCGCGCCGAGTCCAGGCCCGAGGTGGCACGGCGCGGCGTCGGGATCTGCGACGGCGCGACCAGCGCCTGCACTTCGGCGACCAGCGGACGCTTGCCTTCCAGCGTCACCGTCACGCAGGTTCCCGCGACCGGTTCCTGACGCTGCGTGAGGAACAGGCCACTCGGGTCGGGCAGGCCCTTGATGCCTTCGTCGCGGAGTTCGAAGCAGCCGACCTCGTCGGCCGTGCCGTAGCGGTTCTTGACCGCGCGCACCAGGCGCAGCCGGGCGTGCCGGTCGCCTTCGAAGTGCAGGACGACGTCGACGAGGTGTTCGAGCAGGCGAGGCCCGGCGATCGAGCCGTCCTTGGTGACGTGGCCGACGATGATCGTCGCGATGCCGCGTTCCTTCGCGATCCGGATCAGCCCGCCCGCGACCTCGCGGACCTGGGCCACCCCGCCCGGTGCGCCTTCCAGCTCGGGCGACGCGATGGTCTGCACCGAGTCGACCACGAGCAGCGCGGGCTTGACCGCGTCGACGTGGCCCAGCAGCGCCGACAGGTCGGTCTCGGCGGCCAGGTACAGGTGGTCGTTGAGCGCGCCGATCCGGCCGGCCCGGAGCCGCACCTGCGAAGCGGACTCCTCGCCCGTCACGTACAGCGTCGGCGCCTGCGGGGTGGCGAACGCGCTGGCGACCTCGAGCAGCAGCGTCGACTTGCCGACGCCCGGCTCGCCGGCCAGCAGAATCACCGCGCCGGGCACCACGCCGCCGCCGAGGACCCGGTCGAGTTCGTCGACGCCGGTGGTGTGGAAGCGCGCGGCCTCGACGTTGATGCGCGCGATCGGCAGGGCCGGCGCGGTGACCGGGCCGGCCGCGACCACGCGGGCCTTCGCGCCCGCGCCGTACTCCTCGACGGTGCCCCAGGCCTGGCACTCCGGGCAGCGGCCGAGCCACTTGGGCGTGGTCCATCCGCACTCGCCGCACCGGTACGACGGACGTGCTGACTTACCGGTCGTCCCGGCGGATTTGGCCATGTGCGGCACGGTAGCCGCCCGCACCGACACCGCGCGCCGCGACCCGCCCGGTGCGCGGCCGAGGGTGAAGCGCGGACATCGGGATGGTCACGGGACCGTGACAGCGCGACCGGAATCGGGTGGTCCTCGAGCAAAACCATGGTGGGCCCGGCGTGCCGTGCGTACGGTGAGGCCTCATGCATGGTGGGGGTGGTCCGGTCGTGGGGTCCGGACTCGCCGCGGCACTTGCGCGCGGCTGCGAGGCGGGGACGCCGGAAGGCGTCGCGGAGACGTACGACACGTACGCGGACGCGCTGTTCGCGTACTGCCGCACGCTCGTGGGGGACGAGCGGATAGCCGCGGAAGCGCTGCACGACACCGTGCTCGTGGCGCGCTCCCGGGCCCGCGGGCTCGACGACGCGTCGCTGCGCGCACTGCTGTACGCGGTGGCCCGCAGCGAATGCCTGCGGCACGGCGTGGCGGCCCGGGGCGCAGGGGCGGACGCCGCGGACGTGTGGCGGCCCGGCGTCGTGCCGGCGGTCGCGGTGCGCGACCGCATCCGGCTGCTGCCGCTGCTCGCGGTGGCGCTCGCGGGCGTCGACGCGGCGGAGCGCGAAGCACTCGAACTGGCCGTCCGGCACGGTCTGGACGACGCCCGGCTGGGCCGCGTCCTGGACCTGCCCGAGCGGCAGGCCGCGCGGGTCGCGGCGCGCGGACGGGCGCAGTTCGCGGACTGCCTGACGGTGCACGCGGTTTGCGTGCACGCCGACCAGGAGTGCGCCGAACTCGCGGTGCTGCTGCCGGACGGCGTGGTCTCCGGCGCCGCGCTGCCCGCGCCGATCGAGTCCGGGCTGCGGGTGCCGGCCCGGCTGCATGTGGACTCCTGCCCGTTGTGCGGGCCGTTCCGGCCGAGCGGGCTGACCGGCGACCCGGACGCGGCGGTGCGGCCGGGGGGCTTGGTGGACGCGCTGCTGGCGACCGGCCCGGCCCGTCCGGCGCCGCTCGCGGTGCGCGCCGATCTGCTCCGGTCGCTCACCACCGGCGCGCCGGGCGCGCACGGGCACACCCTGATCGTGGAACGCGCGGTGCGCGCCGGGCGCGACGGTTTCCCGCGCACCCGCCGCCGGCTCCGCCCGCCGTTGGCCACCGCCGCGGCGGCCGCGGCCGCCGGGGTCGTGCTGACCTTCACGCTTGCCGCGTCCCAGAGCGGCCACGACACGGCGCCGCAGGCCGGGAACCTGCCGGTCGCGCTCACCTCGCCTTCCGGGGCGCCCGCCGGCGCCGACCCGGGGCCGGGCCTCGCCGGTGCGGCCGGGCCGGGCGCCGCGGTGCTGGAGCCGGTCTCGCCGGTGCCGACCGCCGCGCCCACCACGGCGCCGAGTGCGCCGCGCACGTCGCCGGCCCCGACCGACAAGCCGGGCAAGGGCAACGGGAACGGCTACGGCATGGGGAACGGCAACGGCCCCAAGGGACAGGCCGGGGCGCGGGGGGACGCCCCCGGGCGGGGCGATGCGAACGGCCTACAGGTCCTCACTCCCACGCTCACGCTGAGTGCCGCCCGACCGGCGGGCACGCTGCGCCTTTCGGCCGCCGACACTCCGGTGACGTGGTCGCTCGGCGTGTCGCAGGTGCCGTGGGTTTCGTTCTCGCGCACCTCGGGGACTCTGCAGGCCGGGTCGAGCGTGTCGATCACCGTCACGTGGGACCCGGCGCGGGCCCCCGCGGGCTCGGTGGTGACCGCGACCGTGCAGGTGGCGCCGGGTGGCGCGACGATCACGATCGTCGGTCCGGGGCGCTCGTACGCTCCGAGGTGAGCGTCGGTGAACGCGTCCGAACGCCCGTTTGGTCAACCCTGGTCACGACTGATCACGGTTCACTCCACCGTGTGATTGTGGATCCCGAAAGAAGTATGAAAGGCCAATTCACCTGAGTTCCGGGGTGTGCGCCCCCTACGTTCGCCCATGTGACGGATTCGGTGACGACGCGATCGGCAGGGACGCAGGCGGGCTCGACCACCCCGCCCGAGAAGGCGGCTGCGACGGGGTCCGGCGCGCGGGAGGGCGCGCCCGGCAAAGCGCAGGGGCGTGCGCAGTCATGGGGGCGCGCGGCGTACGACGCGTACGCCGAAGGCATCTATACGTATTGCCTCGGGACGCTCCGCGACCACAGCGCCGCCGCGTCCGCCCTGCGCGG
Source organism: Yinghuangia aomiensis (assembly GCF_039542225.1). Lineage (NCBI taxonomy): Bacteria > Bacillati > Actinomycetota > Actinomycetes > Kitasatosporales > Streptomycetaceae > Yinghuangia > Yinghuangia aomiensis. The sequence continues at coordinate 144,146 of NZ_BAABHS010000022.1, read as the reverse complement.
CACCTTCGTCCTCGCCGACCGGCACATCGGCCGGCTGCCCGACCTCGGCATGCTCAAGCCGTGGCTGTACGCGCTCGCCCGCTACGAATGCCTGGTCCGCCTCGACGGCCGGCCCCCGCTCGCCGGGGTGGCCGCGGACGCCGCGGCCGACGGCCGAGGCCGATCAGCGTCCGCCGCATCCGGCGGGACCAACGGGGGTGGCACTGCCCCGCGCTCCGCCGAGCAGCGTGCCGAACTCGCCGCGCTGGCCTGGCCGGAGGCGATCGGCCTGGCGCCCGCCGAACGCGAGGCTCTGGAACTCGCCATCCGCCACGGGCTCGAACCGAGCGGACTCGCCGCCGTCCTCGGCTGGGAAGAGGACACCGCCCGCGGCGTCCTGCTCGGCGCCGGGCGCGAGGTCGACCGCACGCGCGCCGCACTCGAAGGCGCCCGAGGCGCGGTGAGCTGTCCCGAAGGACCCGGCCTCACCGCCGCCTACACCGAACCCGGAGTACGCGACCAGCTCGTCGACCACGTCGACGAATGCCGCCGGTGCGGTCCGCACGTGCGGCTTGCCGCGGCCCGGCTGGCCCCGACCGCGGGGGCGGCCGCGGCCACGTCGGTACTCCCGTCGATCGCTCCGCCCCCCGACCTGCGCACCGACGTGCTCGGCGACCTCGGCCGCGGGCGGTCCGCCCAGCGCCCGGCGGAACTCTCCCGGCGTGCCACCGAGTTCGATGCGGAGGGCTTCCCGGTCTTCCGGGTGGGCGCGAGCCGCGCGCGGTCCGGGCGGCGGCGCATGGCGCTGGTGGCCGTGGTGGTGGTCGCGATCGTGGCGGCGATCCCGGCGACCGTGCTGTGGCAGGCCGCGCACCGGCACGACGTCCGGGACGTGGCCCACGACGCGCGCATCAGCGCCGCCCGCGTCACCACCGTCGAGGACTTCCCGGGCGATCGCGACGCGTCGGCGGGCCGCAAGCTGCCGCCGGCCGGGTCCGCCGCGGCACCCCGCCCGGCCGGCTCGGCGGCGGCCTCCGCGACCGCGTCGCCCGGCGTCCGCAGCGCGGGCCCGCAGGCCGCGCCGGTCCCGGTGGGGATCGGCCCGGCCGCGCCGCTGCCCGTGGTGCCCGCGGGCCCGGCGGGCACGCCCTACGAACCGGCGGCGGCCCCGGTGCCGCCCGTGGTCGACGTGGCGCACGACCGCAGCCGCACGGTGATCACCCTGCGCAACACCGGGACGGTGCCGGTCGATTGGACGGCGGACACCACGGCGGGATGGCTGCGCCTGAGCCGCACGTCGGGCACGCTCGCGCCGGGGGCGACGGACACCGTGACGGTCACCGTCGACGGCGCGAAGGCGCCGAGCGGGCACTGGACGGCGAACGTCCGGATCCAGCCGGGCAGTTCGCAGGTCACCATCGAAGGGGCGACGGGCGGGGAACCGACCGCGAGCCCGTCGGCGCCGTCCTCGTCGACCGCGCCGCCCACGTCGGCACCGGCCACGGGGCCCGCGACGACGGGGAAGCCGTAGCGCGGGCCGGCGGGGCGCCGTGACGATGCCCCGCCGGGTGTTCGGCTACTCCGGCTACTCCGGGTCCGCCGGGTGCGGCGCCCACTTCGCGGCCTCGTGGGCGCGGCACGCGTCGGCGAGGACGGCGTACGCCTCGTCGCCCATCAGCTCGCGCAGCTCCGGCTCGTACGACACGTACACCGGGTCCGCCGCGACGTGCGCTTCCTGCGCGCTCGTGCACCACCAGTGCAGGTCGTGCCCGCCCGGGCCCCAGCCGCGCCGGTCGTACTCGCCGATGCCGACGACCAGGACGCGGGTGTCGTCCGGCCGGTCGACCCAGTCGTAGGTGCGCCGGATCGGCAGCTGCCAGCACACGTCCGGCTTGGCTTCCAGCGGATGCCGGCCCTCGCGGAGCGCCTGCGCGTGCAGCGCGCAGCCCTCACCGCCGGCGAAGCCCGGCCGGTTGAGGAACAGGCAGGCGTTGTCGACCCGCCGGGTGCGCGGCTCGTCGTCCTCGTCCGGCTCGGTCACGCCCTCGGCGTGGCCCAGGTCGTGGAACTGCCAGGTCTCCGGCGTGAGCCGCCCGACCCATTCCATGACGCGCTTCTCGTCGTCGTCGTCCGACCAGTGCGCGCCGAGCGAGCAGCAGCCTTCCTGCGGGCGCGACGCGATGCCTTTGCAGCCGCTGCCGAAGACGCACGTCCAGCGCGACGTCAGCCACGTCAGGTCGCAGCGGTAGACCTGCTCGGGCTCCTCCGGATCGTCCGCGGGGACGGGGTCGGGGAACTCGAACCAGGCACGGGGGAAATCGAGGCTTACTTCGGGCACGCGACAAGGGTAAACGCGGGCCGCGCGGCACAGCGCGCAGCACGCCGGGACACGGCCCCGCGCCGTCCGTCCGTCGCCCGCGGAACCGCCTGGCGGACCGTCCGCGGAGCGGTCCGGTCGCCGAAAGGTCACGGAGCGGTGCACTCCGCATAGCCGCGGGTCCCGGTCGGCTAGCGTCGTGGGTATGCGACTCGGTGTTCTTGACGTGGGCTCCAACACGGTCCACCTGCTTGTGGTCGACGCGCACCAAGGCGCCCGGCCGCTGCCCGCGTACTCCCACAAGACGGAGCTGCGGCTCGCCGAGTTGCTGGAGCCGGACGGGACGCTCGGCGAGGCGGGCGCCGAGCGCCTGGTGGAGACCGTCGCGGACGCGCTGGAAGTCGCCGAGGACAAGGGCGTCGAAGACCTGCTGCCGTTCGCCACGTCGGCGCTGCGCGAGGCCCCCAACGGCGAGGAGGTGCTCGCCCGGGTGCGCCGCGAGACCGGCGTCGACCTGCAGGTCCTCACCGGTGCCGACGAAGCGCGGCTGACGTTCCTGGCGGTGCGCCGCTGGTTCGGCTGGTCGTCCGGGCGGCTGCTGGTGCTCGACATCGGCGGCGGCTCCCTGGAGATGGCGGCCGGCACCGACGAGGAGCCGGACGCCGCGGTGTCGCTGCCGCTCGGCGCCGGGCGCCTGACCCGCACGTGGCTGCACGGCAATCCGCCGTCCGCCGACGAGGTGCGCGTGCTGCGCAAGCACGTCCGCACCGAGATCGCCCGCACGGTGGCCGAATTCAGCCGGCTCGGGCGGCCGGACCACGTGGTCGCCACGTCCAAGACGTTCAAGCAGCTCGCCCGGATCGCCGGAGCGTCCGCGTCGAGCGAGGGCCCGTACGTCAAGCGCGTGCTCACCGGTGCCGCGCTCGTCGACTGGCTGCCCCGGCTCGCCGCGATGAGCACCGAGCAGCGCGCCGGACTGCCCGGCGTCTCCGAGGGCCGGGCCGCGCAGCTCGTCGCCGGGGCGGTCGTCGCCGACGCCGCGCTCGACCTGCTCAACGTGTCGCAGCTGGAGATCTGCCCGTGGGCGCTGCGCGAGGGCATCATCCTGCGGCGGCTGGACTGGATGGCCGGCCACTGACCGCACCGGCGGCCCCGGCAGGCCCCCGCGACCTGTGGCGGTCCGGGCGGCGTCGACAGCACCGCCGGTATCGACGGGCTGACCGCATGATCGATTTGCGGCGATTTCCGATCGCTGCCGATCGCACTTCGCGGGTGTCTTGCCGCCCGGCGTCCGATTCATCCGGAACGCGGCCTTCCCGTCGGCGCGACGCGACTGTGCGCGTTAGGGGGTCCCCGAGGCGTTCGTGCGTTCTACTCTTGGCGACGTGGCCGACCCCAGGGATCACTTCGATCACGCCGCGCCCCGCCATTCCGCCGGAGTCGTGGTGCCCGCGACATCGGGCTCCGTCGCGGCCGTGCCCGTGACATCGGGCTCCGTCGCGGCCGTGCCCGTGACATCGGGCTCCGTCGCCGTGCCCGCGACGGCGGCACGCCTCCCGGACGCGATCCTGCGCGTCCCGGACGCCAAGATCGCGCTGTCCACCGCGTCCGTCTACCCCGACTCCACCGCGGACGCGTTCGAAATGGCCGCCCGGCTCGGCTACGACGGCGTGGAGATCATGGTGTGGACCGATCCGGTCAGCCAGGACATCGAAGCGCTGCGCCGCCTGTCCGACCACCACGGCGTGCCCGTCCTCGCGGTGCACGCGCCGTGCCTGCTGATCACCCAGCGGGTCTGGGGCACCGACCCGTGGCAGAAGCTCGTCCGCGCCCGCACCGCCGCGGAACGCCTCGGCGCCCGGACGGTCGTGGTCCACCCGCCGTTCCGCTGGCAGCGTGCCTACGCGAAGTCCTTCGTCGACGGGATCCGCCGCATGGCCGACGAGACCGACGTCCGGTTCGCCGTGGAGAACATGTTCCCCTTCCGCTACCGGGACAAGGAAATCGCCGCCTACGCCCCCGACTGGGACCCCACCGACGAGGACTTCCGCGACTTCACCCTCGACCTGTCGCACACCGCCACGTCCCGCGTCGACGCCTTGGCGCTCGCCGCGAAGATGGGCGGCCGGCTCAGCCACATCCACATGGCCGACGGCAGCGGCTCGATCAAGGACGAGCACCTCATTCCGGGCCGCGGCACCCAGCCCTGCGCCGAGATGCTGGAACGTCTCGCCGGGGACGGGTTCGCCGGCACCGTCGTCCTCGAAGTCAACACGCACCGTGCCGCCAACCGCGCGGAACGCGAAGCCGACCTCGCCGAAGCCCTCGCCTTCACCCGGCTCCATCTGGCCGCGGCGGCCGAGGTGCCCTGACATGGCCGCGCAACGGGGGGACGGGGGACGCCGCGGGCCGGGCCGGCCCGCGGGACGGCGCACCGGAGCGCCCGACACGCGGCGGCAGATCCTCGACGCCGCCCGCACCGAATTCGCCCGCACCGGCTACTCCGGCACGTCGGTCCGCGGCATCGCCCGCAGCGCCGGTGTCGACCCCGCCTTGGTGCACCACTATTTCGGTCCCAAGGAACGTGTTTTCGCCGCCGCCCTCGACCTGCCCGTCGACCCCGGCGACCTGGTCGCCCGGATCCTGGCCGGCGGCCCCGACCGGATGGGCGAGAGCCTCGCCCGCGTCTTCTTCGGGCTGTGGGACGACCCCGAACTGCACCCGCGCATGCTCGCCCTCCTGCGCACCCTCCTGGCCGGCGACGAAGCGGGCGGCCTGATCCGCGACTACCTGACCACCGAGGTGGTCGCCCGCCTCGTCCGCGAGCTGGACGTGCCGGACGCCGAGCTGCGCGCCGGCCTGTGCGGGGCCCAGCTCACCGGCGTCGCGTTCACCCGCTACGTGCTGCTCATGGAGCCGCTGGCCTCCGCCGACACCGAGGCACTGGTCGCCGCGGTGGGTCCCGCTCTGCAGCGCTACCTGGCCGGATAGCGGTCCGGGGGCCACATTCCGGACGGCCACGTCATCTCGGCGCGGTCCGCCGTAAGCTCGTCGGTACCCCAACAACCGCCGGGTGCCGGTACTCCTGAGAGTTCCGCGGCGCCCGGGGCGGGTGGGGCGAGGACGGATCCGGACACCACCAACGAGAGGGTGTGCCCACAGTGCCGCAACTGAGGTCTCGGACGGTCACCCACGGCCGCAACATGGCAGGCGCCCGCGCGCTGCTCCGCGCCGCGGGCGTAGAGCGCGAGGACTTCGGCAAGCCGATCGTCGCCATCGCGAACAGCTTCACCGAGTTCGTGCCCGGCCACACCCACCTCGCCCCGGTAGGCCGCATCGTCTCCGACGCCGTCAAGGCGGCGGGGGGCATCCCGCGCGAGTTCAACACGATCGCCGTCGACGACGGCATCGCGATGGGCCACAGCGGCATGCTCTACTCCCTGCCGTCCCGCGAGCTGATCGCCGACGCCGTCGAGTACATGGTCAACGCGCACCAGGCCGACGCCATCGTGTGCGTCTCCAACTGCGACAAGATCACCCCCGGCATGCTGATGGCCGCGCTGCGGCTGAACATCCCCGTGGTGTTCGTGTCCGGCGGCCCGATGGAGTCCGGCAAGGCCACGCTTGTCGACGGCACCGTGCGTGCCCACCTCGACCTGATCACCGCGATCGCCGACTCGGCGTCCGACCAGGTCAGCGACGAGGACCTGGAGCGCATCGAGGAAGCCGCCTGCCCGACCTGCGGCTCCTGCGCGGGCATGTTCACCGCCAACTCGATGAACTTCCTCGTCGAGGCGATGGGCCTCGCGCTGCCCGGCAACGGCTCGGTGCTGGCCACCCACACCGCCCGCAAGGCGCTCTACGAGGGCGCCGGCGCGCTCGCCGTCGAGCTGTGCAAGCGCTACTACGACCAGGACGACACGTCCGTCCTGCCGCGCAGCATCGCCACCCGCGACGCCTTCGAGAACGCCATGGCGCTCGACATCGCCATGGGCGGCTCGACGAACACGATCCTGCACCTGCTCGCCGCCGCACAGGAGGGCGAGGTCGACTTCGACATGGGCGACATCGACGCCCTGTCGCGCCGCGTGCCGTGCCTGGCCAAGGTCGCCCCGAACAACGCGCCGTACCACGTCGAGGACGTGCACCGCGCGGGCGGCGTCCCGGCGCTGCTCGGCGAACTCCAGCGCGCCGGGCTGCTCAACGAGGGCGTGCACGCGGTGCACGCGGCGTCGCTCGCCGAGTGGCTCAAGAACTGGGACGTGCGCGGCGGCTCGCCGTCGCCGGAGGCCGTCGAGCTGTTCCACGCGGCGCCCGGCTGCGTGCGGTCCGCGACCGCGTTCAGCCAGTCCGAGCGCTGGGAGTCGCTCGACCTGGACGTCGAGAAGGGCTGCATCCGCGACGCGGCGAACGCCTACAGCAAGGACGGCGGCCTGGGCATCCTGGTCGGCAACCTCGCGGTGGACGGCTGCGTGGTCAAGACCGCGGGCGTCGACGAGTCCATCTGGACGTTCTCCGGCCCGGCGGTCGTCGTCGAGTCGCAGGAGGACGCCGTCGACGCGATCCTCACCAAGCGGGTCAAGGAAGGCGACGTGGTCGTCGTCCGCTACGAAGGACCCAAGGGCGGCCCGGGCATGCAGGAGATGCTGTACCCGACGTCGTTCCTCAAGGGCCGCGGCCTGGGCGCCAAGTGCGCGCTGATCACCGACGGCCGCTTCTCCGGCGGCACCTCGGGCCTGTCCATCGGCCACGTCTCCCCGGAGGCCGCGGCCGGCGGCGTCATCGCCCTCGTCGAGGACGGTGACATCATCCGCATCGACATCCCGAACCGGTCGATCGAACTCGACGTCTCCGACGCCGAACTCGACGCCCGCCGCGAGAAGCTCCTCGCGACCCTGGGCAGGTACCGCCCGGCGAACCGCGACCGCCAGGTCAGCACCGCCCTGAAGGCGTACGCGGCCATGGCCACCTCGGCCGACAAGGGCGCGGTCCGCGATGTGAGCATGCTGGGCTGAGCGCTGCCTCCACGACCCTCCGCCGCCCCCGAGCCGACCGGCTCGGGGGCGGCGGTGTTTTTCCGGCCGGTGCCCGGTGCTTCCCGTGGGCGTCCGGTCCGCCGAAATACCCGCCGGGGAGGAGGACCGCGGCCCCTACCCTTCGGTAGCGTCATGCGCCACGTGCCCCGCACCGGGCGGGCGCGGGGTGGTCAGAGGCGATAGGGGAGGCCGCGCGATGGGTGTGAGTCGTCGGGAAGTGCTGCGGTACGGCGCGGCGGGGGCCGCCGCGGTCGGGGCCGGGAGCGCGCTCACCGGGTGCTCCGACGACAAGAGCGACGACAAGGGCAAACCCGGGCAGCCGTCCGGCGGCGCGCCCGCCGGGGCCGGCCAGACCAACGCCTGGTCGACGACGCTGGAGAAGACCCTGGTGCTCGGCCCCGCGGGCGCGGGCGGCTACCGGAAGATCGTCGAAGGGCCGGGGGAGCCGCACCTGCTCCGCGGCGACCTGGCGTCCGCCGACCAGAAGGCCGACGCCGCGGTCAAGGCACGGGCCGGGAAGCGCAAGCCGGTGCTGGCGTTCGCGCAGCTCACCGACATGCACATCGTCGACTGCCAGTCGCCAGCCCGCGTCGAGTTCCTCGACCGCAACCGCGACCCCGGCGAACCGATGGCCAAGCTGCTGCCCGTGGAAGGCGCCTACCGGGCGCAGGAGATGATGTCGGCGCAGGTCGGCGAGGCGATGGTGCGGGCCGTCAACAAGGTCGGCAAGGGCCCGGCCACCGGCGCGCCGATCGAGTTCACCATCGTCACCGGCGACAACACCGACAACGTCCAGTACAACGAACTGCGCTGGTACATCGACCTGCTGGACGGCAAGGACATCACCCCCGACTCCGGCGACAAGACGAAGTACGAAGGCGTCGCCGACCAGGTCGCCTACGACGAGCACTACTGGCACCCCGACGGCACCCCGCCCGGCGCCAAGGACGACCTGCCGCGCGCCAAATACGGCTTCCCGACCGCGCCCGGCCTCCTCGACGCGGCCCGCAAGCCCTTCAAGGCCGCCGGCCTGCAAATGCCCTGGTACGCCGCGTACGGCAACCACGACGGCCTGGTGCAGGGCAACATCGCCCCGTCCGAGATCGTCAACAAGGTTGCCGTCGGCGCGAGCAAGGTCACCGCGCTGCCGCCGGGCACCAACACGGTGCTGCTGCTCCTCCAGCTCCAGCAGGGCAACCAGCAGGCCGTGCAGACGCTGCTGTCCGGCCCGTCCCGGCCGGTCTCCGCGGACGCCGACCGGCGCCTCCTCAACCGCACCGAGACGGTCAAGGAGCACTTCCGCACCGCGAGCAAGCCCGAAGGCCACGGCTTCTCGCCGGACAACGTCACCGCCAACACCGCCTACTACGCCGCCGACCACGGCAAGATCCGCTGCCTCACCCTGGACACCGTCAACCCCAACGGCGGCTCCGAAGGCTCCCTCGACCAGCAGCAGTTCACGTGGCTGACCGAGCAGCTCAAGGCGGGCAGCAGCAGCTACCTCGACGAGCAGGGCGCCGCGGCGCAGAACCCCGGCGCGGCCGACAAGCTCTTCGTCGTCTTCAGCCACCACACCGCGGAGTCCATGGACAACGCCGCGGGCGGCAACCGGGTCCTCGGCGAGCAGGTCAAGAACCTGCTCCTGCGCTTCCCGAACGTCGTCGCGTGGGTCAACGGCCACTCCCACCAGAACAACGTGACCGCCTACCCTCGCCCGCAGGGCAGCCCCGTCCCCGGCGGCTTCTGGGAGGTCAACACCGCCGCGCACATCGACTGGCCGCAGCAGGCGCGCATCGTGGAGATCGCCGACAACACCGACGGGACCCTGTCGGTGTTCGCCACCGTCGTCGACAGCAGCGCGCCCGCGTCCAACGGCGGCAAGCTCGACGACCCGATAGCCCTCGCCGCGCTGTCCCGCGAACTCGCCGCCAACGACTGGCAGGAGCGCGAGCGCGACGACCCGGCCAAGGACGGCAAGCGCGGCAAGGTCGACGACCGCAACGTCGAGCTGCTCCTGCCCGCGCCGACGTGGTGGAAGAGCTGAACCGCCGACGGTGAGGACACGGCGGGAGCAGCGCCGTCAGGCCCCGCTCCCGCCGTGTGACAAATCCGGCAAAACGGTCGATCGTCGGCGTACCGTGGAGGCCCCGCCGCCGAGCCGAAGCGAGAACCCGTGCTGCGCCAGGTGCTGCTCTCCGCCTCCCGGAGCACCAAGGTCAAGAACCTCGTCGAAACCGCCCCGGTCACCAGCGCGCTCGTCCGCCGCTTCGTCGCCGGCGACCACGCCTTCGACGCCGTACGCGCTACCGAACACCTCGCCGCACAAGGCCTCTACGCGACCGTCGACCACCTCGGCGAAGACACCCTCGACCCCGCGCACGCCGAAGCCGCCTGCGTCGCCTGCCTGATGCTGCTGTCGCGCCTGCGCGACGCCGGACTCGCCCGCAACGCCGAAGTGTCCGTCAAACTCTCCGCCCTCGGCGGCGCCCTCCCCGGCGGTGCCGCCCTCGCTCTCCGGCACGCACGCAACATCTGCGCCGCCGCCGAGAAAGCCGGCACCACGGTCACCCTCGACATGGAAGACCACACCACCACCGACGCCACCCTGGAGACCCTCCGCGCGCTGCGCGCGGACTACCCGTGGGTCGGCGCCGTACTGCAGGCCTCGCTCCGCCGCACCGAAGCCGACTGCCGCGACCTCGCCGGCGAGGGATCGCGCGTCCGCCTGTGCAAAGGCGCCTACCGCGCCCCCGGCTTCGCCGCCTTCACCACCCGCGCCGACGTCGACCTCAGCTACGTCCGCTGCCTCAAGATCCTCATGGCCGGCGCCGGATACCCCATGGTCGCCACCCACGACCCGCGGCTCGTCGAACTCGCCGGCATGCTCGCCGCCCGCAACCGCCGCGCCCCGGGCAGCTACGAGTACCAGATGCTCTACGGCGTCCGCCCCGCCGAACAGGCCCGCCTCGCCGCCCGCGGCGAGAGGGTGCGCATCTATGTGCCGTACGGTGACCAGTGGTACGGGTACCTCGTGCGCCGTCTGGCCGAGCGCCCCGCCAACCTGGCCTTCTTCCTGCGGTCCGTCGCCGGCAGGCACTGACCGACCGGGCGGAAGCGCCGCACCGACCGAGACAGCCCGCGCGCCCCGCTCGCTCCGAGCCGGGCGCGCACGACCACGCACGAGGTGGCCTAAATGACCCGACGGGTCGCGGTGATCGGCGCCGGGAAAATCGGCGAAGCCCTGCTCTCCGGCATGCTGCGCGGCGGCAAGCGGCCCGAGGACCTCATCGTCACCGCCCGCCGCGAGGAACGCGCCCGCGAACTCCGCGACCGCTACGGCGTGGAGACGGTGACCAACGCCGAAGCCGCGAAGGCCGCGGACACCCTGATCCTCACCGTCAAGCCGCAGGACATGGGCACGCTCCTCGACGAACTCGGCCCGAACGTGCCCGACGACCGGCTCGTCGTCTCCGGCGCGGCCGGCATCCCCACCGCGTACCTGGAGCAGCGTCTCGCGGCCGGCACCCCCGTCGTGCGCGTCATGACCAACACGCCCGCACTCGTCGACGAGGCCATGAGCGCCATCTCCGCGGGCGCACACGCCACCGAGGAGCACCTCAAGCGCACCGAGGAGATCTTCCGCGGGGTCGGCAAGACCATCCGGGTGCCGGAGAAGCAGCAGGACGCCGTCACGGCGCTGTCCGGATCCGGGCCTGCCTACTTCTACCTGCTGGTGGAAGCCATGACGGACGCCGGGATCCTGCTCGGGCTGCCGCGGGCCGCCGCGCACGAGCTGATCGTCCAGGCCGCGGTGGGCGCCTCGGTGATGCTTCGGGACTCCGGGGAGCACCCGGCGCTGCTGCGCGAAGCCGTCACCTCGCCCGCGGGCACGACCATCGCGGCGATCCGCGAACTGGAGAACCACGGCGTCCGCGCGGCACTGCTCGCGGCGCTGGAAGCCGCCGCCAACCGGTCGAAGGAATTGGCGGAGGGGCTCAAGTGACGCCGGACCTGGTGGTTTTCGACAACGACGGGGTCCTGGTCGACAGCGAGCCCGTCGCGAACGCGGTGCTGGCCGACCTGCTGACGTCATACGACATCCCCACCACGACCGAGGAGGCGATCCGCGACTACATGGGCGGGTCGCTCGGCCGAGTGCGGGAACTCAACCTGGCGCGGCACGGGCGCGAACTGCCCGCGGACTTCGAAGACGCCTACCACGCGGGCATCTTCGCCCGGTTCCCGACCGAGATCCGGCCCGTCGCCGGGGCCGCCGAGCTGCTGGACGCGCTGACCGCGGCCGGGGTGCCCTTCTGCGTCGCCTCGTCCGGCACCCACGAGCGGATCCGCCTCACCCACGACGCGACCGGGCTGCGCGGCCACTTCACCGACGCGCGGATCTTCAGCAGCCAGGACGTGGCGCGTGGGAAGCCGGCACCGGACCTCTTCCTCCACGCCGCGGCGAAGATGGGCGCCGCACAGGCCCGGTGCGTGGTGATCGAGGACAGCCCGCTCGGGGTGGCCGCGGCCCGCGCCGCCGGCATGCGGGTGTACGGGCACGCCGCGCTGACGCCGCCGGAGCGGTTGGCGGACGCCGACGTGGTCGCGGGCGGTTTGGGGGAGATTCGGGCCCTGCTCGGGGTGTGAGGCAGGCCAAGGCAAAAGATCGGCCAAGAAATCTGTCAACTGACCTAACCCGCCAGTAACGTCCCGCCTCATGCAGGCCACCGAACCGCAGGACCCGGCAGGCGCCGCCGGGCCCGCCGCGATACCCGACCGCGACCCCGGCACCCCGACCCCGGACGCCGGTCGGGTCGACGCCGCCGTGCGCCGGGCCCGGGTCGCGGTCATGGCCGGCTTCCTGATCCAGGGGGCCTCCTTCGCGGCCCTGGTCACCCGGCTCACCGGCATCCAGGACCGCTACGGGCTCGGCGACGGCACGCTGACCCTCGTCGTCTCCCTGGTCCCGATCATCGCGGGGGTCGGCAGCGTCCTCGCCGAGAACCTCGTCCACCGGTACGGCAGCAAGCGCGTCCTATGGACCGCCCAGCCGATCGTCTGCCTCACCCCCGTCGGCGTCGGCCTCGGCACCGAGGTCTGGCAGCTCGCCGCCATCCTCGCCGTCTTCGGACTCTCCCTCGGCGCCGTCGACGCCTCCATGAACATGCAGGCCGTCGCCATCCAGGCCCGCGAAGGCCGCAGCGTCGTCAACGGCTTCTACGCGGCCTGGAGCGTCGGCGGCATGCTCGGCGCCGGGATCGCCGTGCTCTCCGACCACAAAGACGTCGCCCTGATCGTCATGTACGCGATCACCGGGGCCATCACCGCCCCCGCCGCCGTCCTCGCCGGACGCCACTACCTGCCGAAATCCGCCGTCCCGGCGCCCGCCGCGAGCACCGACGGCAAGCCCGCCGTCCCGTGGCGCGTCCTGCTGCCGCTGTGCGCCGTCATGACCGTCATCTACCTCGGCGACTCCGCCGTCTCCACCTGGGGATCGGTCTACGCCGACAAGGTCCAGCACGCCGACGCCAACAAAGCCCTGCCCTACCTGCTCTACATGATCACCCAGCTCGTCGGCCGCTCCCTCGGCGACCTCGGCGTCCGCCGCTGGGGCGCCCTCCCCGTGGTCCGCGCCGGCGCCGTCACCGCCGCCGCCGGATTCGCCGTCGTCATCGCCGCCCCCGAGCAGGTCACCGCCCTCGTCGGCTTCACCGTCCTCGGCGTCGGCCTCTGCACGCTCGTGCCGCTCACCTTCGCCGCCGGAGCCCTCACGAGTCCCCGGGACCCGGACGCCGCCATCGCCCGCCTCAACCTCTTCAACTACGCCGGATTCCTCATCGGCACCCCGCTCGTCGGCGCCGTCGGCGACCTCGCCGGGTTCCGCGCCGCGATGGCCGTCCCGCTCGTCCTCGTCCTCGCGATCCTGCCGCTGGCCTCGGCCTTCGCGCCCCAGGGTGAAGCCCGTCACGAGGGCCTCCGGAAGGACACGTCCGACCGGTAGCGTGAAGGCCATGAGCCGAGCCGCGCAGCTGTTGTGGGACGACCGCATGACCGGCTACGACTTCGGCACCTGGCACCCGATGAAGCCGGTCCGGCTCCGCCTCACCTTCGACCTCGTCCGCGCGTTCGGCCTCGACACCGGCGAAGCCCTGCGCGTCCTCGCCCCGGCCGCCGCGACCGACGGCGAACTCGCGCTCGTGCACACCCCCGAGTACATCGCCGCGGTCCGCCGCGCCGGCGAGGACCCGTCCGCCGCCGACCCGGCCCGCGGCCTCGGCACCGACGACACCCCGGCGTTCAAGAACATGCACGACGTCTCCGCGCTCATCGCCGGCGCGTCGCTCGCCGCCGCGGACGCCGTCTGGCAGGGCGACGCCCCGCACGCCGTCAACTTCGCGGGCGGCCTGCACCACGCCATGCCCGGCGCCGCCGCCGGATTCTGCGTCTACAACGACCCCGCCCTCGCCATCGCCCGACTCCTCGAACGCGGCGCCGAACGCGTCGTCTACGTCGACGTCGACGTGCACCACGGCGACGGCGTCCAGGCCGCCTTCTGGAACGACCCGCGCGTCCTCACCATCAGCCTCCACGAGAGCCCGCGCTTCCTGTTCCCCGGCACCGGCTTCCCGGACGAGACCGGCGGCCCCGACGCCGAGGGCACCGCCGTCAACGTCGCCCTCCCGCCCGGTATCGCGGACGCCAACTGGCTGCGCGCCTTCGACGCGGTCGTGCCGCCTCTCGTCGAGGCCTTCCGGCCGCAGGCCATGGTCAGCCAGCACGGCGCCGACACCCACATCGAGGACCCGCTGGCCCACCTCGCCCTCACCATCGACGGCCAGCGCCAGGCCGCGGTCGCCCTGCACGACCTCGCGCACCGCTTCTGCGACGGCCGCTGGATCGCCACCGGCGGCGGCGGGTACGCGGCCACCGACGTCGTCCCGCGCATCTGGACCCACCTGGTCGCCGAGGCCGCGCACACGCCGATCGACCCCCAATCCGAACTGCCCTTCGAGTGGCGCGAGCAGGTCCGCATCATGACCGGCGACACCGCACCGCACCGCATGACCGACGGGCGCACCCCCGACTTCCGGCCCTTCTCGGCCGGGTACGACCCCGGCGACCGCCTCGACCAGGCCGTACTGGCCACCCGCCGGGCGGTCTTCCCCGCCCACGGGATCGACCCCCTCTTCGACGTCTGAGGCCCCCGGGATCGCCTGAGATGTCCGAGCCGCGGGTAACCGAACGTCGGTCGCAACCCTTCGAGCTACCGGGCAGGTGGACGACGTGACGGCAGTCGGCAACGGACAGGTCCCCGACCGCGCGGCACTGCGCGCGCATCTCGTACGCAGCCGCATCGCGGGCGACGTGGCGACCCCGCGGGAGAACAACCTGCGGCACTTCCGGCTCATGAGCGAGCGCCATCCCGGCTACCTCTTCGGCCTGGAACCCGACGGCACCTGGACCCCCGACGAGGTCCTCGCGCTGATGGTCCGCCGTTGCGGAGTCGCCGCCGACCCCGCCCACCTGAACGGCCAGGACACCATCGACCCGGACCTCACGATCGCCGCCCTGGACGCCTACGCCGTCCGCCTCGGCCGCGCCGCCCGCGACCGGGAGCGCGTCGTCGTCGCCACCGGTCACCCGGACGGCCTGCTCGACTGGTACCGCGGCGTGGCGCGCGCCCTCCGGGACGCGGGGTGTACGCTCCTCCGCCCTGCCCGCGACTGGACCTACAAGACGCCCGCCTCGGAAGGCGCCAAACTCCGCTCGATCGACTACCGCGGCCCGGTCGCCGTGGTCGTCGACGACGTCGGCGAGCCCAAGCACACGCACTCGGCCCGCCCGATCCGCGCGATGCTCACCGCGCTCGCGGACGCCGGCGAGGAACTGCCCGGCCTCGTGGTCGGCGACCACGGCTGGGCCGGCGGGGCGGGCCAGGCGGGCGTCGACGCGATCGGTTTCGCGGACTGCAACGACCCCGCGTTGTTCGTCGGCGTGGAGGAAAACCGGGTCGCGGTGGCCGTTCCGCTGGACGACAACGTGGCCCCGCACCTGTACAAACCGCTGCTGGCGTACTGCCTGGATCGTGCGGGACTGTCCTGAATCAAGCCGGATGGGCGAAACAGGCCGGATAACTCCTCCTCTTCCCCACTGGTACCACCCGCCACTACCCTGAAAGTACGCACGTGCGTGTGGATGTCACCGGAGGGGAAGCCGGTGCCCGTCGCGTGCTGAATGGTTCAGGTGCGGCATGGCTTCTGGAGAGAGGCCTCTCAACGAGGTCAATTTTCTGACTGTGGCCGAGGTGGCTGCGGTGATGCGGGTCTCGAAGATGACCGTGTACCGGCTGGTGCACAGCGGCGAGATGCCCGCGATCAGGGTTGGCCGGTCGTTCCGGGTTCCGGAACAGGCCGTCCACGACTACCTGCGGGATTCGTACGTCGAAACGGCGTAGACCCGCGGGTGCGCGCTTAGCGACCGGGTCGCCCCCGGACGCCTCATTTCGGGGTGCCCGGGGACGGCGAGTAGGCTATGCGCGACGTGCGGACTGACTTGGTTCCGCGCAGTGGAATGCGTTCCTGCCCTGGGTGGTGGGAGCGGTCCGTTCTCTCCGCGCAGGCGGGGTCGTCCGTTCGTACATGTGAGCGAGGTCTATCCATGGGCTCTGTCATCAAGAAGCGCCGCAAGCGCATGGCGAAGAAGAAGCACCGCAAGCTGCTCAAGAAGACGCGCGTCCAGCGCCGTAACAAGAAGTAGTCGCGATTCTTGCCGGGCCGCCGCCTTTCACCCTCTTGCGGGTGCGAGGCGGCGGCCCGTTGCGTTTCCCGCTCGGCCGTTCGGTGTGAACGCCCGGTTAAGCGTGTCCTGGATCGTCCCGGAAGGGGTGTCGGGACAGTACGTTGTGTCCCGTCGCTTGGCGTGCGCGGCCGGGTACCGGCCGTGGCCCGAGCGGGGAGAGGGCTGGCGGTATGTCCAAAGTCGTACTGGTCACCGGGGTGACCCGGGATCTGGGGAGCCGGTTCGCGCGCCTGGTGCGCGGGATGCCCGGGGTCGAGCGGGTGGTCGGCGTGGACGCCGTCGAACCGCGGCACGAGCTGGACGGGGTCGAGTTCGTCCTCGCGGACATCCGCAACCCGATGATCGCGAAGGTCGTGGCGTCCGCCGGCGTGGACACCGTGGTGCACCTCAGCCCGGCCGAGACGCCGCCGACCGGGTATCCGGGGACGGCGGTGTCCGCGAAGGAGACCAACGTCATCGGCACCATGCAGCTGCTCGCGGCGTGCCAGAAGGCGCCGTCGATCCGCACGCTGGTGGTCCGGTCGACGACCGCGGTCTACGGGGCCTCGCCGCGCGACCCGGCGATCTTCGAAGAGGACATGGAGCCGCGCGTCCCGCCGACGTCCGGCTGGGCGAAGGACGCCGTGGAGGTCGAGGGCTATGTGCGCGGCTTCGCGCGGCGCCGCCCGGACGTCGCGGTGTCGGTGCTGCGGTTCGCGCCGATCCTCGGGCCGACGATCAGCTCGCCGATGGCCGACTACTTCGGGCTGGCCCTGCTGCCGACCGTGCTGGGCTACGACCCCCGGCTGCAGTTCCTGCACGAGGAGGACGCGCTCGACGCGCTTCGGGTGGCCATGGCGGCCTGGCAGCCGGGTACGTACAACATCGCCGCGGACGGGGTCCTGCTGCTGTCGCAGGCCGCGCGGCGGCTCGGGCGGCCCGCGGTGCCGGTGCCGTCGCCCGCGGTCGGACTGGTCGGGCAGGGGCTGCGCCGGGTCGGTGCGGCGGATCTGTCGGCCGAGCAGGTGCGGCTGCTGACGCACGGGCGGGTGGTCGACGCGTCGCGGGCCCGGGAGCGGCTCGGGTTCGTGCCGCGGCGGACGACCGCGGAGACGTTCGAGGACTTCGTGCGCGGCCGCGGGCTGCGCGGGTTGGCCGCCCCGGAGCGGGTGGGCCGGCTGTCGGACCAGATCGCGTCGCTGCTGGCGGCGGGCGCGGCGCAGGCAGGCGCAGGGCAGGCAAGCGCAGGGCAGGCGAGGAGGAGTGCTGATGGGTGACGCCCGGATCATCCCGTTCGAGGGCGGCGCCCGGGGCGCGCGGCGTTCCGGGCGGTCGGCGCGGTCGGCGCAGTCGGCCGAGTCGGCGCTGCGGCAGCCGGTCGCGGACGAGCCGGAGGAGTTCCCGGCGGAGGACGGGGAGGCCGGGGAAGCCGGGGAGGCTCCGGACGGCGCGGAGGTGCCGGTCCGCGAGGCGCGGCGGCTCGGTGCTGGTGCCGGCGAGCGGGCGGGGCGGTCGCGGGGGGCCGGGTTCGGGATGTTCGCGGGGGCGCTGGGCGGGCTGGTGGGCGGTGCGGCGCGCGGGCTCGCGGAGGGGCTGGCGGGGCCGGACTGGGAGGACAAGGCGGCCGACGGGCTGGCGTTCCTCCGGCGCCGGGTCACCGGGGAGTACGAGGTCGACGAGTTCGGCTTCGACCAAGAGCTGACCGACCAGCTGGTGATGTCGCTCCTGCGGCCGCTGTACGAGAAGTACTTCCGGGTGGAGGTGCGCGGTCTGGAGCATGTCCCGGCGAAGGGCGGCGCGTTGATCGTCGCGAACCATTCCGGGACGCTGCCGCTGGATGCCCTGATGACGCAGGTGGCGGTGCACGACCACCATCCGGAGGCGCGGAACCTGCGGCTGCTGGGTGCGGACCTGGTGTTCCAGCTGCCGCTGGTGGGGGAGCTGGCGCGGAAGAGCGGGCACACGCTGGCGTGCCATGCGGATGCCGAGCGGCTGTTGTCGCAGGGCGAGTTGGTGGGGGTGTGGCCGGAGGGCTACAAGGGCTTGGGGAAGCCGTTCAAGGACCGGTACAAGTTGCAGCGGTTCGGGCGGGGCGGTTTCGTGTCGTCGGCGCTGCGGACCGGGGTGCCGATCGTGCCGTGCTCGATTGTCGGCGCCGAAGAGATTTATCCGATGATCGGCAACTTCCGGACGTTGGCGCGGCTGCTGGGTCTGCCGTATTTCCCGGTGACGCCGACTTTTCCGCTGCTCGGGCCGGTGGGTTTGGTGCCGTTGCCGACGAAGTGGCGGATCGAGTTCGGCGAGCCGATTCGGACGGACACCTATCCGGCGCACACCGCGGACGATCCGATGGTGGTCTTCAACCTGACGGACGAGGTGCGGGAGACGATCCAGCACACGATTTACAAGGTCCTCATGCACCGGCGGTCGGTGTTCTTCTGAGGGTGCCTTCGAGCTGAGCGGTAGCGCGGCAGGAGCGAGGGCCCGGGCGGAGAATCCGCCCGGGCCCTCGCTTGCGGGTTTGCCGGTCTGCCGCCGTACGGTGCCGACCGGCCCTCAGGGCTGCTGGGTCTGCGGTGCGCCGCCGATGGTGATGCCGATGCCCGGCAGGCCGGGCAGCAGCGGCGGGACGTTGAGGCCCACGGGCGGGAGTGCCGGTGCCGGGACGTTGACGCCGACGGGGCTCGGGGTCGGCGCCGGGGTCGCCGTGCCCGTCGTGGTCGGTTCGAGCAGCGGGATGTTCACGCTCGGCAGCACGCCGGCCGGTGCGGTGGCCGCGCCGGGGGCGCCGCCGGGCACGGCGTCCCGGCCGGGCTGTGCCGGGGCCGGGGCGGCGCCGGGCGCCTGCGTGGTGCCCGGGACGGGGCGGCCGCCGGGGCCCTGGGTGGTGCCGGGGTGGCCGGGGCCGACCGACTTTCCCGTGCCGGACGACGCCTCGTCGTCGGGGCCGACGGCGCCGGGGATGGTGGTGACCTGGGCGCGGATGTCGTTCAGGAGGTTCCACACCATGGCGCGGTCCGCGGCGAGTTCGCCGGGGAGCCGTTCGTCGATGCGGTCCATGCGCGTGCGGCCGTTCTGCGCGAAGTCGGCGAGGTCGCGCATGGGGCCGACCTTGCTCTGGTTCGCGTTGTACGTGTCGGTGAGCAGGGCGCGGCCGTGCGTGGTCTCGTCGCGCATGTCGGTGAGCACCTCTTTGAGGTGGCCCGTGGTGCTCGCGGACACGGTGCCGTTGCCGCTGCGGTCGAGCAGCCGCTCGGCTTCGGACAGCCGGGTGCGGGCCTGCTTGAGGTATTCCTCGCCGCGTTCGCGGTCGGAGCCGGCCCAGGACAGCTTGAGGTCTTCGATGCCGCGCTTGACGCTGTAGGTCATGTCGCCGGGCAGGGCGTCGGTGCTGGCGTACGCGATGCCGCCGAGGCTGCCGCCGGTCAGCACGAGGGCGGCACCGGCCACCGCGCAGCGGCGGCGCCAGCGGGTGGCGCGCGTTCGGACGGCGGGGACCGCGCGGCGGTGTGCGCCGCGCGGGGCGGGGACGGCGGCCGCCGCGGGCAGCGCGGCGGCCTCGTCGAGGAGGCGGGCGCGGAGCGCGGCGCGGAAGTCGGCCGCGGGGGCGGGCGCTTGGCCTCCGGTGTCTCTCAGCAGGGCGACCGCGGCCAAATGTGCCGCGGTCTCCGGGTCCCCCTGGCCGTCTCCGCGGGTCTCCCCCCGGCTCGGCGCGAGGCCGGATTCCAGTTCGTCGAGCGCCTGCGCAAAGGCCGCAATGCGCCGTCGGTCCACAACCGCGATGCTCACGGGCCGCACCTCCTCTCCCCAGATCCTCGTCCGGGGACGTCTACGGGTCGGGGGCCGTGAGTCGGCTCCCCGCCGCGTCGCGCCCCCGAGGGGGTCGCTATCTGGGAGAACGACTCGATGCCCTCGGGGGTTACGGAAGTGTGATTCACCGCACGTCCTCCGGCAGGAGGCGTGCGAGGGTGCGGACGGCTCGGTACTGCAGGGTCTTGATGGCTCCCTCGTTCTTGCCCATGATGCGGGCGGTCTCGGCGACGGAGAGGCCTTGCAGGAAGCGGAGGGTGACGCATTCCTGCTGCTGGGGGTTGAGCTTGCGGACCGCTTCGAGGAGCGCGGCGTTGGAGAGGGTCTCCAGGACGCAGTCCTCGGGGCTGGCCTCGACCTCGTTCGCGTCGAGCATTTCGCCGGTGGTGACTTCGAGGCGGAAGCGGCTGGACTTGAAGTGGTCGGCGACCAGGTTGCGGGCGATGGTGACGAGCCAGGCGCCGAAGTCGCGGCCCTGCCAGGTGAACGTGCCGATGCGGCGCAGGGCGCGCAGGAACGTCTCGCTGGTGAGGTCTTCGGCGACGGCTTTGCTGCCGACGCGGTAGTAGATGTAGCGGTAGACCGTGTCGAGGTAGTTGTCGTAGAGCTGGGCGAAGGCCTCGTTGTCGCCTTCCTGGGCGAGTTCGACCAGCGCCATGATGCGGGCCGCTTCGCCGTCGGGGGCGCTCCCGCGGGTGTAGCCGGAGCCGCGGGCCGGTTTGGCCGGCTCGGTGGTCCCGGTCTTCGCCGCGCGGCTGAGCGCACCGGAGAACGTGCTTTCGCGGGTGCGTCCCGTGTCGGCGACGGAGGCGGCGAAGGCGAGGTCGTTGGGCCAGGGGGCGAGCGCGGCGATCACCGCCGCTCGCAGCGTCGCCAGCCCGGTCACGTCAACCCGGACGATTCGGTGCACGGGACTCCCTGTTGCGTCGGCATCATCTTCGGCGTCATGACTTGCTGTGCGGAGACGGTCACCCATCGTAGGGACATCGGTGACTGCTGTGCGCCGATCGAGAATAACGCTTAGTAAAGGAAGGGATACCAAGTGTGTCCATCGGCGATGCGAAGCTACCGCTCTGGCCCGCGGAAGTGTGCGGTTTGGGCTATTCCCAAGACAGGCCCAGCGTTCGGTGCTACAAGCCGCGTATCTCCGCGTGTCGGGCGCGTGTTGGCCGACGCGTGCGGCGGTGGAAAGCCATCCGGTCAGACGAGTGCGGCGCGGCGGCGGACGGCGGTGCCGGCGGCCAGCGCGCCGGCGACGGCGCCGATTCCGGCGGCGGCGGGGATGCCGATGCGGGCGGCTTTACGGCCGGTTCGGTAGTCCTTGGTACGCCAGCCGTGTCTCCGGGCGTGGCGCCGGAGTCGGCCGTCCGGGTTGACCGCGCAGGGGTCGCCGACGAGGGACAGCATCGGGATGTCGTTGGCCGAGTCGCTGTAGGCGGAGCAGTCCGCGAGGTCGAGGCCTTCGCGGGCGGCGAGGCCGCGGACGGCTTCGGCTTTGGCTTCGCCGTGCAGGAGTTCGCCGACCAGGCGGCCGGTGTACTGGCCGTTGCGGGTCTCCGAGACGGTGCCGAGGGCGCCGGTGAGGCCGAGGCGGCGGGCGATGGTCGAGGCGATCTCGATGGGCGCGGCGGTGACGAGCCAGACCTGGCGGTCGGCGTCGAGGTGCATTTGGGCGAGGGCGCGGGTGCCGGGCCAGATCTTGTCGGCCATGTACTCGTCGAAGATCTCCTCGCCGAGGGCGGTGACTTCCTCGATGGTGTGGCCCTTGACGAAGGACAGGGCGGCTTCCTGGGCGTCGCCGACGTGGCCCATGTGCTCGCCGCCGAGCCGGAACCGGGCCTGCTGCCAGCCGAAGCGGGCGATGTCGCGGGTGTCGAAGAAGTCGCGGGCGTAGAGGCCGCGGGCCATGTGGAAGATCGACGCGCCGCGCATGACGGTGTTGTCGAGGTCGAAGAACGCGGCGCCGAGAAGCGGCGGTTCGTTTTCCGCCGGTTCGGGCGTGTCGCCGGGGGTTTCGGGGCCGGGCCGGGCTTCCGTGCCGGTTTCCGTGCCGGTGTCCGGGCGTCCGCCGGGCAGCTCGTCCGGGTGGGCGGTGGCGTGGGCGGCGGCTGCCGCGGCCTCGCCGGCCGTGACCGCGCGCGTGAGCGAATTCCGTCCGACACCTCGGCGCAGGAGAGCCATACCGCGAGCCTAATCGCCGCGCGTTGCGGGTGTGTGGCGCTCTGCTTGCGCTTGTGTGTTGCGTTGATGAGCGCTTGATGCGGGACGCGCCCGAAGTGCTGCGGGATTTCGGCGGATCCGCGGCCATCCTCGACCGAACCTGATCACGTGCGATGTCCGTCGGTGTCCGGGCGTGGTCCCGGCCACTCCTTCGGCCGAGGACAATCGAAATGTGAGCATCTTTCGCCGGCGCAGTGGCGCCCCCTCGGATTCCACCCCGCGAACCACCCGTGCGGAGTCGCGGGCGGAGCTGGTCACCCTTCTCACGCGTCCCGGCTGCCACTTGTGCGACGACGCGCGGGCGGTGGTGGCGCGTGTGGCGGGAGAGCTGGGTGTGCGCTGGGAGGAGGTCGACATCACGAGCGACCCGAAGTTGGAGGCGGAGTACGGGGAGCAGATCCCGGTGACGTTCGTCGACGGACGGCAGCACGACTTCTGGCGGGTCGACGAACGCCGCTTTCGCGCTGCCTTGGGGTGAACGCCGAGTCACCATCTGTGAGCGAGTTCACAGGACTTCCCGGGAACCGTCGCGTGATGCATGTCACGACAGGTACACAAAACGGACATCGGCTTTGTGCACACGTTCACAAGAGCCTAACCTGGCAGTCGAAACCGCAGGTCCCACCCACAGGAGCACCGTGGCTACAGGCCGTACCGAGCGACCGGCGCACCGGGGACGCGGTATTCCCGAGGCGACGGTGGCGCGGCTCCCGCTGTACCTCCGAGCGCTGACCGCGCTGTCGGAGCGCGGTGTGCCGACCGTGTCCTCCGAGGAGCTGGCGGCCGCCGCGGGGGTCAACTCCGCGAAGCTGCGCAAGGACTTGTCGTACCTCGGGTCGTACGGCACGCGTGGTGTCGGCTACGACGTCGAGTACCTCGTCTACCAGATTTCCCGCGAACTCGGTCTGACGCAGGACTGGCCGGTCGCCATCATCGGGATCGGCAACCTGGGCCACGCGCTCGCCAACTACGGCGGGTTCGCGTCGCGCGGGTTCCGGGTGGCGGCGCTGCTGGACGCGGACCGCGCGGTCGCGGGGCAGCGGATAGCCGGGATGGTCGTGCGGCACATGGACGACCTCGAGCAGATCGTGCGCGACGACGGCGTGTCCATCGGGGTCATCACGACGCCGGCGCCGGCCGCGCAGGGTGTCGCGGACCGGCTGGTCGCCGCCGGGATCACGAGCATTCTGAACTTCGCACCGACGGTGCTGACCGTGCCCGAGGGCGTGGACGTCCGCAAGGTCGACCTGTCGATAGAGCTGCAGATCCTGGCGTTCCACGAGCAGCGCAAGTCGTCGACCGAGCCGGCCCCCGGGCCCGCTCCGGTGCCTGCTGCGGTGACTCCCGCAGTTTCCCCTGCTGTTGCCCCCGCCGTAACCCGGCCGACCGCCTCGGGCGGCGACCTCGGCGGCGATTTGCCCGAGGTGATGCCGGCGTGAACGTCGGACCAGTAGTTGCCCCCTGCCCGATCGCGAGGACCGAAGCATGAGCGTCCTCGTGGTCGGGCTGAGCCACCGCACCGCTCCGGTAAGCCTGCTGGAGCGGGTGTCGGTGTCCGGTGACACCCAGACCAAGCTGCTGCGCGACATCGCCGGCGCCGAGCCGGTGGCCGAAGCGCTGCTGCTGTCGACCTGCAACCGTGTCGAGCTGTACGCGGACGTCGACCGCTTCCACGGCGGCGTCGCCGACCTGTCCGGGCTGCTCGCGCGGCACACCGGCGTCGGCATCGACGAGCTGACCCCGCACCTGTACGTGCACTACGAAGAGCGCGCGGTGCACCACCTGTTCTCGGTCGCGTGCGGCCTGGACTCGATGGTGGTGGGCGAGGGCCAGATCCTCGGCCAGCTCAAGACGGCGCTCGCGCTCGCGCAGGAGCAGGACACCGCCGGACGCGTGCTCAACGACCTGGCGCAGCAGGCGCTGCGGGTCGGCAAGCGCGCGCACAGCGAGACGGACATCGACCGGGCCGGCCAGTCGCTGGTCACGGTGGCGCTGGCGAAGGCCGAGGAGCTGGTGCGCCCGGTGGCGGGCGCGCGGACCCTGGTGGTCGGTGCGGGCTCGATGAGTTCGCTGGCCGCGGCGACCCTGCAGCGGCAGCACGCGGGCAACATCGTCGTCACGAACCGCACCTACGAGCGTGCCGAGCACCTGGCCGACCAGGTCGGCGGGCGCGCGGTGCCGATGACGGCGCTGCCGGACGCGATCGCCGCCGCGGACGTGGTGATCTCGTGCACCGGCGCGACCGGCCTGGTGATCACGGCCGCCGAGGTCGAGCGGGTCCTCGAAGCGCGGCGCGACCGCGGCGCCGAGGACGCGCTGGTGCTGGTCGACTTGGCGCTGCCGCGCGACGTCGACCCCGCGGTGCACGGCATGGACGGCGTGCACGTCATCGACCTGGAGCTGCTGGCCGACCTGGGGTCGGGCGTGCAGGGCACCGCGGACGTGGACGTGGTGCGGCGCCTGGTCGCCGACGAGGTCGCCGAGTTCGCGAACGCGCAGCGCGCGCAGGTCGTGACGCCGACGGTGGTGGCGCTCCGCGCGATGGCCGCCGACGTGGTGCGCGGCGAACTGGAGCGGCTCGCCGGGCGGACCCCGGAGCTGGACGCGAAGGAGCGCGGCGAGGTCGAGCAGACCGTGCGGCGCATCGTGGACAAGCTGCTGCACGCGCCGACGGTGCGGATGCGGCAGCTCGCGGGCGAGCCGGGCGGCGCGTCGTACGCGGAGGCGCTGCGCACGCTGTTCGACCTGGGCCCGGGGCCGATGGCCGCGGTGAGCCGCGCCGACGTCGAGTCGGCGCCGGCCGCGGGCGAGAGCCGGGAAGGCGGTGCCGCATGAGCCGTATGGCCGACATGACCGGCAAGCCGTTGCGGCTGGGGACGCGGCGCAGTGCGCTGGCGATGGCCCAGTCCGGGCATGTCGCCGCAGCGGTGACCGAACTGACCGGCCGCGAGGTCGAGTTGGTGGAGATCACCACCTACGGCGACACGTCGCGGGAGCACTTGGCGCAGATCGGCGGGACGGGCGTGTTCGTCTCGGCGCTGCGCGACGCGCTGCTGGAAGGCAGCGTGGACTTCGCGGTGCACTCGCTGAAGGACCTGCCGACCGCGGACCCCGAGGGTCTGTCGCTGGCGGCGGTGCCGCTGCGCCAGGACCCGCGGGACGCGCTGATCGCGCGCGACGGGCTGACGCTGGGCGAGCTGCCCGCGGGGTCCCGGATCGGCACCGGATCGCCGCGCCGTGCCGCGCAGTTGCGTGCGCTGGGGCTCGGGCACGAGATCGTGCCGATCCGCGGCAACGTGGACACGCGCATCAAGTTCGTCACGTCCGGCGAGCTGGACGCGGTCGTTTTGGCCAAGGCGGGCCTTGCCCGGCTGGGTCGTGCGGAGGAGGCCACCGAGGTCCTCGATCCGCTCCAGATGCTGCCGGCCCCCGGTCAAGGGGCGCTGGCGGTCGAGTGCGCGTCTTCGGACGCGTCGCTCGTCGAACTGCTCGGTGTTCTCGACGACCCCGGTACCCGGGGCGCCGTGCTTGCCGAGCGCATGCTGCTCGCCGAACTGGAGGCCGGTTGCTCGGCTCCGGTGGGCGCTCTCGCGGACGTGTCCGCGGGGGAGTCCGACGGCGAGGAGGTCACCGAGCTGTACCTGCGGGCGATCGTCGCGAGTGCCGACGGCGCCCACAGTGTGCGGTTGTCCGCCACCGGACCCCTGGACGAGGCGGCGTCGCTCGGCCGATCGCTGGCCGCGGAGATGCTTGCCCGGGGTGCCGCCGGTCTTATGGGGGAGCGCGTCCCTTGAGCCCCAGAGCGAAGAAGAAGCCCAGCGGAACCGTCACCTTCGTCGGTGCCGGACCCGGTGATCCGCGTCTGCTGACGCTGCGTGCGGTGGAGGTTCTCGCCGACGCCGATGTCGTCGTCGCGGATGCCTCGACGCGCGCCCAGGTGCTGTTCCACGCCCGCCCCGACGTCGAGGTCGTCGACCCGTCGGGCGGCGAGGACGGCGAGCCGCTGGCCGCCGCGGGCCGCGCGAAGCTGCTGGTGACAGCGGCGCGCGCGGGCAAGCAGGTGGTCCGCACGGTGGACGGCGACCCGGTCGTCGACCAGAGCGCGGTGGACGAGATCGCCACCGTCGCGAAGGCGAAGGTGCCGTTCGAGGTCGTGCCCGGCGTGCCGGTGTGCACGGCCGTGCCGGCGTACGCGGGTGTGCCGTTGCACAGTGCGCGGGCGGGCGGCGGCGTGCGGGTGCTGGACACCGCCGAGGCGTCGACCGACTGGGCGACCGTGGGGGCCGCGGACGGCACGCTGGTGCTGCGCGGCCCGGTCGACCAGATCGCGGAGATCGCGCAGGAGCTGGTCGCGGGCGGCCGCAAGCCGGCCACGCCGGTGTCGGTGACGACGAACGGCACCACGACCGAGCAGCGCACGATCGTGTCGACCCTGGCGAACGTCGCGGCGGACCTGAAGACGGCGCGGGTCGTGCAGCCTGCCGTCGTGGTGGTCGGCGACGTGGTCGGGCAGCGGGACACGCTGTCGTGGTTCGAGACGAAGCAGCTGTTCGGGTGGCGGGTGCTGGTGCCGCGGACCAAGGAGCAGTCGGCGTCGCTGTCCGAGCAGTTGCGCTCGTACGGTGCGGTGCCGCACGAGGTGCCGACCATCGCGGTCGAGCCGCCGCGTACTCCGCAGCAGATGGAGCGGGCCATCAAGGGCCTGGTCACCGGGCGCTACGAGTGGGTGGCGTTCACCTCGACCAACGCGGTGAAGGCGGTCCGCGAGCGGTTCGAGGAGTACGGCCTGGACGCGCGTGCGTTCGCCGGCATCAAGGTCGCCGCGGTGGGCGAGCAGACCGCGAAGGCGCTCGTGGACTTCGGCGTGAAGCCGGACCTGGTGCCGAGCGGCGAGCAGTCGGCCGCCGGGCTGCTGGAGGACTGGCCGCCGTACGACCCGGTGTTCGACCCGATCGACCGGGTGTTCCTGCCGCGTGCCGACATCGCGACCGAGACGCTGGTCGCGGGCCTGGTGGAGCTGGGCTGGGAGGTCGACGACGTCACCGCGTACCGCACGGTGCGCGCGGCGCCGCCGCCCGCCGAGACCCGTGAGGCGATCAAGGGCGGCGGGTTCGACGCGGTGCTGTTCACCTCGTCGTCCACGGTCCGGAACCTGGTCGGTATCGCGGGCAAGCCGCACGCGGTGACGGTGATCGCGTGTATCGGCTCGGCGACCGCGAAGACCGCCGAGGAGCACGGATTGCGCGTGGACGTCATGGCGCCGGAGCCTTCTGTGGCAGCCTTGGCGGAGGCCCTCGCGGAGTTCGGCGCGGCGCGGCGGGCTTCCCTGATCGAGGCGGGCGACCCGGTGACGCGGCCGAGCGAACGGCGTCCGGGGTCGCGGAGGAAGGCGAAGTAGCGATGTCCGACGCATTGCCGGAGTCCGGCGGCGGTTTTCCTCTGATGCGACCGAGGAGGCTGCGCCGGACCCCGGCGATGCGGCGCCTCGTCGCGGAGACCCGGCTGCACCCGGCGGATCTGATCCTGCCGGTGTTCGTGCGGGAGGGCGCGGCCGAGCCGGTGCCGATCTCGTCGATGCCGGGCGTTGTGCAGCACACGCGTGACTCGCTCCGGAAGGCCGCGCACGACGCGGTCGCGGCGGGGGTCGGCGGGCTGATGCTGTTCGGTGTGCCGGAGCACAAGGACGCGTGCGGCACGGCGGGCACGGATCCGGAGGGCGTGCTCCAGGTCGCGATCCGGGACGTGAAGGCCGAGGTGGGCGCCGACGCGGTGGTCATGTCGGACCTGTGCCTGGACGAGTTCACCGACCACGGGCACTGCGGCGTGCTGCGTCCCGACGGGTCGGTCGACAACGACGCGACGCTGGCGCGCTATGCCGAGATGGCGGTCGTGCAGGCCGCGGCGGGCGTCGACATGGTCGGCCCGAGCGGCATGATGGACGGCCAAGTCGGCTACGTGCGGCGGGCGTTGGACTCCGCCGGATTCGCGGACGTGGCGATCCTGGCGTACAGCGCGAAGTACGCGAGCGGCTTCTACGGGCCGTTCCGCGAGGCCGTGCAATCGTCGCTGCAGGGCGACCGGATGACCTACCAGCAGGACCCGGCGAACTCCGACGAGTCGCTGCGCGAGGTGATGCTGGACATCGCCGAGGGTGCCGACGTGGTGATGGTGAAGCCGGCCATGTCGTACCTGGACATCGTGCGGCGGATTGCCGACGCGGTGGACGTGCCCGTGTCGGCGTACCAGGTCAGCGGCGAGTACTCGATGGTCGAGGCGGCCGCCGCGCACGGGTGGATCGACCGGGACCGGGTGATCATGGAGACCCTGACGTCGGTCAAGCGCGCGGGGGCGAAGACGATCCTGACGTACTGGGCGACGGAGGTGGCGGGGAAGCTGCGCTGATCCCCGCGTTTGTGCTCATGCCGCGGCCCCCGACCGGAACTCCGGTCGGGGGCCGCGGTGTTGCTGTGGGGGTGTGGTGTGGTGCCGGGTCAGCCGCGGTTGCGGCGGAACACGCGGACGGCCTGGATGCCGGCCGCGAAGGCGGCGGTGGTGAGGACGGCGCGGACGCCGTTCCACAGGTTCCAGACGTCCTCGAAGTCGGCGCGGGCCTTGGCCGGGTCGGCGTCGCCCTTGCTCGCGAGCATCTCGTTGAGGGGGACGTTGATGCCGGACGTGGTCAGCACCGTGGTCGTGTAGAGGGCGAACGCGGCGACGGCCCACTTCATCGCGGTGCCGCCGCCGGTCTTGCGCTGCTTCCAGGCGGCGATCGCGGGGAACACCATCGCGCCGAAGAACGCCGCGAAGAACAGCGGGTTCTCGATCTGCACGTTGATCTTCTGCATGCTGTCGACGAAGCCGGCGTCGTTCTTGCGGCCGAGCATCGGCATGACCCAGACGCTGAAGAGCACGTAGGTGCCGGCCATCAGGCCGTTGGCGATCGCGCTGGAGACCAGCCAACGGCCGATCCAGACACGGGACTTGGCGTCCGCGGCAGCGCCGACGGCGGCAGTGGGGGCGGCGGGGGCGGCGAGCGGGGCGGGGGTCCAGGGGCGGTTGACGGCAGACATGGTGAACTCCTTGAAGCAGCAGGGTGATTCGTGCGGCGTTCGAGGCGGTTCCCGGTGTTCTCCGCGGTTCCGTTCCCTCGGTGCTTCAAGATTCGCGCAACGCAAGGCGGGCAACAACGGCCAACATCGGAACCCCGGTTAACCCAGGGATTACCGATGGCGCGAAGCCCTGTGCGGGGGTGTGCGGACGGTCAGCGGCGGGGCCGGGGCAGGGTCGCCCGGGGGCCCAGGGCCGCACGGTCGGCGGCTGCTTGGCCGTGCGTCCAGCCGGCCTCGTCGCGGATGCGGACGCGGTGCGTGACGAGGTTGGGGAACATCTGCGCGGCGGCGTCCTCGACGGCGACCGCGCGGGACGCCAGTACGGGGAGCAGGTCGCGCTCGGGAGCCGCCGCGGGGCCGCCGCGGGCGTCCGCCGCGGCCTCTTCGGCCGCCTGTTCCTTGGCTTGTTCCGCGGCGCGGGCGAGGCGTTCGCCGATGCGGTCGGCGTAGGCGATGAGGAAGGACTGCCGGAAGTCCCGGGACCGGGACGACGCGCGCTTCGGTTTGCCGCCCGCGCGGTCGGCGCGGGTCATCGCGGCGGTGGCCTGGGTGAGGAGCGAGGTGTAGAGCAGTTCGACGGCGTCGAGGTCGGTGTCGAAGCCGATGACGGTGGCGAAGCCGAAGTCCGGGGACCAGACGGTGCGGCAGCGGTTCGCGTCGCACACCGCGTCGAGGAGCATCGCTTTGGCTTCGTCGTAGGGCGCGTCGACGCCGATGCGGATGGCCGACGGCCGGACGCCGCCGCCTTCGCCGTCCCGGCCGGCCGTGAGGAGTGCTTCGTCGATGCTGTAGCGGGCGACGAGTTCCTGGGCCTTGGCGCTGAGCGACTCGGCTTCGTCGGGGAACTCGGTCGATTCCGCTTTGGCGAGCAGCGCGCGGATGCGGGCGAGCATGCGCGGCTCGGTACCCGTGGTGCCTGTGGTGCCCGTGCCGGCCGTGGGGTGCGGGTGCTCGGCGGCTTCCGCGTGCAGCGGGGTGATGCCGGGGAGGCGCGAGAGCAGCCGCAGGGTCTCCAGGGCGTACCCGGCGGTCTCGAAGCGGGTGAGCGCTTCGCGGCGGGCGACCTCGGCGAGGTAGTCGCCGTCGTCGGTCCACCACACGTCGGCGCCGGTGTCGCGCAGCTGCGCGGTCCAGCGGGTGCCGCGTGCGCCGGGGGTGTCGCGGCGGGCGGCGGCGGCGATCAGGTCGGCGGTGAGGCGCACGTGCCGGTCGTCGAGGTCGCGGACGGCCATGCGGACGACGTCGGCGGGCTGCCAGCCGCGGGCCCAGCAGCCTTCCATGACGCGGGTGCCGAGGGCGAGGTAGGCCCTGGCCGTGTCGGCCCAGAGTTCGGGGGCCGCGGCGAGGCGGGAGGCGCCCGCGTCGAGCGCGTCCTGCCTGGCGTCCGGGTCGGACGTGCCGAGGAGGGCGTGCAGGATCTCGTCGAGGAGCGCGGCGGGCATCCCCCCATTGTCCGCGACGCGGGCGGTAGCGTGCCGTCGCCTTCCGGTTACACCAGGTGCAGGCCGGTGCGCGGGGCGATGTCGAGGACGTCGACGGTGCCGGTGCTCTCGTCGGCGGTGTAGCGGACCCGGTAGGTGCCGCGCTGGGCGCACCACATGCCGGCCAGCGAGTCGCACAGCGGCAGGCCGACCTCGTAGGGCTGCATGAGCAACGGGCCGGTGATGAAGCGGTAGGCCGCGCAGGCCACCGATTGGGGCAGCCGGTCGGTGAGCGCCCGGCGGGCCTCGGGGGCGATGCGCAGGAGGTAAGCCCCCGGGCGGACTTCGACGTCAGCCATCGCTCTGTCTCCGCTCGGCCATGATCTCGGCCAACTCCTCGACGGTCGCGTAGTTTCCGGCGGCAATGTCGCGTCGGGCCTGGTCGATGCGGATGCGTGCGGAGCTGTCGTTGAGGAGGGCGAGGGTCTCCTGGAGCGCCTCGTAGTCCTCGGCGGAGAGCATCACGACGGCCGGTTCGCCGTTCCGGGCGATCGCCACGAGGCCGCGGGTGCGGACGATCTCGTCCACGAGAGAGGCGAGCTGCGCTTGCGCCTGGGCCAGCGGCAGCATCCTCATGAGGGCAAATTCTAGGCCGCGGAAGCGCTTTGGTCAGGCGGTCCGACGAACGCCCAAGCGATTGGTGGGGCTACTGCCGGGTAGTCGATTGGTTTAGTCCAGATAGTCCGGGAGGAAGGCCATGTCAAGGGTGAGGTTGATGGGTGCGGGGAGGGGGACGTCTTTGCCGACGGGGTAGCGGTCGGTGTGGGAGTACTGGCCGCCGCAGGGACCGTGCTGGACGATGACCTCAGGCGTTTTACGGTCGATGACGAGGTAGACGGGGACGCCGGATGAGGCGTACTCGGCCGGTTTCTCGACGAGGTCGGCAGTGCGGGTTGCTTTGCTGGTGACCTCGACGACGAGTTTGACGCTTTGCATCGACAGGAAGTGGCCGTCACGGAACTCGGGCCGCCCGTTGGGGTCGATCACGAAGAGGTCGGGAGTGCGTTCCCCATGCACTGCCGTGATGAAGGCGACGTCGTTCTCGACATCCAGTCCTTCGGCGAGCCCCGCTTCAAGTTGCTGACGAATGATTGTCCGGATGCGAGCGTGTTCGTAGTCCGCCGTCGTCATCATCACGATGCGGTGCGGCGTCGCTTCCCACCACACGTCAGCGGGGATGTCCTCGCTGGCTCGCAGCGCACGAAGCATCGCGAGTTGGGCCTTGATCAGCGACGGCGTGACGTCTTCCGTCTCTTCCATGGGACCTCCCGGGCGGCTTGTGTTCACCCACCCTAAGAGGTGGTCAACCGCATGCTCCGCGATTTCCGCACGGCGCTCGACGCGATTCGCGGGGCGTGCGCGGCGCCGATGCGATGTAAAGCACGCCGTCCACCACCGTGGCTGTGTATGTGCGCACATCGCGGCAGGTCAGCTCGCCGATGGACTTGCCGGTGTCGACCCGGAAGACGCCTTTGTGGGAGGGGCAGGTGACCTCTTCGCCGGACAGGGAGCCGCGGGACAGGAGAGCGCCTCGGTGCGGGCAGCGGTCTTCGAAGGCGTGGACGGTGTCCCCGTGGCGGACGACCGCGACCGGAGGGTGGTCGCTGATCCGGTGGATGCGGCCTTCGGGCACGGCGGTGAGCGGCCCCGCGTTCACGGCGCCTTCGGGGACGCAGGGCGGGGGCTCCCGGCGGTCCCGGCGGAACGGCACCTTCATAGCGGGCAGGGTAGGCATGCCTTCGTGGGAATGACAGAGCCGCGCCGACCGGGCGTGATCGAATTCACGTTGCGGGTCGGGAGTGACCTGCCCCACCCTTCCGGTCCGCCCCGATTCTGACGTACCGTCAGGTTCGCATGCCGTGCCTGTCGTGCGGGCGGCCGCAGCCGGGTTGGCGAACCATCTCACGTGGAGGGCACGTGTCTGATCCGATCTACGACGCCAAGACGCTCTGGGAGCTGGTGGAGCGCCGTGCCGCGGCCACACCGGACACCCCGATGCTGCTCGACCCGGCGGACCGCACGGTCACGTTCGGCGAGTTCAAGGCGTGGGCGGAGCGGGTTGCGGCGGGCTACCACGCGCTGGGGATCACCGCGGGCACCCGGGTGACCTGGCAGCTGCCGACCCGGATCGAGTCGATCGTCGCCGCGACGGCCCTCGCGCGGCTGGGTGCGGTGCAGAACCCGATCATCCCGTTCTACCGGGAGAAGGAGGTCGGCTTCTGCCTCCGGCAGACCGACGCCGAGTTCTATCTGACGCCGGGCATCTGGAAGGGCTTCGACTTCGTCGCGATGGGCGAGGCGCTGGGCAAGGAGCAGCCGGGCGGCCTCACGGTCCTCGTCGCATACGACGAGCTGCCCGAGGGCGACCCCGCGTCGCTGCCGCCCGCGCCGACCGACGGCGACGAGGTGCGCTGGCTGTACTACACGTCGGGCACGACGTCGGACCCGAAGGGCGTGCAGCACACCGACGGCACGCTGATCGCGGGCGGCATCGGCCTGGCGAAGGCGCTCGACATGGCGCAGACGGACGTCGGCTCGATCGCGTTCCCGTACGCGCACATCGCCGGCCCCGACTACGTCAACACGCTGCTGATCACCGGTTTCCCGGCGGTCATCATCGAGACGTTCGACCCGGCCGGGGTCATCCCGGTCTACAAGCGGCTCGGCGTCACGATGGTCGGCGGCGGCCCGGCGTTCTACGTCGCGTTCCTCAACGAGCAGCGCAAGCAGCCCGGCGAGAAGATCATCCCGTCGCTGCGGATCGTGTCCGGCGGCGGCGCGCCGAAGCCGCCGGAGCTGTACCACGAGGTCGTCGACGAGATGCAGGCCGTGCTGTGCCACGGCTACGGCATGACCGAGTCGCCGATGATCGCGCAGGGCGGCCCGAACGACTCCGCGGACCAGCTGAAGTTCACCGAGGGCAAGCCGGTGTTCGGCATCGAGGTGCGGATCGTCCGTGCGGACGGCACGCCCGCCGGTCCGGACGAGGAGGGCGAGGTCCGGCTGCGCGGCCCGATGGTGTTCAAGGGCTACACCGACCCGGAGCTGACCAAGGAGGCGTTCGACGAGGACGGCTTCTACCGCACGGGCGACCTGGGCAAGCTCCGGGCGGACGGGCACCTTTCGCTGACCGGGCGGCTGAAGGACGTGATCATCCGCAAGGGCGAGAACATCTCCGCGCGGGAGATCGAGGACCTGCTGTTCGCCCACCCGAAGGTGGCGGACGTCGCGGTGGTCGGCCTGACCGACCGCGAGCGCGGCGAGCGGGTGTGCGCGGTGGTCGAGCGTCAGCCGGGGCAGCCGGACCTGGAGTTCGACGAGATGGTGCGGTACCTGAAGGACGCGAGCCTGATGGTGCAGAAGATCCCGGAGCAGCTGGAGGTCGTCGACGCGCTGCCGCGCAACGACACGCTCCGCAAGGTGCTCAAGTTCAAGATCCGCGACGAGTACAACGCCAAGCCGTGGACCCCGCGGCGGTAGGCGGACAGACGAACGAAACGGCCGGGCGGCCGGGGCGCTTGCGCGCCTCCGGCCGCCCGGCCGTTTCGCGTCGGGGGCCGCGGGACGGGACCGCGGGAGAGGCAGGACGAGGGCGGGGGAGCTGCGGGGGAGTCCCGAAGGCCGGAGGCGCCGACACGGCCCCGGCGTTGGCGCGGCCTTCGCGCCGCGCCGTCGCCTCGTCGTCCCTCGGTCACCGCCAGGCGGCGAGGATCTCGTCCGTCGTGGTGATCGTCGCCACCGCGTTCAGGGTGTTGGCGAGGACGGCTTCCGCGTATTCCGGGGGGAAGCCGGCGACGCCGTCGCGGGGGATGACGAACTGGAATCCGGCGTTCACGGCGTCCATCGCGAAGTTGAGCATGCCGACGTTGAGGGACACGCCGACGCCCACGACGGTCTGCACGCCGAGGTTGCGGAGCACCGCCGCCAGACCGGTATCGGCCATCGGGCCCAGGCCGTGATAGCGCGTCAGGACGAGGTCGGATTCGGCCACTTCGATGCCGTCTGCGACGTCTGCCGCGGTCGACCCGGGAAGCAACTGCACGGGGGCTTTGGCCGCCGCGCCGAACATCCGCGCATTTCGGTTGGCCCCTTGGCCGTCCGGGCGCCGCACGGCGAGGCAGTGCAGGACGGGTGCGCCCGCGGCGCGCGCGGCCTTGCACAGTGTGTCGATGGCCGGAATCAGACCCTGGGTCTGCTCGGCGAGGGCGGGGAAAACCGCCTGCTTCCCGATCACGCCGTTCTGGCATTCCTGGGTGACCAGGGCGGTCGTCCCGGGAGCGAGCAACGTACCCATATCGAGTGCCATGTGAGCCTCCTGACGGACCAGCCGCTTGCTGTTGCCTGCAGGGAGAGATTACGCTAAATCTGACGGTCCATCAGATTCAGTCCGTAGGAGGGGCCGATGAGCGCCAACCTGCCCGAGCAGGACGCCACCGAGTCCGGCAACAGCTTCGGAGAGCTTCCGAAGATCATCAGCGTCGATGACCACGTCATCGAACCGGCGCACCTGTTCGAGCGTTGGCTGCCGGCCAAGTTCCACGACCGGGGCCCCAAGCATGTCCAGACGGGCATCGGGCAGCTGGAGTACGTCGGTGCGAGCTACAAGATCACGACCGACCCGGACGGGCCGCTCGCGGACTGGTGGTTCTACGAGGACCTGCGCTTCCCCTACAAGCGGAACATCGCCGCGGTCGGCTTCAGCCGCGACCAGATGACGCTCGAAGGCATCACGCGCGAGGAGATGCGCCCGGGTCTGTACGACCCGAAGGAGCGCCTGAAGGACATGGACCTCAACCATGTCGAGGCCTCCCTGTGCTTCCCGACCTTCCCGCGGTTCTGCGGCCAGACGTTCTCCGAGGCCAAGGACAAGGAAGTTGCCCTCGCCTGCGTCCGCGCCTACAACGACTGGATGGTCGAGGAGTGGTGCGGCGACTCGGGCGGCCGCCTGATCCCGCTGATCATCATCCCGCTCTGGGACGTCGACCTCGCGGTCGCCGAGATCATCCGCAACGCCGACCGCGGCGTCACCGCGGTGTGCTTCTCGGAGATCCCCGCGTTCCTGGGCCTGCCGAGCATCCACACCGGCTACTGGGACCCGTTCTTCCGCATCTGCGAAGAGCGCGGCGTCACCATCAACATGCACATCGGCTCGTCCTCGACGATGCCCGCCGCGTCCCCCGACGCGCCCGCGGCCGTCCAGGCGTCGCTGAGCTTCAACAACGCGATGGCGTCGATGGCGGACTTCATCTTCGCCGGCATTCCCGCCCGCTACCCGCGGCTCAAGCTGGCCTACTCCGAAGGCCAGATGGGCTGGATCCCCTACGCCCTCGAGCGCATGGACGACGTGTGGGAGGAGCACCGCGCGTGGGCGGGCGTCGGCGACGGCCTGGCCGAGCGTCCGTCGTTCTACTTCCACCAGAACATGTACGCGTGCTTCTTCCGCGACCAGCACGGCGTCAACTCGCTGGACGCGATCGGCGTGGACAACGTCACGTTCGAGACCGACTACCCGCACGTCGACTCGACCTGGCCGCACACCAAGAAGGTCGCCGAAGAGCACCTGGCCGGCCTCGACAAGGAGACCGTCTACAAGATCATCCGCGGCAACGCCATCAGGATGCTCAACCTGGACTTCGACAAGTAGCACGCGGAGTCACCGGCGGGAGGCCGACCGGTAGCGCAAGACATCGGCACCACCCGACGGCGGCCTGCCGGACGCGCGAATGTGACGCGTCCGGCAGGCCGTTCGCGGGTATTTGACTAGTCGTCAGATCTAGACTCCAAGGCCAGGTCAGGTCAGGGGTACTTCCAGAGGGGACCGGTAGGGTCGACATGGGTATCTGCGAGGGACGCGTCGTCATCGTCACCGGCGCGGGCGGCGGCATCGGCCGCGAGCACGCGCTGGCGTTCGCCCGCGAGGGCGCATCCGTGGTGGTCAACGACATCGGCGCCTCCCGCCAGGGCGACGGCCGCTCGCCGGGCCCGGCCCAGCAGGTCGTCGACGAGATCGAGGCGATGGGCGGCAAGGCCGTCATCAACGCCGACGACGTCGCCGACTGGGACGGCGCCGGGCGCCTGATCCAGACCGCGATCGACACCTTCGGCCGCCTCGACGTGCTGGTCAACAACGCCGGCTTCCTGCGCGACCGCATGCTCGTCTCGCTCAGCGAGGCCGAGTGGGACTCGGTCGTCCGCGTCCACCTCAAGGGCCACTTCGCGACCATGCGGCACGCCGCCGCCTACTGGCGCGAGCAGGCCAAGGCCGGCAACCCGGTCGACGCCCGCATCATCAACACCAGCTCCGGCGCCGGCCTCATGGGCTCGGTCGGCCAGGGCAACTACGCCTCCGCCAAGGGCGGCATCCTCACCCTCACGCAGATCGCCGCGGTCGAGTTCGGCCGCTACGGCGTGACCGTCAACGCCATCGCCCCGGCCGCGCGCACCCGCATGACCGAAGAGGCCATGCCCGACATGGTCGCCGCGCCGACCGACGGCTCCTTCGACTTCTACGACCCGGCCAACGTCTCGCCGCTGGTCGTCTGGCTCGGCTCGCCCGAGTCCAAGGACGTCACCGGCCGCTGCTTCGAGATCGAGGGCGACAAGGTCTCGGTCGCCGTCGGCTGGCAGCACGGCCCCGAGGCCCGCGCCGGCCGCCGCTGGCAGCCCGCCGAGCTGGGCCCCGTCGTCGCCAAGCTCGTCGACGAGGCGCCCGCCCCCACGCCGGTCTACGGTGCCTGACCGCTCCGCCGGTCCCTTGAGGTCTGAGGTCTGACGAGGTCTGAGAGGTAGTAGCGATGGACCTGAGGTACACCGAAGCCGAGGAGCGGTTCCGCGGCGAACTGCGCGCGTGGCTCGCCGAGGCGCTGCCCAAGCTGCCGCCGAAGCCGGACCGCAACGACTGGCCCGGCCGCCGCGCGTACGACACCGCGTGGCAGCGCATGCTCTTCGACGCCGGATACGCCGGCATCCACTGGCCCGTCGAGGCCGGCGGCAAGGGCGCGACGCCGACCGAGCACCTGATCTTCCTGGAGGAGACCGAGCGGGCGGGCGCGCCGTACGTCGGCGCCAACTTCGTCGGCCTCCTGCACGCCGGCCCGACCGTCAACGCGGCGGGCAACGAGGAGCAGCGCCGCAAGTACCTGCCGGGCATCCTGTCCGGCGACGACGTGTGGTGCCAGGGCTTCTCCGAGCCGGGCGCGGGCTCCGACCTCGCGTCGCTGCGCACCCGCGCGGTGCGCGACGGCGACGAGTACGTCATCAACGGCGCGAAGATCTGGACCTCGCACGCCGAGGTCGCGGACTACTGCGAAATGCTCGTGCGCACCGACCCGGACGCGCCCAAGCACAAGGGCATCACCTGGCTCATCGTGCCGATGGACACGCCGGGCATCACCATCCGCCCGCTCGAGACGATCATGGGCACGTCGGAGTTCGCCGAGGTCTTCTTCGACGACGTCCGCGTGCCGGTCGCCAACCGGGTCGGCGAGGAGAACGACGGCTGGCGCGTCACCATGGTCACGCTCTCGTTCGAGCGCGGCACCGCCTTCGTCTCCGAGGTCGTCGCCTGCCAGCGCCTGCTGCGCGAACTCGCCGAACTCGCCAAGAAGGTCACCCGCAAGAACGCCACCGCGTGGGACGACGTCGCACTGCGCCGCGAACTCGGGCACCTGACCGCCGAGTTCGAAGCGCTGTGGGCGCTCACCAAGTGGAACGTCTCCGAGGCGGCCCGCTCCGGCATGCCGGGCGTCGGCGGCTCGGTCTTCAAGCTGCGCTTCTCCGAGACCAAGCAGAAGATCTACGACCTGGCGCACCGGCTCCTCGACCGGGCCGCGCTGTGCGTCGAGGACGTGGCGGGGCTGCCGAGCGGCGAGCTGATGGACGAGCGGCTGTCGTCGTTCTCGTACACGATCGCGGCGGGCACCTCCCAGATCCAGCGGAACATCGTCGGGGAGCGCATCCTCGGCCTGCCGAAGGAGCGCTGATGGACTTCCAGCTGAGCGAGGACCAGCGCGACCTGGCCACCGGCGTCCGCGACTTCTGCGAGGGCCGCTTCGACCGCGACCGGATGCGCAACCTCGTCGACAAGGCCCGGGTGCCGGGCATGGTCGACAAGGCGCTGTGGGCGGAACTGGCCGAGACCGGCTTCTTCTCGCTGCGCGTCCCGGAGGCGGACGGCGGCGTCGGCCTCGGCACCGCCGAAGCCGCGCTCGTCTACGAAGAGGCGGGGCGCGTGCTGCTGCCCGGCCCGCTGGTCGCCACCCACCTGGCCGCGTCCCTCGACGGCGACCTGGGCGCGGGCGCCGCGTCCGGTGAACTGATCGTCGGGCTCGTGGACGGCGAGGCGACGCCGCTGCTCGTCGAACACCTCGACGTGCTCGACGTGCTGCTCGTCCTCGACGCGGACGGCCTGCGCCGGGTCGACCCGGCGGCCGTGTCCGGCACCGCGATCGCGAACCCGGTGGACCCGTTCACGCCGCTGCACCACGTGGAGGCGC
Organism: Yinghuangia aomiensis; assembly: GCF_039542225.1. NCBI lineage: Bacteria > Bacillati > Actinomycetota > Actinomycetes > Kitasatosporales > Streptomycetaceae > Yinghuangia > Yinghuangia aomiensis. The sequence continues at coordinate 104,921 of NZ_BAABHS010000022.1, read as the reverse complement.
TGCCCGCCGGCGAGCCGGTCGGCGACGCGGAGACCGCGGCCCGGTTCCGGCGCGAGGGCGCGGTGCTCACCGCCGCGATCCAGCTCGGCATCGCCGGGAAGCTCACCGAACTCGCGACCCAGTACGCCAAGGAGCGCGAGCAGTTCGGCCGCATCATCGGCTCGTTCCAGGCGGTCAAGCACCTGTGCGCGGACATGCTGGTGCGCACCGAGATCGCCCGCGCCGCGGTCTACGCGGCGGCCGTCACGCTCGACGACCCGGTGGTCGGCGACGCGGCGGTGGCGGTGCCGACGGCGAAGCTGATGGCCGACGACGCGGCGACCCGCAACGCCAAGGACGCCACGCAGGTGCACGGCGGCATGGGCTTCACGTGGGAGGTCGACGTGCACCTCTACCTGAAGCGCGCGTGGGTCCACGCGACGCAGTTCGGCGGCGCGGAGGAGAACGAGGAAGCGCTGGCGCTGACGCTGTAGGCGGCACCTGGCGACCGGAAGCCGGTCGCCGGAGCGGGCTGCCGAGCGCCGGTGGCCTTCGTGCGCCGATCCGACTCCGCGGCGGTCCTCCCTGTACCGCCGCGGCCGTGGGAAGGCGGCGAGCGGGTTCGTCCTTGCGGACGGGCCCGCTCGCTGCCGTTTCCTGCGAGAATTCCCGCCGACCTGAGGATGGTCAGGCGTCGCACGCGCGCCTCGTACGGACGGGAGTCCGCCGCCCATGGAACCGCTCCAGCCCACGGATCCGCCCCAGGTGGGCAACTATCTGCTGCTCGGCCGCCTGGGTGGCGGCGGCATGGGACAGGTCTTCCTCGGCCGCTCGCCCGGCGGCCGCCCCGTCGCGGTCAAAGTCGTGCACGCCGCTCTGGCGGTCGACCCCGACTTCCGGCGGCGCTTCGGTCTGGAGATCGAGGCCGCCCGCCGGGTCGGCGGGTTCTACACCGCGCCGGTGGTGGACGCGGACCCGGACGGGGACCCGCCCTGGCTGGTCACCGCCTACGTGCCCGGGCCCTCCCTGCACGACGCCGTGGTCCGGTCCGGCCCGTTCGCCGTCGACACCGTGCGCAGCCTGGGCGCGGGCTTGGCGGAGGGCCTCGCCGCCATCCACGCGTGCGGGCTGGTGCACCGGGACCTGAAGCCGGCGAACGTGATCCTCGCGGACGACGGGCCGAGGGTCATCGACTTCGGCATCGCCCGCGCGCTGGGCGGCTCCGAACTGACGCAGACCGGCGCGATGGTCGGCACCCCCGGCTTCATGTCGCCGGAGCAGGCGATGGGCGAGGCCGAGATCGGCCCGCCCAGCGACGTGTTCTCGCTCGGCTCGGTCCTGGCGTTCGCGGCCAGCGGCCAAGGCCCGTTCGGCGGTGGATCCGTCGCCGGGATCGTCTACCGGATCGTGGCCGGGCAGGCCGATCTGACCGGTGTCCCCGCCGAACTGCGCGACCTGGTCGAGGCCTGTCTGGCGACCGATCCGGCCCGGCGGCCGACGCTCGACGAGCTGACCGCGGGCCTGGTCGGCGGCCACGTGTCGACCGACATGTTCACCGCCGGCTGGCTGCCCGCCGCGGTCCCCGGGCTCGCCACGGTCGCGAACGAGGCGGCCACCGTGGTGGTTCCGCCGCACGACCGGACCCGGCCGGAGACCGTGCCCGACGCCCGGTCCGCGGCCCCCACCGAGCGGATACCCCCGCCGGTGGCCCCGACCGAGCGGATATCCCCGTCGCCCGGACCCGGCCGCCGCCGCTTCCTGCTGGGCGCCGCCGGGCTGGTCGGGGCGGCCGCGGCCGGCGCGGGCGCCTGGGCGCTGCTGCGGGACGACGGCTCCGGCGGCGCCAAGACGCACGGGGACTCCCCGGGAAGCACCCCGCCCCCCGGCACGGTGAAGTGGCGGGTGGCGACGGCGGGCACGGTCCTCGCGTCCCCCAAGCCGGCCGGCGACCTGGTCTACGCCGCGTCCAACGACGGGACCCTGTACGCGTTCGGCGCCAAGGACGGCGGCGAGCGCTGGACGTTCCGCACCGGCGCGGCGCTGGGATCGGCGCCCGCGGTCGTCGGCGGCACGGTCTATCTGGGCAGCGACGACAAGAACCTCTATGCGGTCAACGCCGCCGACGGCAAACAGCGCTGGGTGTTCCCGACCGGCGGCATCGTGCACTCGCCCGCGTTCGCGGGCGGACTCGTGTTCGCGGGCAGCGCGGACGGCGCCCTCTACGCGGTCGACGCGGACGGCAGACAGCGCTGGCGCACGGTGATCGGCAACGACACCCACCACGCCGTGGTCGCCGGGGAGACCGTGTACGTCGGCAGCAGCGACACCAATCTGTACGCGCTCGACGCCGCGTCCGGTGCCAAGAAGTGGGTGGCCCCGACCGGCGGCGCGGTCTCCGGCTTCCCGGTCGTGGACCGGGGCGTCGTGTACTTCACGAGCACCGACGGCGTGCTGTACGCGGTGGAAGCCGCCGCGGGCAAGCCGCTGTGGAAGTTCGCGGGCGTCGGGGCGAAGGCCGGGCCGGTGTCCGCCGGCGGGTCGGTCTACATCGGCGGCGGGACGAAGCTGTTCGCGCTCGACGCGGGGACCGGGGCCCAGCGCGCGGTGTTCGACGCGGGCGGCGATGTGGGCGCTCCGACGGTCGCGGGGGCGGTCGCCTACGTGGGCAGCAGCGACCAGTTCCTCTACGCCGTGGACACGGCCACGATGCAGGCGCGCTGGAAGTACCAGGCGTCCGGCGCCGTCCAGACCCCGGCGACCGGCGTCGACGCGGTGTACTTCGGCACGGCCGACAACACGTTCACGGCGGTGCGGCTGTAATGGGCACCGCCACCGCCTTGTGGTCCTTCACCCTCGTGGTCGGTCTCCTGACCCTCACCCCGGGGCTGGACACCGCACTGATCCTGCGCACCGCGGCCTTGGGCGACCGCCGTCAGGCATGGGGTGTCGTGCTCGGGATACAGACGGGCACCTTCGTCTGGGGCGTACTGACGTCCCTCGGCATCACGGCGCTGCTGACGGCGTCGCATGCGGCGTACACGGTGCTGCGGTGGGCCGGTGCCGCGTACCTCGTGGTGATGGGTGCGCGGATGCTGTACGACACCTGGCGGCGCCGACCGGTTGCCGTGGTCTCCGCGGAACCGGCTTCCTCCGGCGGCATGTTCGCCGCGTGGCGGCGCGGGGCGCTGACGAACCTGCTCAACCCGAAGGTCGGCGCGTTCTATGTCGCGCTGCTGCCGCAGTTCATTCCGCAGGGCGCCCCGCACGTCGCCTTCGGGGTCGCGCTGACGGCGATCCACATCGCGCTGGGACTGGTCTGGTCGTCGGTCCTGATCGGCTTTGCCCGGGTCCTGCGGTCGTGGCTGGCCAAGCCCGTGGCGCGGCGGGTGCTGGACCGGATCACGGGGACGCTGATCGCGGGGTTCGGGCTGCGGCTGGCGTGGTCGGAGTAGTTCAGGCGGGGATGACGGCGCGCGTGCTGGGCGCGTGATGCCCGAAATACCACCGTTCCTGGACGCACCGTCCCAGGCACTGGTGTCCGGCGCGCAGCCGGTGGAGCGCGTCGACGCGAGCGTGCAGGCGGCGCTCGCTTTTGACGGTCTGCGCGGGTGTGGCGAGGCCGGGGGCGATGTCGACGCGCTTGCCGTCGGTGAGGGTGGCCACCGCGCAGTGCATGGTCACGGTGTTGGCGTTGCCGCTTCCCTTGACCTGCCCAATGCGGAGGTCGGCGACGTGGCACCACGGCACGAAGCGGGAGTGGCCGAGCGTGTGCATCGCGAAGCCGTGGTGGTTGGCGGCGGTCGCGACACGCAGGCTGCGCAGCCCGAGGAAGAGCCCGAAGGGGATGAAGAGGACGCCGGTCACGACCGTCGCGCGCCCGGGTGACATGACCAGCGCCACCGCCGGAATGGCGAAGAACGCGAACCCTATGACGGCGCAGACGACGAGCGCCCAGGTCTGCCGGTACCAGACGGCATGCACAGGTCCCCCCAAGATCCCACGTGATCGGTGCGCGGAGCGTACTGATCACCGGCGCAACTGCCCAGAGAGATTGTCGGACTCCTGCTGTCACACTTCCGGCGCGCGCTCCGTCAGCGCGGTGTCCCCGGGAAACGGGGCGGCCGGGAGCCGGACAGCAAGGACTGCACGGACTCCCGGGACGCGGCGAGTCTCACGGAGGCGGTCATGGCGACATCCCTTCTGGTCACCGGCGGTACCGGCACCCTGGGCGGGCACGTGCTGCCGCGCCTGCGCGCGGCCGGGCGCGACGTGCGGGTGCTGAGCCGCCGGGCGCGCGATCCGGAGCCCGGCGTGGAGTACGCCGCGGGCGATCTGCTGGCCGGCGACGGCCTGGACGCGGCACTGGACGGCATCGACACCGTGCTCCATCTGGCAGGCGGTCCCAAGGGCGACGACGTGGTGGCGGCGAACCTGGTCGCGGCGGCGTCCCGGGCGGGCGTGCGGCACATCGTCTACATCTCCGTCATCGGCGCGGACACCGTCCCGCTCGGCTACTTCCGGGCCAAGTACGCCGCGGAGCGCGCGATCGCCGAGTCCGGCATCCCGTTCACCACGCTGCGTGCCGCGCAGTTCCACGATCTGACGCTCAAGGTCGCGACCACCATGGCCAAGCTGCCGGTGCTGCCCGCCCCGGGCGGCCTGCGGTGGCAGCCGGTCGACTCCCGCGACGTCGCCGACCGCCTCGTCGAACTGACCGTGGGCGCACCGTCCGGCCGCGTCGCCGACCTGGCCGGTCCCGAGGTCGCCACGCTGGCCGACCTGTCCCGCGCCTACCTCCGGGTGCACGGCAAGCGCCGCCCCACCCTCCCGGTCCGGATGCCCGGCAAGGTCGGCCGCGCCTACCGCGACGGCGACAACCTGAACCTGGACACGGCGGCGCGGGGGACCCGGACATGGGCTGACTTCCTGGTGGAGCGCACGGCCGAGCCCGCCGCGGCGAAGTAGGCCGGCCGAAGGCGCTACTCGGCGGCCGGCTGCGGCGGCTGCTCATCCGGCGACGGCTTGCGGTGCTTGCCGGTGCCCTTGCGGTGGATGGGGCGCGGAGTGAGCGCGGCGGCCTGCTCGGCGGCTTCGTGCGCGACGGCGGTGGCGTTGGGGTCGAGGTAGCGGCAGGCGGAGGCGTAGTCGCCGAGGAGGGTGACCGGCAGCCACTGGTAGCCGTCCCACTCCTCGATGGCGCGGGGCTCGTCGGGGAACAGGTGCGCGGCGGTGGCGACCGGGCGGCCGACGATGACGGCTCGGAGCGCGCCGGCCGGCCGCAGCCGACGGCTCCGCCGCGCGGCCCATTCGTCGAGTGGTTCGTCCTCCATCAGCGCTCCCTTCGCCGGGCAGACAGACTACGGCGAAATGCTTTGCCGACTGGGAAAGTTCACTCGAATTGGTCGGCGAATCGGGGTTGACCGCAGCGATCGGGGTCTGATCGTTTGCTTTCGTCCGGGCATGCGGAAATCACCGCGCGGCGCGGTCGTAAATGATCAATTGGCGATCGAAAAGCGCGGTAATTCGGAGAAGGGGGTGGCGGGAAATCGGAGAATTCCTGTCGGCACCTGCGGCCCGGCGCGGTCGGCAACCGCGCCGGGCGCAGTGATCACGCGTCGAGGATCTCCGCGGCGATCAGCTCCTCCAAGTAGCGGTCGTCCCACCAGGAAAGCTGCAGGGCCTTCGCGCGGCGGAAGAACAGCTGGACGTCGCACTCGACGGTGAAGCCCATCCCGCCGTGCACGTGCACCGCCAAGTCGCTCACCTCCCGGTAGGTCCGGGCGGCGAACAGCTTGGCCATCGGGGCGAGTTTGGCCGTCGGGCGCCCGGTGTCCCGGGCCCAGGCGGCCTCCCAGGCCAGCGTCTCCGCCCCGTCGACGGCGGTCACCGCGTCGGACAGGTCGTGGGCGATCGCCTGGAACGCGCCCAGCGGCTTGTCGAACTGCTTGCGGGTCTTGGCGTAGTCGACGGTGATCTCGAGCACCCGCCGTGCCCCGCCCGCGGCTTGCGCGGCGAGCAGGACGATGCCGTCGCGGAGCGTGTCCGCCCACGGTGCCCAGCCGCCGTTGACGGTGCCCACCACCGCGTCCGGGCCGACCCGGACGCCGGCCAGGTCCACCCGGTGCTGCACGTCGGACGCGATCGTGCGCTGGGCGGTGAGCGTGACGCCCGCCGCGGCCGGGTCGACGAGGAACAGCGTGACGTCCTCGGCGCCCGCGCCGGTGCGTGCGAGCACCAGGATGCGGTCGGCCGAATTGGCGTACGGCACATGGCGCTTGGTGCCGGTGAGCGTCCACCCGTCGCCGTCCCGCGCGGCGGCGAGCGCGATGCCCTTCGGCCCGTATCCGCGGTCCGGCTCCAGCCAGCCCGTGGTCACCACGGCCTCGCCGGAGGCGATCTTCGGCAGCCACTCCTGGCGCTGCTCGTCGGTGCCCGCCGCGGTCAGCACGCCGCCCGCCACGACCGAGCTGGCGAAGTGCGGGGACGGCGAGAGCGCGCGGCCGAGTTCGCCGTACACGACCGCCGCGTCGAGGAGGGTCATCTCCGACCCGCCCCACTTCTCCGGGATGGTCAGGCCGATCAGCCCGGCCTCCCCGAGCTTGGCCCAGAAGTCCGCGGAGTAGCCCACCGCGTCCTCTTCCATGGCCCGCACGACCGCCAGGCCGGCGTACCGCCCGCACAGGCCGCGCACCGTCTCGCGGAGGGTCTCCTGCTCGTCGCTGAACTGCAGATCCATCGGATATCCCTCGCGTTACGGGATCCAGCGCTCGCCGCGCCGGGCCCACGGGTTGTCGTCGGCGGAGGTGGGGACGGCGACGCGCGCCTCGCAGGTCGTCTTGACCGCGCCGTCCACGGTGAGCGACACGTCCAGCGTCACCCAGCCGCAGCCGGCGTCGTCGGTCGCGACGTCCTTGACGGTCGCGTTGAACGTCATCGGCGCGCCGGGGAACACCGGCGAGGTCATCCGGAACACCACGCGCCCGATCCGGGCGGCCGGCCCGGCCCAGTCGGTGATGTAGCGCTCGAACCAGGCGGCCTGGTTCGGGGTGTTGAGGAAGATGTCCGGGACGCCCTGGCGTTCCACCGCGAACTTGGAGTCGTGGTGCATCGGCCGCCAGTCGCGGGTGGCCATCGCGCCGAGGATGACGGTGGTGGCCGTGACGTCGTGGGTGAGTTCGGGCAGTGTGTCGCCGACGGAGACCCGGTCGAGGGTCAGCGTCGCGGTGGCGGCGGTCATGCGGACGCCTCCCTGCGGTAGCCGTAACCGGTGTAGGACTCGGTGCCGAGCAGCTCGCCGTTCTGGTTGTGGTACTCCACGTCGATCACCCAGAACCGGCCGACGCCCAGCTTGGTGCGCTTCTCGCCGCTGACCGACTTGAGGACCTGGCGGGACGTCACCACGTCGCCGACGCGCAGCGGCTCGTAGAAGACGTTGGTGTTGTCCGTCATGATCGCCTCGGGCAGCCCGAACCGCTTCTTCAGATCGAAGTGCACCTGGAGGGACAGCTGTTCGCCTTCGGCGCCGGGTGCCCAGTAGTGCGGGCGGGCGTATGCGGACAGCAGGCTCGGCGGCGAGATCGGTCCGCCGGTGATGTCCTCGGCGGCCTTCGGGTCCCAATAGATGGGATTGCCGTTGAAGACCGAGGCGCACGACGTCCACACGTAGCTCTGCTCGACGGGGAAGTCCGCGGTTTTCTCGTACTGGTACGCGCCGATCTGCGCGGCGACGTCCTCGGGGAGGGTGTCGTCCAGCGGCGTGTTGGTTGCGGTCATGCCACCACTCCCGATTCGCGTAGTTCGGTGATGCGCGCGGGGTCGAGCCCCGCTCCGGCGAGGAGTTCGTCGGTGTCGGTCACGCCGGACTCCCGCACCAGATACGGGTCTTCCTGCGCGACCATGCCCGCCAGCACCGCCCCGGTCTGCCGGAAGGTGCCGTGCGCGGGGTGCTTCGCGGTCGCGAACGCGCCGCGGGCCAGGAACTGTTCGTCGTCGACGAGTTCGCCGACCGACAGGACGCCGGAGACGCAGGTGTCGGCGGGCGCGAGTTCGGCAACCCACGTGTCCCGGTCCCTGGTGCGGAAGACCCGTGCCATGTCCCGGCGGATGTCGTCCTGCACCGCGTCGTCGTTCTGGTGCTCGGCCCACTGCGGCAGGCCGAGCAGCGTGCACAGGTTGGCCCAGAACCGCGGCTCGATCGCCGCGACGGCCAGCCACTTGCCGTCGCCCGCCTGGTACGTGTCGTAGCACGCGTACCGGCCGAGCAGGAGGTTGGAGCCGGTCTCCACGGTGGTCCCGGTCGCCAGGAACTCGTCGACGGACAGGGCCATGAGCGCCAGCACGCCGTCCGCGACGGAGACGTCCAAGTGGCGCCCCCGGCCGTCGGCTTGCCGGTGCAGCAGGGCCGCGAGGATCGCGATGACGGCGTGCATGCCGCCGCCCGCGCTGTCCGCGACCGTGGCGCCCGGGATCGGCGGCTTGCCGTCCGGGCCGGCCCCGGTGAGGGCGAGGAACCCGCCGGTGCCCAGGTAGTTCAGGTCGTGCCCGGCCTGCTGCGACTTGGGGCCGGTCCGGCCGAACCCGGACGTCGAGCAGTAGACGATGCCCGGGTTCGCCGCGGCGACCGCGTCGTACCCGATGCCGAGCCGGTCGACCACGCCGGGCCGGAAGCTCTCGATGACCACGTCGGCCTTCGCCGCCAGGGCGAGGAACGCGTCGCGGCCGTCGGGGGCCTTGATGTCGAGCAGGACCCGCTTCATGCGGCGGTGTGCGCTGTACGAGAAGAAGGGAGGTGCGATCTGCACGCCGCTCTTCGCCGGGACGGGGCCTACCTTCACCACGTCCGCGCCGTAGTCGGCGAGCCAGCGCGAGGCACGGGCCGCGGGGCCCACGCTCGCGAGATCCAGCACGGTGATGCCTTCGAGAAGCTCGCTCCCCATCAGCCGGCTCGTCAGAAGTTCTTCGGGAGTCCGAGCTTGCGACGGGAGATGATGTTCTTCTGCACCTCGGAGGTGCCGCCGCCGATGGTGTCGAGGACCGTGTAGCGGTACGTCGACTCGGCGCGGCCCTTCATGGGGGCTTCCTCGGTGCCGACCTTGAGCTGGGTGCCCGGTCCGCCGAGGTCCATCGACGCGTTGGCGAGGCGCTTGGACAGCTCGGTGGCGTAGAGCTTGTACTCGGACGCCTCGGTGGTGGGCGGCGGCCCCGGTTTGGTGGCCGCGTCCACGACGCGCAGGCCGAGCAGGCGGGCCACCTCGGCCTCGGTGGCGAGGGTGGCCATCTTCTGCCGGACCACCGGGTCGGCGGCGAGCGGCTCGTCGTCGCGGGTGGCCGTCTTGACGTAGTCCGTCAGCAGGTCGAGGCGCTGCGCGATGGGCGCGAACGAGAACATCGTGAAGCGTTCCAGGTCGAGGGCCTGGGATATGTACTGGAAGCCCTTGTTCAGCTCGCCCACGACGTAGTCGTCGGACACGAAGACGTCGTCGAAGAAGACGTCGTTCGTGCGCTCGTCGCCCATCGTCCAGATGCCGCGCACCGTGACGTTCGGGTGGTCGAGCGGCACCAGGAACAGCGTGATGCCGAAGTGCTTGGCCGCGTCCCAGTCGGTGCGCGCGCCGACCCAGTACCACTCGGCGAAGTGCGCCGAAGTGGTCCAGGTCTTCTGGCCGTTGAGGACCCAGCCGCCGCGCGCGTCGTCGCGGGTGGCGCGCAGCTTCATCGACGCGGCGTCCGAACCGGCCTCCGGCTCGGAGTAGCCGACCGCGAACTCCACTTCGTTGCGCAGGATCTTGGGCAGGAACTCGGCCTTGAGCTTCTCGCTTCCGACCGCGAGGAGCGTCTTGCCGATGATGCCCACACCCTTGCCGATCTGCGGGCCGCCGCGGCCGGCGAGGGCTTCGTTGAGGACGTACTCGTAGATCCCGTCGCCGTTCTGGCCGCCCCATTCCTCGGGCCAGGTGATGCCGAGCCATCCGCGGTCGGCGATCTTGCGCATGAAGGCGCGGCGGGCGGGGGTGTCGACGATCTGGGCCATGTTCTCCCGGGTGACGTCGAAGACCTCGGGATCTTGGTTCTCGTTGAGGAAGCGCTCTACTTCGTCGGCGAAAGAGCGCTGGTCGGCAGTCAGTTCAAAGTCCACGGCAACGCTCCTGAGGGCGCACGTGCAGGGACCGACGAGTGGTGCACGTACGCCGGTCACCACGGAAACCTGACGGACAGTCAGGTCAACGTAGCACCGGCCCAAGATCAAATACAGCGTCGCCGCATCGATCTTGGAAGAAAGATCGAAATGGCTCCGCGGAACCCCGCATTCCGCCGGGAGGACAATTCCGGACGCGGCAAGTCTGCGCGGTAGGCCGTTCGGGTAAGAGGTCTTAATGCCCGGGAATCGCGCCCGCCGTCCCGGGCGGACGATGCCGATCTGTGATCGCCGCCAGGTGTTGACCGCTCGTCGAACGGTGATCACCCTGAGTGTGGCGGCCTTCGAGCGAGGGGACGCCGAGGCGCCCCGGGTGCTCGGAGGATCCGGGGCCTCCTCGGCGAAGCGGGCCGCACAAACGCCGACCGCCCGGCGCCTCCGAGGAGGCACCGGGCGGGCTGCGGGTCTTGCCGTGTGGTTGTGGGGCGCGCGCTGCTACTTGATCGCGATCGGGTTCACCGGGGTGCCCACGCCGCCCTTGAACGGCTGCGGCGACGCGTCCAGCAGGAACTCGTAGACGCCGTCCGCCTTGCAGTCCGCGGCCAGCTCCTCGAGGTTCCAGTTCTGGCCCTGGAGCATGCCCATCTCGACGAGGTGGAGGGCGTGCACCGCCATGAAGCCTTCCTCCAGCTCGGGCGGGAAGACCTCGAACGTCACCGTGTCGTTGGCGACCGCGGCCACGTCGCGGGCGTGGAACCACTCGGGGCAGCGCACCGACAGGCCGGGGCCGTAGAAGTACATGTCCTTCTCGCCGGCGAAGTACTTGGTGATCTGGCCGGTGCGGACCAGCACGACGTCGCCCGCGCGGACCTTGACGCTGCCGAATTCCTCGGCGGCCTCCAGGTCGGCCGGGGTGACCGCGTACTCCGGGTCGAGGACGTCGACGCCCTTGGCGCCCGCGACGTCGAGCAGGACGCCACGTGTCACCAGCGTCTTGATGTTCTCGATGCCGAGGTTGACGGCGCCCTCTTCCGCGGTGACCGACTCCTTGGCGGAGAAGCCGTTGTAGAGGCGGTCCTCGTACGTGGCGTGCGTGAAGCCGTCCCAGTGGGTGCCCGCCTGGATACCCATCACGACCGAGTCGTCGCTGGTCGCGACGGTGCCCGGGCCGAAGACCTCGTGGTTGACGAGGAAGGTGGTGCGCTTGGGGTTGTCGCGGCCCGGGATCATGCCGTTCTGGATGCCGTCCTCGCGCAGCTCGACGGCGAGCGAGAAGCGCTTGCCGGTCTTGACGCAGGCGGCGGCGGCCTTGACGACCTCGTCGGTGATGAGGTTCATCGTCCCGAGCTGGTCTTCTTTGCCCCAACGCCCCCAGTTGTTGACGCGCTTGGCCAGTTCGTAGAACTCGGCGGGCAGTGGCATCGCGGACCTCCTGGGCGGGCCTGGCTGTGGGGTGCGGCACTCTACCCGTAGAAACTAACGTACCGTCAGATACTGTCGGGAGAGGCAGTTCTCACACGGGTCGATCACGGCGTCTGACCGTGGCGTCGATCTTGATACGGCGACCATGCTAAAGACCAACGAGGTCGTTGCACAGACCGCGCGGCGGACTGGGGCCGACCGGACCGAAGGGGCAGAACATGGGTGACTTCCTGACCGGCAAGGTCATCGCGGTGACCGGCGCGGGCCGCGGCATCGGCCGCGCGGTGGCGCTGGCGGCCGCCGCGCACGGCGCCAAGGTCGTCGTGAACGACTACGGCGTCGCGATGGACGGTTCCGAGCCGACCAGCGAGGTCGCCGACGCGGTCGTCAAGGAGATCGAGGCGCTCGGCGGCGAGGCCGTCGCGGTCGCCGACTCGGTCTCCTCCATGGAGGGCGGCGCGCGCATCGTCAACGCCGCGGTCGAGAACTGGGGCCGCATCGACGGTGTCGTCACCGTCGCGGGCAACCTGCGCGAGCGCATGCTGTTCAACATGACCGAGGACGAGTGGGACAGCGTCATCGCGACCCACCTCAAGGGCACCTTCACCGTCGTGCAGGCGGCGTCCAAGGTCATGAAGGCGCAGGGCTTCGGCTCGATCGTCGGCTTCACCTCGGGCGTGTACGCGCTCGGCTCGGTCGCGCAGGCGAACTACGCCGCGGCCAAGGGCGGCATCGTGTCGTTCATCCGCTCCGCCGCGCTGGGCCTCAACAAGTACGGCGTCAACGCGAACTGCGTCGCGCCGGTCGCCCGCACCCGCATGTCCGAGAACGTCCCGATGACCCTCAAGGAGATCGGCGACCCCGAGGACGTCGCGGAGCTGGTGGTCTTCCTGCTCTCCGACCACGCCAAGGAGATCACCGGCCAGGTGTACACCACCGCCGGCCCGAAGATCGCCCTGTGGGACCAGCCGCACGAGATCAAGTCGATGTACAGCGACGAGAAGTGGACGGCCGAGTCCATCGCCGCCACGCTGCCCACCGCGATCGGCCAGGACCCGATGCCGGTGCTCGCGCAGCTCAAGGAGTACGCCGCCGCGGCCGCCGCGAAGAAGGCCGCCGAGGCCGCCGCGCAGGGCTGACCCGCACTCCCGTAACGCGGATTCCGCGCCCGGTCGCCCCGCCCCGGTCCTGGGGCCGGGGCGGCCGGGCGGACCCGCGTATCCGCATCGTCAGAAGGTGTGACAACCGTGGACTTTCGCTACAGCGACGAGGATGAGGAGTTCCGGGCGGAAGTCCGCGAGTGGCTCCGCGAGAACCTCGCCGGCGAGTTCGCCGCCGCCGTCGGCACCGGCGGCCCGGGCAGCGAGCACGAGCACTTCGAGATCCGCCGCGCGTGGGAACGCCGCATGGGCGAAGGCGGCTGGATCGGCCTCGACTGGCCCAAGGAGTACGGCGGCCGCGAGGCCACCCTCATGCAGCAGGTGATCTTCGGCGAGGAGTACGCCCGCGCGAAGGCCCCCGGCCGCGTCAACCACATGGGCGAGAACCTCCTCGGCCCCACCGTCCTCGCCTTCGGCACCGACGAGCAGAAGGCCCGCTTCCTGCCGCCCATCGCCCGCGGCGAGGAACTCTGGTGCCAGGGCTATTCGGAGCCCGGCGCCGGGTCCGACCTGGCCGGGCTGCGCACCTCCGCCGTGCAGGACGCGGAGACGGGCGACTGGCAGATCAGCGGCCAGAAGGTGTGGACGTCGCTGGCCCACGAAGCCGACTGGATCTTCGTCCTGGCGCGCACCGAGGCCGGCTCGTCGCGGCACAAGGGCATCAGCTTCTTCCTCGCGCCGATGGACCAGCCGGGCATCGAGGTCCGCCCGATCGTCCAGCTCACCGGCACCAGCGAGTTCAACGAGGTGTTCTTCGACGGCGCCCGCGCCAAGAACGAGCACGTCGTCGGACAGCTGGGCCAGGGCTGGGGCGTCGCGATGGGCCTCCTGGCCTTCGAGCGGGGCGTCTCCACGCTCGCCCAGCAGATCGGCTTCGAACTCGAACTCCAGACGGTGATCGACGTCGCCAAGGCCAACGGCGCCATCGAGGACCCGGACCTGCGGGAACGCCTGCTCCAGGCCTGGATCGACCTGAAGGTGCTGCGCTGCAACGCGCTGCGCACCCTCGGCTCCCCGGACCCCGGCGCCCCGTCGGTCGCCAAGCTCGTGTGGGGCAACTGGCACCAGCGCCTCGGCACCCTCGCCATGGACGTGGGCGGCGCCGACGCCACGCTGGCCGCCGAGCTGCCGTACGAACTGACCGACGCGCAGCGCCTGTTCCTCTTCACCAAGTCCGACACCATCTACGGCGGGTCGAACGAGGTCCAGCGCAACATCATCGCCGAGCGCGTCCTCGGCATGCCCCGCGAACCCAAGGGAGAGTCCAAGTGACCGCCGCGCCTGCTTACGTCCCCGGCCACGGCCTGCTGGCCGGCAAGACCGTCCTGATCACCGCCGCGGCGGGCACCGGCATCGGGTTCGCCGCCGCGAAGAAGGCCGCCGAAGAGGGCGCCACGATCGCCATCAGCGACAAGCACGAACGCCGCCTGGGCGAGGCCGCCGACGAGCTGGCCAAGCTCACCGGCGCCCGCCCGCTCGCGGTGCCGTGCGACGTGACGGTCGAGGCGGACGTCCAGAACCTCGTGGACACCGCGGCCGCCGAGCTGGGCGGCATCGACATCCTCATCAACAACGCGGGTCTGGGCGGCCAGGTCGACCTGGTCGACATGACCGACGACCAGTGGAACCTCGTCCTGGACGTGACCCTCAACGGTACGTTCCGGATGACCCGCGCCGCCCTGCGCCACATGCAGCCGCGCGGCAAGGGCGTCATCGTCAACAACGCCTCGGTGCTGGGCTGGCGCGCGCAGAAGGGGCAGGCGCACTACGCCGCGGCGAAGGCCGGCGTGATGGCGCTGACCCGCTGCTCGGCCGTCGAGGCCGCGGAGTTCGGCGTCCGGATCAACGCGGTGGCCCCGAGCATCGCGATGCACGCGTTCCTGGCGAAGGCCTCCTCCGAGGAACTGCTGTCCTCGCTGAGCAGCGCCGAGGCCTTCGGCCGCGCGGCCGAGCCGTGGGAGGTCGCCAACGTGATGATCTTCCTGGCGTCGGACTACTCGTCGTACATGACGGGCGAGGTCGTGTCGGTGAGCAGCCAGCGCGCGTAGCTTTTGACGGGTGGACGCTCGGCTGGGGACCTCCCCAGCCGAGCGTTTCTCGTTACGTGCGGAGTGCGGTGAGGAACGCGCACCAGGCGGCGGGGGAGGCCTCGATGTGACCGCGATCGCGAGCCTTGGTGTCGCGGACGCCGGTAAGCGCTTCCAAGGGGGCGACTTCGACACAATCACCCTCGGGGTGCGTGTTCGAGTACGAAGACTTGCGCCAGTGGATCTGCTGCATGTTCACAGCTCTTGAATCCTTGTCTCGAGTCGAGCCTGCGTTTCTTCCGGCGACCAGGCCAAGCTGCGCATTCGTTCGAACTCGCGTCTGTGGCGCCGTACTTCGAGAGGCAGTTGGTATCCGACGATACCGGCCGAGTGTTCGAGGTAGGAGATGCTCGTGGCGTTCGCCGTGTAGTCGAGAAGGATGAGGCCGCCGCAGGTGAATGGCTCTTCGGCCAGCAGCGGGACAGCCTGAACGGTGACGTTCGGACGATGGCTCAAGTCGAGCACGTGCTGCAACTGCGTCAGCAAGACGCCGTAGCCGCCGACGGGTGAGATCAACAGGTTCTCGCCGATGACGGCATGGAACTGGGTGCCGGCGTCGAGGACATGCCGCCTCCGGACGCGGATGTCGACCAGCGCTTCCGCTTGGTCGGGATCGGGAACGTGCCGGGACTTGGAGAACAGGGCCGTTGTGTATGCGCGGCTCTGCAGGAGGCCCGGGTAGATCGACATGTTCGCCACGGAGATTCGTGAGGCCAGCGACTCGTGGGACAGGAACGCATCCATTGTGGCGGTCACAAGGCCGTCGTATTGCTCCCACCAGCGGCCCTCTTCGGTGCGCTCCATCAGCACGACGAGGTGGGCACGCTGCTCGTCGTTGGCTCGATACAGGTCCGCCAGTAGGTGCAGGTCGTGAATGGTGAGGGAGGCTTCGCCTCGTTCAAGGCGCACGATCTTGCTCTGACTCCAGTGGCAGGCGGCGCCGATGCGCGCCTGCGTGAGCTTGGCGGCTTCACGTAACCGCTTCAGCTCTGCGCCCAGTTCCCGCCGGGCGTAAGACGGTTCGCCGGCCATGGCCACTCTCCTCCCGAACCAATCCGCCCCCGCATCCTGCCCCAGGGTAGGCATCGGCGGCGATCTCGGATCACCAAAGAAGTAACTTTGGTCGAGTAGGTAGCGTGAATATATCCACGAGCCTTATGGTCCTTGCGTGAAGGGTTGATTACTCTCCGTGTGGGGGTTGGTATGTCTGTGTTGGGTGCCGGCTTACGGCTTGATCCGCGGGGGGCTCGTTGCCTGGTCGACCATCAGGTGGAGCCTGATGGCCGTGCCGCTCGGCACCTGCGGGGGGTCATTCGGGACCGGCTCGTGGTCGAGACCGTCGTTTCGGAGTCCGTCGCTGCCGACGCGGTGCTGATGATGCATGAGCTGATGGCGAACGTCGTCCTGCATGCGCGGGCTCGGGTGATGCGGGTGACGGTGGTGCTCCTCGACTCCGTCGGGGTGCTCATGGGGGTGGTGCAGGACGACGGTGTGGGGAGTGTCGTTCTTCCGTCCCGCTCCGAACTCGGCGACGCGTCGGGGGAGTCCGGGCGCGGTTTGGCCATCGTCGCCGCGCTCGCGGATACCTGCACCGTCACGCCGTACCGCGACGGAAAAGCCGTCTGCTGGGCCCTCGCCCTAACCCCCACCCACTTGTGAACTCGCTTTCCCCAAAGCTGCTTTCCGAATAGCGATTTCCCGAAGCAGCATGCGACCGCACGTAGGCGGGACGGTCCCTTCGGGGCTCCGCCCCGGGGCTCGGAGCGCATGCGACACGTGTCACCTGCCGACCGCCCCACACCCGACCTGATCTGCGGGAACGCGCCCCCGCCCCACCCCCGTCATGAGCACTGTCACAATCGAATGACTCATCGTCAGATGGGCGCTAGGTTGGGACAGAATCCCGCCGGACCGCCGTCGAAGAACGAAGCACCGG
The DNA here is from genome assembly GCF_039542225.1 of Yinghuangia aomiensis. Classification (NCBI taxonomy): domain Bacteria; kingdom Bacillati; phylum Actinomycetota; class Actinomycetes; order Kitasatosporales; family Streptomycetaceae; genus Yinghuangia; species Yinghuangia aomiensis. Next base: position 88,202 of record NZ_BAABHS010000022.1, on the reverse strand, counting down.
TCCGCACGAGGTGAATCAGCCCCACCACGGAGGAGAACTGGTGAAAGGCGTTCTGTTCGACGGCAAGGAAGCCCTGATTGTCGACGACCTCGAGGTCCGCGACCCGGGCCCGAACGAGGTGCTGGTGAAGATCGGCGCCGCCGGTCTCTGCCACAGCGACATCAGCGTCATCAACGGCACCATCCCCTTCCCGCCCCCGGTCGTCCTCGGCCACGAAGGCGCGGGCGTCGTCGAAGCGGTCGGCGAGCTGGTCACGCACGTCGCCCCCGGCGACCACGTCGCGCTGTCGACGCTCGCCTCCTGCGGCGCCTGCCGCCAGTGCGACCGCGGCCGCCCCACCATGTGCGCCAAGAGCTTCGGCGCGCTCAACCAGCCCTTCACCCGGGGCGGCAAGCCGGTCTACAACTTCGCCGGCCTCTCGGTCTTCACCGAGAAGATCGTCGTCAAGGGCGTTCAGGCGGTGAAGATCCCCAAGGACATCCCGCTGGCGTCCGCCGCGCTGATCGGCTGCGGCGTGCTCACCGGCGTCGGCGCCGTGCTCAACCGCGCCAAGGTGCAGCCCGGCGACACCGTCGCGGTCATCGGCACCGGCGGCATCGGCCTCAACGTGATCCAGGCAGCCAAGCTGGCCGGCGCGGTCAAGATCGTCGCAGTGGACGCGAACCCGGCCAAGGAAGCCGTGGCCCGCGAGTTCGGCGCCACCGACTTCGTCGACGCCAAGGCCGTGGACAGCTCCGTCGACGCGGTCAAGGCGATCGTGCCGGGCGGCGTCGACCACGCCTTCGAGTGCGTCGGCCACGTCGCGGTCATCCGCAACGCCATCGACATGCTCGGCTGGGCCGGCCAGGCGGTCATCCTGGGCGTCGCGCCGTCCGACGCCGAGGCGTCGTTCCACGTCTCCTCGATGTTCCTGGACAAGTCGATCATGGGCTGCCGCTACGGGTCGTCGCGCCCGCAGTACGACATCGCCCGGTACGCCGACCTGTACCAGACCGGCGCGATCAAGCTCGACGAACTGGTCACCCAGACCTACGCGCTGGACGACTTCCACCACGCGGTCGAGGACGCCGAGGCGGGCAAGGTCGCGCGCGGCGTCTTCGTGTTCTAAGGCTTCGGCAATAAACTCGGCAGGTTCCGCAGGGCGGTGGGCGCACGTGCACCCACCGCCCTGCGGCGTTCCCGATCAGCGGCGGGCGACCGTGCGCGAGCAGCGGCACCGCCGCACCGAACCAGTCCGGCTACGCGTGAGACTCCGCGGACCGAACCGGTCCGGCTGCGCGTGAGGCACCGGACCTGTCCGGCGGTGCGGGTGACACTCCACCGCACCGCACCCGCCCCTGCTATGCGCGACAGCACCCCCCGCTGCCACCCTCCCCCGCTGCTACCCTCCCGCGCTCCCAACCCCCCCCGCGCTGCCACCCGCCCCCGTCCCACTACGGCAACACCACCCCAGGACAACCGCACCCCCGTCCCCACCAGATCACTCCGAAACCCCGCCCCGCCCGATCCGATCATCCGACAGATCATGCCGCGCCCCGGATTGCCCGCCGGATGACCGAGTTCCACCGACTTGCCGGAACCCCGCGCGTCTCCGCCACTCCCGCTGCCACGCTCGGCCACGCCGTTCGCACCGTCATGACGGCCGGTACCCCCGGCCCGAGGCAGACGAGGAGTTCGCCGTGCCCCAACGCCCCGAGCACCGCCGCAGACGTCCCCGCTGGACCGCCGCGGTGGCCGCCGCCCTGCTCGCCGCCGCCCCGCTCACCGGCCTCACCGGCGGCACCGCGCAGGCCGCCGGAGGCATAGCCGACCGGGCCTATATCGCGGACAGCGCCGACGACACCCTGGCCGTCGTCGACACCACCTCGCACGGCATCGTCGGCTCGGTCCCGGTCGGTCACACCCCGGGCGCCGTCGCCGTCGACCCCGCCGGCACGCGGGTGTACGTCGCCAACCTGCTCGGCGACTCGGTGTCCGTCGTGGACGCCGCGAGCCGCACGGTCACCGCCACCGTGCCCGTCGGCGCGTTCCCCAACTCCCTCGCCGTCAACACCTCGGGCAGCCGCGTCTACGTGGTCGGCAGCAACGCGAACACGCTGTCCGTCATCGACACCGGCACCAACACGGTCACCGCCACCGTGCCCGTCGGCGTGTGGCCGAGCGCGGTCGCGCTGGACCCGACGGGGACGCGCGCGTACGTCACGAACTACGCCGACGCGACCGTCTCCGTCGTCGACACCGCCACGAACACCGTGACCGGCACCGTGCGGGTCGGAGCGGGCCCCTACGCGGCCGCCGTGCGCCCCGACGGCGCCCGCCTGTACGTCGCCAACGCGGACGACTCCACGGTGTCCGTCGTCGACACCGCCACCTTCGCCGTGACGGCCACTCCAGCGGTCGGCCAACTCCCGCACGCGATCGCGGTGAACCGCGCCGGAACCCGCGTCTACGCGGCGAACTACGCCGACGGCACGCTTTCGGTGCTCGACACCGCGACCAACGCGGTCACCGCCACGGTGCCCACCGTTGCCTCGCCGAGCGCGCTCGACGTCCACCCGTCCGGGAGCTTCCTCTACGTCGTGTCGGCCTCCGCCAACACCCTCGCCGTGGTGGATGCTTCGACCTACGCGACCACCGCCACCGTGCCCGCGGGCGGCACCCCGGCCGCCGTCGCGTTCGTCCCCGTGCTGCCGAAGGCCGATGTCGCCGTGGGGCTGACGGCGCAGGCGCCGGGGCTGATCCCGACCTACGTCGCGTACACCCTCACCGCGCGCAACAACGGCCCGTCCGCCGCGAACGGCACCACGGTCCGCACCGCCCTGCCCGCCGGCGCTGCCGCCACGAACCTGAGCACCGGCTGCACCGCGGTCGCCAACGTGGTCACCTGCACCTACCCCGCGCTGGCCAACGGCGCGACCGCCACATCGTCCTTCCGGGTCCCGCTCAACCTGCTGAGCCTCGGCCCGGTGAAGGCCACCGCGACCCGCACCGCGTCCTCGCCGACGGACCCGAACCCGGCGAACGACAGCGCGAGCGCGTCGTGCACGGTGGTGTCGGTGGTGTTGGCGTTCTGCTGACCGCAGCGCCGACACAGGTCTGACCCGGCATCAGAAAGCCGCGGCCGAGGGGGAGTTCCCCTTCGGCCGCGGCTTTCCGGCGTCGGCTTCTTTTCGCTTCGGCTTCTTCCGGCGTCGGCTCGTGTGTGCCGGTCAGGACTTCCCGGCGGCCATCTCCGCGGTCACATCACGCGTCTGCGACGCCGGCGGCGGCGTGGTGTCGACCTTCGTGCCCCACTTCGAGAACGTCGACGTCATCTCCATGTCGGCCTTCTCGCCGTCGGCCTCCAGGTGCATGACGATCTTCTGCTTGACCGGCAGGTTGTCGGCGCCGATCCACATGTCCATCTGCATGTCGCCCATACCGAGCTTGTCGTACTGCTTGACCAGCTTGTCGTACTCCTTCGCGGAAAGACCCATGCTGTCCGCGGAATTCTTCTGCAGCGTGGCCAGGTTCACCGTGCCGCTGTAGTGCGTCGTCTGCACACCGCCGACGGTCTCCTTGCCGACCTCGCGGATGTCGCCCGACTGCTGGAGCAGGGCGAGCTGCGACGCGGGATCGGACTGGTTGTCCTGTGCCTGGTCGAACATCTTCTGCAGCTTCGCACCCTGACCGGACTTGTCGGCCTTCGCGAGCGCGGCGATGTCGATCTTCGCCCACGGCTTGCCGCCGTTCTCGGCGGCCACCTTCGGACCCATGTTCATGTACATGACGTCCGGCGTCATCAGGTACTGGATGCTCGTCATGTCCGAGGGGTCGCCGCCGGCCTGCTCGATGAAAGACGGCTCGAACTTCATCGACATCCGGATCGCCAGCTCCGGCTTGTACTGCATTTGCGACGTCACGGTCATCATCGCTTGGCCGTCGATCTTCGTGGTCATCGTCGTCTGGAACGAGTTCGACGCGGAAAGCTTGCTGCGCGATTCGCCGAGCACCCCGGACAGCGCCTTGGCAGCGGGTCCGCGTCCGGTGCCGTCCGCCTTGGCGTCGCCCGACGCCGACGGGGCCGCCGACGGAGACGCGTCCTTCGCCGCATCGGCCGACTTCGAATCACTGCCGCTGGAGCAGCCCGTGGCCACGACGGCGAGGCAGAGGGCGCCTATGGCAGTTCCGACGGTGCGGTTGCGCATGTTCCGATCCCCCAAGGGAGCTGGGTAATGACTTGGTAAACCTAACAGGCGGGACAGGGCGGCGGATCATGGACTTCCCTCCATAAAACCTGAGGGAAAAGCCCCGTACCCGGGCGGTTGCGCTCCGCGATCCTGAGCGGGAAATCGACGCGATCGACACCGATCCATACGGGAGCAACGATGCCTTCCATCTCCGTACCGGGGTTGTTCCGGGGCCGCAAAGCCTGGGCCTGGCTGGCCGCCGGAATCGTCCTGCTGATCGTCCTCGTCAATGCGATGTCCGCCATCTTCGGCGGCATGGCGCGCACCAACGCCGGCGAGATCGGCGTGGTCCGCAACGGCGGACCGCTCGACAACAACAACATCCGCCAGGTGATGGACCCGAGCAGCGGGCTGACCTGGACCGGCCTGTACTCGTCCGTGCACAAGTACCCGGCGCAGCAGCGGTTTTACACGATCACCGCACAAGGCAGCGGCGACAAGCCCGGCGTCGACATCGTGCACGTGCCGTCGAGCGACGGCGTCGACATGGGCATCGAGGGGACGCTGTATTTCAACCTGAACCTCAAGCACGACGTCATCAAGCGCTTCGACGACAAGTTCGGAACGCGCAAGTTCACCCTCGGCAAAGACACTTACTACCCCTGGGACGGCGACAAAGGCTGGTCGGCGTTCCTCGACCAGATCATCCGCCCGGTGATCGACAACGACCTGCGCGTCCAGATCGGCAACTTCCGCTGCGCGGACCTGGTCAGCAGCTGCGCCCTCGTACAGAACTCCGCCGCGGTGCCCGGCCAGACCCCGGCCGCCGCCCCGCAGGCCAACGGCACCGCGAACAACAACAACATCAGCAAGATCCAGGACGCGATCAACACGAGCCTCGCCGCCGACCTGAAGGAGACCCTCGGCGACGAGTTCATCGTGAACCTGCGCTTCAACCTGGTCCGCATCACCATGCCGCAGAACGTCCAGGACGCGGTCAACAAGGCCCAGGCCGCCTACGCCCAGGTCTCCGAAATGCAGGCCAAGGCCGCCCAGTCCCAGGCCCTCGTCGCCCAGGCCCAGGCCGAAGCCCAAGCCAACGAGGCCCGCCAGAAGGGCTACACCGCCTGCCCGGCGTGCGCCCAGATAGACATCATGAAGTCCATCCCGCCGAACGTGACGACCTTCGCACCCGGACAGGGCTTCTCGATCACCGCTCCGGCGGCCGGCACCAAGCCGTAGCCCGGCCCGGCACCGGGCGGCCCGTCCCGGCTCGGCCGGGGCGGGCCGCGGCGTGTCCGGGGCCGGGACGCGCATAGGCCCCGGAGCGTCGGGCGCGTCCGGGGCCTACGGGATGGTGGAAGCGTAGCGCTCCCGGTTTCAGGCGTTCTGGGCGGGGTGCCCGAACTTGCCCTTGTAGAAGAGGAGGGGGCCGGCGTCGTCGCGCGGGGCTTCCAGCGCCTGGACGCGGCCGACGACGATCTCGTGGTCGCCGCCGTCCACGACCTGCTCCAGGGTGCAGTCGATGTAGGCGAGCGTGCCTTCGAGCAGCGGGGAGCCGGTGGCCGGAGCGGGCTTGTGGGCGACGCCGGCGAACTTGTCGGCGCCGCTGACCGCGAAGCCGCGGCACAGCTGCTCCTGGTCGTCGGCCAGCACGTTGACGCAGAACTTGCCGCCCGGCTGGATGCGCGGCCACGTGGTGGACGTCTTCGCGACGAAGAAGGTGACCAGCGGCGGGTCGAGCGAGAGCGACGAGAACGACTGGCAGGCGAAGCCCACCGGCTCGTCGCCGTCGTTCGCGGTGATGATGGTGACACCGCTGCAGAAGTGCCCGAGCACGTGCCGGAAAGCGGCGGGGTCGACGGCGGGTGCGTCGAGCTGGCCCATGGGGTCCTCGCAGGGGGTTCGTCGGCGACGCTGGGGAAATTGTCGGGAGAGATCCCGGAATGCCTCATACGTCGAAGTCGTCGTCTGGCGGTGCGACGACGCTATGCCAGCCAAAAACGGTGCGTCAATCAATACGCGACAGGGCGTGCGTCACACCTGACACGCAGTCAGTTGGCTTGTGCGGAAAGGGAATACGCGTATCCCTGGGGAAAATCGACGAGCCATTGTGGCGGTCGTCACGTGTCGATCGGGGCCAGGCCCGCGCCGCGGACGGCGCGGGCCTCGCTCGATGCGGGCCGCAAGGCCCGACGGGGGTCCGGAAGGCGCCTGAAGGCCCTCCAGGCCCCGGAAACCACCTGGGGGACTACCAGCCGTAGTACTCCGGCTTCCGGCGCTCCATGAGGCTCGCCACGCCCTCGTTCGCGTCGCGGGTGGTCATGTTCAGCTCGACCGAGTCCGCTTCCTCGCCGAACGCGGTCGCCCGGTCGCTGTCCAGCGAGCGGTTGACCAGGCGCTTGGTGATCGCGTACGCCCGGGTCGGACCGTTCGCCAGCCGCTCCGCCCACTCCTTGACGGTGGCCTGCAGCTCGTCGCCCGCGACGATCTTGTTGACCAGGCCGAGGCGCAGCGCCTCGTCGGCCGGCAGGTCGTCGGCGAAGAACATCAGTTCCTTGGCCTTCTGCGGCCCGATGAGGCGCGGCAGGATGTACGCCGTGCCGCCGTCCGGGATGAGGCCGCGGCGCGTGAAGATCTGGATGAACTTCGCCGTGTCGGCGGCCACGACCAGGTCGCAGGCCAGCGCGAGCGCCATGCCGTAGCCCGCCGTGGTGCCGTTGACCGCCGCGATGACCGGCTTCTCGCAGTCCAGGATCGCGGTGGTGAGGCGCAGCACGCCGGTCTTCATCATGCGCGACGCGTAGCCGGTCGGCCGGGCGGGCGGCTTCGGGGTGCCGTCGTCGGTCTCCTCGGCGGCGGCGAGGAGCGACTTGGTGCCGGGAGAGCTGCGCAGGTCCATGCCGGTGCAGAAGTGCTTCTCGCCCGCCGCGCCGAGGACGACCGCGCGGACCGACTCGTTCGCCGACGCCTCGCCGAGCAGCGTGATGATCGTTTCGCGCTGGTCCCAGGTGATCGCGTTGCTCGCCTTGGGGCGGTTCAGCGTGATCCACAGGACGCCGTTCTCGACGCGGTGCAGGAGTTCGGGCTCGGTGGCTTCAGGCGTGGTGCTCAAGGAAGCGTTCCTCTCGGGCGGGTGGGGCGGGTCGCTGTCCCGGACTCGGGATCAGCGCGGTCGGGATCGGCGCGGTCGGGATCGGGGCCGCTCGGGGCCGCCGGAGCGTGTCAGCGGGGGATCGCCAGCGCGTCCAGGGCGACCGTGCCGCCGCCGCGCGGCATGACCATCAGCGGGTTGATGTCGAGTTCGGCGAGGTCGTCGCCGAGTTCCAGGGCCATGCGCTGGACCCGCATGACCACGTCGACGAGCGCGTCGAGGTCGGCGGGCGGCTGGCCGCGCATGCCTTGCAGGCACTTGAGGCCGCGCAGTTCGCCGAGCATACGGCGGACCTCGTGGGGGCCGAAGGGCGGCACACCGATGGCGATGTCGTCGAACACCTCGACGAAGATGCCGCCGAGTCCCACCGTGACGGTGGGGCCGAACAGCTCGTCGTGGGAGATCCCGACGACCATCTCGACGCCCTTGTCGACCTGCTGGCAGACCAGCACGCCTTCCAGCCGCCCGGCGCCGTTGTCGCGGGCCGCGTCGACGATCTCGCGGTACGCGTCGCGGACCTGGCTGGCCGAGCGCAGGCCGAGCTTGACCAGGCCGAGGTCGCTCTTGTGCGGCAGTTGCGGAGCGCACGCCTTCATGACCACCGGGTAGCCGATGAGCCCGGCGGCGCGGACCGCGGCGGCCGCCGAGGTGACGAGCTGTTCGCGCGGGACACGGATGCCGTAGGTGCGCAGCAGTTGCTTCGCGGAGTGCTCGGACAGCGGCTTCCCGGCGGTGAGCAGGCGCCGCGCCTTGGCCGCCGCGGGGGAGGCGGTACGGGCGACGTCGTCGAACGGGGAGTCGTAGTTGTCGCGGAACCGGTGGTAGTCGAAGTACGCCTTGAGCGCGGTGACGCAGTTGCCGAAGGTACGGAAGACAACGATCCGGTTCGATTTGAGCAGGATGTCACGGTAGGCCGATTCGTCGCCGACCGGCGATCCCCAGATCACGCATACGACCTTGTCGGTCGCCTCCGCCGCGTCGACCAGGTCCTGGGCGAGCTTGTCGCTCATGGGCGGGAAAGCCCCGGTGATCGGACAGACGAGCACGCCGATGTTCGGGTCGGCGAGGATGGCGTCGATGATCTTGCGGCCGCGCTCGTCGCCGGCCGGGTGGCCGCCGTTGTCGACCGGGTTCGAGATGGTCAGGTACCCGGGGATCCACTCGCGCAGCGACTCCTGCGTGGTGGCGGCGAGTGGCGGCAGTTCGAGGCCCGCGGCGGCGGACAGGTCGGCCATGTGCGCGCCGGTGCCGCCGGAAATCGAGTACACGCAGACGCCGTTCGCCTTCGGCCGGTCGGCGCGGGCGAACAGCTGCGACGTGTCGATGAGTTCGTCGAGTCCGTCGACGCGTGTCACCCCGAACTGGCGGAACACCGCGGACGCGACGCGGTCCTGGCCGGTGAGCTTGCCGGTGTGCGACGCGGCCATCTGCGCGCCGGCCTCGCTGCGGCCGACCTTGACCATCACGATCGGCTTGCGCTGCTGCGCGGCGTAGTCGGCGGCGAGGGCGAACGTGCGTCCGTCCTTGAAGCCTTCGATGTACGCGGCGATCACGCCGACCTCGGGCTGGTCGGCGAAGTACCGGATGAAGTCCGCGGTTTCCAGGTCGGCTTCGTTGCCGACCGGGGCCCAGTGCGAGACCCGGATGCCGATGTCCTGTGCCGCGAAGACCGGGCGGCCCTGGTGCCCGCTCTGCGTGATGAGCGCGATGGAGCGGCCTTCCAGGTCCTCGCGGAACTCCTCGAAGGCGTTGAGGTTGGTGTTCGGCCCGAGGAGCCGCAGCGGGCCGCCCGAGGTGAGCTCGGCGAGCCGCTGCTGGGCCTCGGCGCCGGCCGCGCCGGATTCGGCGAAGCCGGCCGCGAACACCACCGCGAAGGAGACTCCCGCCGCGGCGAGGTCGGCGAGCACCTCCTGCGGGTCGCCCACCAGGATGACCGCCAGATCGACCACTTCGGGGACCGACGCGATATCGGGGTGGCATGCCTGGCCGCCGATGGTCGCGTGCTTCGGGTTCACCGGGAACATCCGCGCGCCCACGCGCTCGGACCAGGCCCGCAGTTGGGCGGTGATACGGGCGCCGGGGCGCCCCTCGGTGTCGGAGGCGCCGATCACGGCGACGGTACGCGGCCGGAAGAACCGGTCGAGGTCGGCGGGGCGCAGTTGCAGCGGCCTGCCGGTGAGGTCGACCGGGAGGGTCTGGTCGACGGAGCGTATCGGGGTGGTTGCGGAACCGGTACGGGCGTGTCCCGGAGCGTGCTGTTCCCTGCTGTCACGAAGCATCGTCTGGCCCGTCCCTCGTCTTTCGATCCATCAGTGAATCATCTGACCTGACGGTCAGTCAGTTAGCTTGCTGATGGGACGTCAGGACTGTCTAGCGTCTCATCCCCCCGTGGTCGCGTATTTCTGTCCGATCATGGGGATTTCTGCTGACTTGGTCAATGTTTCTCGGAGAAACCGCCGGTCAGCGGGGTGATCCCGACCGAACGGTAGGTACGCCGTTTGGTGGGCCCCATGGTGCGGGGTGGTGCGGGGTGGTGCCGTCTTGCCACGTTCCGTGCCGTGCTCTGCCGTGCTTTGCCGTTCCGTGCCGTGCTCTGCGTGCTATGCCGTGCGGTGCGCGCCCGGTCCGGCTCAGATGTCGCCGGCGGTGCGCTCGCGTGCGGCCAGCGCCTTGCGGTCGATCTTGTCCATGCCGGTGAGCGGCAGCTCGTCGACGATCCGCAGCGCCTCGGGCAGCTTGTAGGCGGCGAGGCGCGGGCCCGCGAACTCCCTCAGGTCCTCCAGCGTCGGCGTGGGCGTGCCCGCGCGGGGCACCACGACCGCCACGCCGATCTCGCCCATCACCGCGCTGGGCCGCGGGGTCACCGCGACGGACGCGACGGACGGGTGGGCGAGCAGGACGGACTCGACTTCCAGCGGGAAGACGTTGTACCCGCCGCGGATGTACATGTCCGAGATGCGGCCGGTGATCCGCAGGCAGCCGTCCTCGCCGATCCGGCCCAGGTCGCCGGTGCGCAGCCAGCGGTCCGGGTCGAGTGCCTTGGCGGTGTCCTCGGGGTTGCGCCAGTAACCGGCCATCACGGACGGTGCCCGCAGGCAGATCTGCCCGGCCTCGCCCTGGGTCAGCACCGCGCCCGTCTCCGGGTCGCGGATCTCCAGCTCGGTGCCCGGCCGCGGCCGGCCCACCGTGTGCAGGGCTTCCTCCTCGGGAGCGTCGAACGCGGTCAGCGTGCCCAGGCCGCCCGACTCGGTCATCGAGTACCGGATCGAGTAACCCGCGCCGAACCGCTCGCGGGCCTCGCGCACCACCGGCGCGGGGGAGGGGCCCGCGCCCACGATGAGGCCCTTGACGTGCGAGAAGTCGTACGTGTCGAACTCCGGCCGGCGCAGCAGCAGCGACACCTGCGCGGCCACGCCGCCGATGTACGGGATCCGCTCGCGCGCGACGATCCGCAGCGCGTCCTCCGCCCGCCAGCGCCCCAGCAGGTGCATCGTGGCGCCGAGCTTGAGGTAGCCGGCCAGCTTGGTCATGAAGCCGACGTGCGGCAGCCCGGTGGCGACCAGCTGCGGGCCGCCTTCGCCCCACCGGCCGCCGGTGTCCATCTCGGTGATCGCCGCGATCTGCCGCGACGTGAACAGCGCCCCCTTGGGGGTGCCGGTGGTCCCGGACGTGAACACCACCGTCTCCGGCAGGTCGGGGTCGTCGACCCCGGTGACCCGCGGCACCGGCGGGATCGCGTCGGTGCGCAAGTCGCGCCACACCTCGGCGGCTTCCTTGGCCGGCGTGCACAGCAGGAGTTCCGGGCCCGACGGCACGCCCTCGGCCAATTCCTCGGTGGCGATGACGAGTTCGGGCCGCGCCTGGGTGAGCACCTTGGCGCGTTCGGCGGCCATGTACCGCGGGCCGACGCCGGTCGTGACGGCGCCCAGCCGGGCGAGCGCGAGGTACGCGACCACGTACTCGGGCCCGGTCGGCAGCACGAGGGCCGCCAGGTCGCCCGCCCGCACGCCGCGCTGCGCGAACCCGGCGGCGACCTGGTCGGTCAGCGCGTCGAGCCCCGCGTACGTGAAGGCGGTGCCGCCCTGGACCAGCGCACGCCGCTCCGGAAAGCGTCGTGCGGCCTCCCGCAGGACTGCGGCGACTACGGTCATCAGGACCCTCCTGCCTGGCTTCGCCTTCGAGGACAGCACGGATCGGGTGCGGCGCACCACGGTCCGAGAGTGTGACGAAGGCGATGTTCGCATGATTTGACGGTGTGTCAGATACTGGTCCTCCGACCGCGGATCGGCAATGGGGCCGGTCGCGAGCCGCAGTCCGGACTCAGGCAGGGAGCAGGGCAATGGACGTCGAGTTCAGCGAGGAGCAGCAGGAGATCCGCAGGGCTCTCCGCGACGCACTCGACAAGCAGAGCGACTCTCCGGCCGTCCGTGCCGCGATGGCGACCGAGCACGGCTACGACGCCAAGGTGTGGCGCCGGCTGTGCGACCAGACCGGGCTCGCCGGCCTCGGCATCCCCGAGGAGTACGGCGGCGTCGGCTTCGGCTTCACCGAGGTCGTGATCGCGCTGGAGGAGATGGGCCGGGCGCTGTTCCCGTCGCCGTTCCTCGCGTCGTCGGTGATGGCCGCGTCCGCGCTGCTGCACGGCGCCGACGAGGGGGCCCGCACCGAGTACCTGCCGGGGATCGCCGAGGGCTCGCTGCTCGCCGCTCTCGCGCTCGCCGAGCCGGGCACCCGTGACCTGGCCGCCATCGCCCTGCCCGCCACCGCGACGGCGGACGGCGGCTACCGGCTGGACGGCGTCAAGACGCACGTGGTCGACGGGGCGCTCGCCGGGCTGATCCTGGTCGCCGCGCGCCTCGACGGCGAGACGGCGCTCTTCGCGGTGGACGCGGACGCCGCCGGGCTGACCCGCACCGCGCTGCCGGTGCTCGACCAGACGCGCCGTCAGGCCCGGCTGGACTTCGCGGACACCCCGGCGCGGCTGCTCGGCACGCCGGGTGCGGCGACCGAGAAGGCGCTGGAGCGGGTGCGGCAGCTGACCGAGGTGGCGATCGCCGCGGAGTCGGTCGGCGGCGCCGCGCGGTGCCTCGACATGACCGTCGAGTACAGCAAGATCCGCGTGCAGTTCGGCCGCGCGATCGGTTCGTTCCAGGCGCTCAAGCACCGCTGCGCGGACCTGTACGTGGCGCTGGAGACCTCCCGCTCGGCGCTCTACTACGCCGCCTGGGCAGCCGCCGAAGCGGAGGCCGCGGGCCTCGACGTCGACCCGGCCGCGCCCGGCGCCGGCGAGCTGGCGCTGATGGCCCCGCTCGCGACGACGCAGGCCACCGCCGCCTACCGGCACTTGGCCGAGGAGGCCATCCAGCTGCACGGCGGCGTCGGCTTCACCTGGGAGCACGACGTCCACCTGTACCTGAAGCGCGCCACCACGTCGGCCCTGCTGTTCGGTCCGCGGACCCGCCAGCGGGAGCGCATCGCCGCCCTGGCCGGGATCTGACGCCGGGAAATCCACACGGGTCCAAAAACGGACGAACCGGGTGGTTTCACATGAAACCACCCGGATGGCGGGGGAGTGGAATGCTGCCCTCCCGCCGCGTGCGTGCGACCCGCCCGAGGACGGTGCGGTGGTGTGCCGGATCCTCGCGGGCTCGCCCCGGTCATGCGGACCTCGTCGGTGCTGCCGACCGGGGCGGCGGGATCAGCGCGGCGGCTTCTTGCCCGTGATGCCCATGTAGACGAGCGTGGACAGCGCCGGACGCACGTCCTTCATCTTGATCTTCCAGGTCTCGAAGCCCTTCTGGTGGCCGGAGACGGCCGCCAGCATGGCCACGAGCGTGCCCGCCATGGCGTTGGGGGCGACCTCGTCGGCCGACTTGCCCTTGGTGTGCACCTCTTCGATGGCCTCGGTCAGACCCGTGGTCACCGCGTTGAGGATGGACTGGCGGACCTTGTAGAAGCGCTTGTCGCCCTCCGCGGACGCGAGGTCCACGACGCGGAGGATCGGCTCGTACTCCCGCCAGAAGTCCAGGAATCCGTCGACCAGCGCCTCGGCCGCGGCGTAGCCGCCCTTGCCGGTCCAGCCCTGGTCCTCGGTGAGCGCCTTGAGGCGCGCGCCGTCCTTCGCCATGTCGTTGGCGATCTCGAGGATCGCGCTCTCGACGTCCTGGAAGTACTGGTAGAAGGTTGCGGGCGAGGTGCCTGCCATCCGGGCGACGTCGATGACCTTGACGTCACGGTACGGCGACGTGTCGAGCATCTCGCGCAGGCAGTCCAGCAGTTTCTGCCGGGTGGCCTGGCCGCGTCGCCCGGCGACGCGGCCGTCGACGGTGCGAACTTGTCCTGTCATGCCGTCAGTTTACGGGCGCATGATCGGGCTCGCTGTTCGCGGCACCGAGGAACGCGGGCTTTTCGCCCCCTCCGTGCAGAAGGATTTCGGCACCGCTGACGTAGCGCGACATCGGCGACCCGAGGAAAAGGCACGCATCTGCCACGTCGTCAGGTTCAGCCATTCGGCCGAGGGGAATCGTGGCCCCCACCGCGGCGATGCCGGCGTCGTCGCCGTAGTGCAGGTGGGCCTGCTCGGTCTTCACCAAGCCGACCACGATCGAATTGACCCGGACTTTCGGGCCCCATTCGACGGCGAGCGTCTTGGTCAGCGAATTCATACCGGCCTTGGCGGCACCGTACGCGGCGGTCCCCGGCGACGGCCGGACTCCCGAGACGCTGCTGATATTGACGATCGAGCCGCCTTCTTCCTGACCGTTCATCAGACGGAAGGCGGCCTGCGCGAAGTACAGCGGGCCGAGGAGATTCAGCTCGATGATCGCCTTGCTGAACCGCGGCGACACGGTGGCCGCATCGGAGAACGGCGCCCCGCCCGCGTTGTTCACCAGCACGTCGAGCCGGCCGAACTTCTCCTCGATGAACGCCACCGTGGCGAACGCGGTGTCCGGGTCGCGCACGTCGGCCGGGTGGTAGACCGCGGTGCGTCCGCCCGCACTCGGCAGCGACTCGGGTTCCGAGCGCGAGCACACCACGGCGTCCGCGCCGGCGGCGAGGAAGCGCTCGGTGATGCCGCGGCCGATGCCCTTGGCGCCGCCGGTGACGAGCACGACCTTGCCGGTCAGGTCCAGGGGGTTGGCGGGTGCCGTCATCGCACGCTCCGGATGGGGTTCAAGGTGTCGTCGGCCACGGCCGCCCCGTCTGGCGCGGCCCGTCAAGAGTCAACTATGGTGGCAGAAATCTGACGATCAGTCAGATCGGAGGGTGAGGTACCACACTTCGGCCCGTCGGATTCTCCGGCAGACCGGAGCAGACCGGACATCATGCCCTGCTCCCGAGCGACGCCCGGGGACAGGCAGCCGGTACGGGGCGCCCCGCTCCCGACTGACGCCGCGGCCGAATGGATCCGATTGCCATGGCTATCCGCTACGAGGTGCGCGACGGCATCGCCGAGGTGGTGCTCGACGCTCCCCCGGTGAACGCCCTCGACGTCGCCGGCTGGTTCGAGCTGGCCGACACGATGCGCCGCGCGAGCCGCGACCCGCAGGTGCGGGTCGTCGTGCTGCGCGCCGAGGGACGCGGCTTCAACGCCGGCGTCGACATCAAGGAGATGCAGAACACCACGGGCTACGACGCCCTCGTCGGCGCCAACCGCGGCTGCTACGAGGCGTTCGCCGCGGTGTACGAGTGCGAGGTCCCGGTCGTCGCCGCGGTGCACGGCTTCTGCGTCGGCGGCGGCATCGGCCTGGTCGGCAACGCGGACATCATCGTCGCCAGCCACGACGCCTTCTTCGGTCTTCCCGAGGTGGACCGCGGCGCGCTCGGCGCGGCCACCCACCTGGCCCGCCTGGTGCCGCAGCACCGCATGCGCCAGATGGTCTACACGAGCGAGAACGCCCCCGCGTCCGAGCTGCACGCCTACGGGTCGATCTACAAGCTCGTCGACCGCGACAAGCTCGTGGACACCGCGTTCGAGGTCGCGCGCAGCATCGCCGCGAAGTCGCCGACCGTCATCCGTGCCGCGAAGGCCTCGCTGAACGGCATCGACCCGGTCGACGTCAAGCGCAGCTACCGCTACGAGCAGGGCTTCACGTTCGAGCTGAACCTCACCGGCGTGTCCGACGAGCTGCGCGACGCGTTCGTCGAGAACCGCGACGCGGACACCTCCAAGTAGCGGAAGTAGGGCAGAGGAATCCATGGCTGACAAGCGCATGACGCCCGACGAGGTCGTCGCCCAACTCGAAGACGGCATGACCGTCGGCATCGGCGGCTGGGGCTCCCGGCGCAAGCCGATGGCCCTGGTCCGCGCCATCCTGCGGTCCGACCTGAAGGACCTGACCGTCGTCTCGTACGGCGGCCCGGACGTCGGCCTGCTCGCCCGCGCGGGCAAGGCCAAGAAGCTCGTGTACGCGTTCGTGTCGCTCGACTCGATCGCGCTGGAGCCGAACTTCCGGTACGTGCGCGAGAACGCGCTCGTCGAGGCGGTCGAGTACGACGAGGGCATGTTCCTCACCGGCCTGCGCGCGGCCGCGCAGCGCCTGCCGTTCCTGCCGACCCGCGCGGGCCTGGGCTCGGACATCCTCAAGGTGTCGCCGCACCTGAAGACCGTCGCCTCCCCCTACGGGGACGGCGAAGAGCTGGTCGCCATGCCGGCGCTGAAGCTGGACGTCGCCCTCGTGCACGCCAACGTCGCGGACGAGAAGGGCAACGCCGCGCTCACCGGCCCCGACCAGTTCATGGACGACCTGTTCTGCCTGGCCGCCGACAAGGCGTACGTCTCGGCGGAGCGCGTCGTGTCCAGCGAGGACCTGCTCAAGGAAGCCGGCTGCTTCCACACGCTCGTCCTGCACCGCTACATGACGCACGGCGTAGTGGAGACCCCGAACGGCGCGCACTTCACCGAGTGCCCGCCGGAGTACAACCGCGACGAGGCGTTCCAGAAGGCGTACGCGGCCGCCGCGGGCGACCCGGAGACGTGGGCCGCGTTCGAGCAGCGGTTCCTGAAGGTCGCCGACGAGGCCGCCTACCAGGCCGAGGTCGCCAAGTTCCGTGAGGAGAACTCCAAGTGACCGACACCCTGACGGAGATCACCCGCGCCGACGTGTGCGTGGCCGCGGTCGCCGACTGCTTCCGCGGCGACGGCGAGATCATCGGCTCGCCGATGGGCACCATCCCCACGATCGGCGCCCGCGTGGCCCGCGCCACCTTCGAGCCGGACCTGGTGCTGTCGAACGGCGAGTCGCTGTTCTTCGAGGGCACCCACCGCCTCGGCGCCAAGCCGGACGAGTTCGCGGCCGTCGGCTGGATCCCCTACCGCCAGGTCCTCGACGTGCTCGCCTCCGGGCGCCGGCACGTCATGATGGGCCCGGTCCAGATCGACAAGCACGGCAACGCGAACATCTCGGCGATCGGCGACTGGGCCAAGCCCAAGCGCCAGGTCCTCGGC
This sequence comes from Yinghuangia aomiensis, assembly GCF_039542225.1. NCBI lineage: Bacteria > Bacillati > Actinomycetota > Actinomycetes > Kitasatosporales > Streptomycetaceae > Yinghuangia > Yinghuangia aomiensis. The sequence continues at coordinate 71,431 of NZ_BAABHS010000022.1, read as the reverse complement.
TCGCGCGGCGGCCCCGGCAACACCATCAACCACACGACGAGCTACTGGATCCCCAAGCACTCGTCGCGCGTGCTGACGGCGAAGGTCGACATGGTCTCGTGCGTCGGCTACGACCGCGCCGCCGAGGTGGGCGCGGCCGGCCGCTTCCACGAGGTGCGCCGGGTCGTCACCAACCTCGCGGTCCTCGACTTCGTGTCGGTCGACGGCGCCCCGGCGGTCATGCGCCTGGCGTCCGTGCACCCGGGCGTCACGGTCGACGAGGTCGTCGCCAACACCGGCTTCGAGCTGGTCGTCCCGGCGGACGTGCCGGAGACCCGGCTGCCCACCGAGGAAGAGCTGCGGCTCATCCGCGAGGTCGTCGACCCGCGCGGCATGCGCCTGCGCGAGGTCCCGGCATGACGGCGCTGCACCCGGCCCTGAAGAACGGGTTCACCGAGAAGTTCGGCGTCCAGTACCCGATCGTGCAGACCGGCATGGGCTACGTGTCGTACCCCAAGCTGGTCGCGGCGACCGCGGAGGCCGGCGGTCTCGGCATCCTCGCGTCGGCCACCATGACGTACGACGAGCTGGTCAACGCGATCGCCACGGTGAAGAAGGCCACGGACAAGCCGTTCGCGGTCAACCTGCGCGCCGACGCGCCCGACGCGGCCGACCGCATCGAGCTGATGGGCCGCGAAGGCATCAAGGTCGCGTCGTTCGCGCAGGCCCCCAAGAAGGACCTGATCAAGCGCGCGCACGACCTGGGCATGCTGGTCGTCCCGTCGATCGGCGCCAAGCGGCACGCGCAGAAGGTCGCCGAGTGGGGCGTCGACGGCGTGATCGTGCAGGGCGGCGAGGGCGGCGGGCACACCGGCTCGATCCCGACCACGCTGCTGCTGCCGCAGGTCACCGACGTGCTCAAGGGCACCGACGTGACGGTCATCGCGGCGGGCGGCTTCTTCGACGGACGCGGCCTGGTCGCCGCGCTCGCCTACGGCGCCGACGCGATCGCGATGGGGACGCGCTTCCTGCTGACCAGCGACAGCCCGGTGGCGGTCGCGGTCAAGGAGGTCTACCTCAAGACCGACGTCAACGGCACCGTCGTGTCGAAGGAGGTCGACGGCGTGCCGCACCGCGTGCTCGCCACCGACTTCGTCAAGAAGCTGGAGCAGCGCTCGGTCGTCGCCCGCTACCCGCGCGCGATCGCCAACGGCCTGCGCTTCCAGAAGCTGTCCGGGATCCCGGTCAAGGACATGGTCCGCGAGGGCCTGGCCATGAAGAAGTCCCAGGGGCTCTCCTGGCCGCAGGTGCTCATGGCCGCGAACACCCCGATGCTGCTCAAGGCGGCGATGGTCGACGGGCGTCCGGACCTCGGCGTGATGGCGTCCGGCCAGGTCGTCGGCGTCATCGAGGACCTGCCGAGCTGCCGGGAGCTGATCGACCGGATCACCGCGCAGGCGAGCGAGATCCTGCGGGAGCTGGAAGGCTGAACCGCTTGCGGTGCCGTCCACCGCGAAGGGCCGGTACGGATGTCCGTACCGGCCCTTCGCGCGTGCGGGGTGCTCTACTTCTTCGCCTTGGCGGTCTTGGCGGTCTTGGCCGTTTGGGCTTCCTTGGCCGCGCGCTTCATCTCCTGCTTGTGCGCGCGCACCTTCTGCAGCGAATCGGGGCCGGTGATGTCGGCGACCGACATGCACGAGCCGTCCGCGCCGTACGCTCCGGCGGCCTCGCGCCAGCCCTTGGGCCGCACGCCGTACTGCTTGCCGAGCAGCGCGGTGAAGATCTTGGCCTTCTGCTCGCCGTATCCGGGCAGGTCGGTGAGGCGCTTGAACAGCTCGGCGCCGGTCTTCGCGTCCTTCCACACGGCCGCGGCGTCCCCGTCGTAGTGCTCGACGAGGTACTGGCACAGCTGCTGGATCCGCTTGGCCATCGACCCCGGGTAGCGGTGCACCGCGGGCTTGTCGGACAGGATCGCGGCGAAGGCCTCGGGCTCGTACGCGGCGATCACGTGCGCGTCGAGATCGTCCGATCCCATCCGCTGGGCGATCGTGTACGGCCCGGCGAACGCCCATTCCATGGGGATCTGCTGGTCCAGCAGCATCCCCACCAACGCGGCAAGCGGACTGCGCCCGAGCAGCGCGTCCGCCTCGGGCTGCTGGGCCAGGTGGATCGTGGTGGTCATGCTCACCAGTCTCCCGCCGCGCCCCTCCGTCCCGCACCCGGACACGGTCGCGGCGGGAAAGTGCGTGCCGGGTCGCGGCTGCCGGACGTCACACTCTCGTTCGCCGTCGTGACGGTACGGCAGGGTCACGCGGTCTCCGCCAAGCGGCGCAGTGCCGCCTCCGACGGAGACCCCAGTTTGGCGGCGAACAGGTCGAGGCCGCTCAGATCGGGGTCGTCGGGGAGGGGGAGGAGCTCGCCGAACAGGACCAGGCGGCCGACGCGGGGGTGGTCGAGATGGTAGACGCGGTTGCGCACCTGGGCGACCGGGTGTTCCACCCACATGCGGTCGAAGACACGGCTGGCGGCGCGCAGTTCGTCGATGTGCTCGGCGAAGCCGGTGTCCTCCGGGCGACGGCCGGCGAGGGAGCGGAGGTGGCCGACGTGCTCACGGGCGACCTGCTCCCAGCGCTCGCCGTGCAGCGCGCACATGCCGGGGATCACGAACATCAGGTGCGTGATGCTGCGTTGTTCTTCCGGCACCTCGGCGAAGTCGCCGAACAACGCGGCGGCGAGCGGATTCCAGGCGAGCACCTGGGTGTGGCCGCCCGTGAGCAGCGCGGGGGTGAGAGTGAAGGAGGCGATGAGGTGGCGCAGGCCCGGGCGGACCTCGGGGCGGCCGGGTCCGGGTCCGGTGCGGTGCCGCGGGTGGGCCAGACGGTGCAGGTGGGCGAGTTCGTCGGGGGCGAGGCGGAGGGCGTTGCCGATGGCGTTCAGGACTTCGGGGGAGACACTGCCGCCTTTTCCCTGTTCGAGGCGCGTGTAGTGGGCGATGCTCACGCCCGCCAGGCGGGCGAGTTCCTCGCGGCGCAGGCCCGCGACCCGGCGGAAGCCGCCGTAGTCGCGGATTCCGACGTCCTCCGGGCGGAGCCGGGCGCGGCGCGACTTCAGGAAGTCGCCGAGTTCGGTGCGGACGTCCACACCAGGACGATACGCGGACGCGGCTGTTCCTGATCACGGCGTGCGTAGGCACGACGCGGCCATGGGAGGATCCGGCGCCGGCGGACAGGCTGGAGTCCGGTGCGGGCCGTCGCCCGCCCGTTCCCTCACTCTTTGTGGCCAGGAGTCCGCCATGCCTGCCGTTTCCGCCCTCGCGGCCGCCCGCCCGCAACGTCCCGCCTGGAGTCTCGCGCTGCTCGCGCTCGCCGGGCTGATCACGGCGCTCGACTTCACCATCGTGTACGTCGCCCTGCCGGACATCGCCGACGACGTCGGGTTCACCCCTCATTCGCTGCAGTGGGTGGTGAGTTCCTACGCGGTCGCATACGGCGGCCTGCTGCTGCTCGGCGGTCGGCTGGCGGATCTTCTCGGCCGGCGCCGCATGTTCGTCGCCGGAATGGCCCTGTACGGGTTCGGCTCGCTGCTCGGCGGCCTGGCGTCCGCGCCGGGGCCGCTCATTGCGGCGCGGGCGGTGCAGGGTGCCGGGGGCGCGGTGCTGTTCCCGGCCACGCTGTCGTTGGTGGGCACGATGTTCGCGGAAGGACCGCAGCGGACCCGGGCGATGACGGTGTGGGCGGTGTCCGGCGCCGCGGGCCTGTCGCTCGGGGCATTGAGCGGCGGGGTTCTGACGGGTGCGTTCGGGTGGTCGGCGGTGTTCTTCGTGAACGTGCCGCTGGTGGTGATCGGCGGGGCGGCGGCGTTCCGGCTGCTGCCGACGGACGGCGCCCGGCGCGGGGAACGCGGGTCCGGCGGCGGCTTCGACGTGCCCGGGGCGCTGACCGGTACGGCGGGGCTGACGCTGCTGGTGTGCACGCTCGCGCAAGGCCCGGTGTGGGGGTGGGCGAGTGCCCGGGTCGTGGGGGCGGCTCTCGTCGGGACGCTGCTCCTGGGCGTGTTCGCGGCGGTCGAGACGCGGGCCGCGCATCCGCTGCTGCCCCTGCGGCTGTTCCGCAACCGGAACGTCACCGCGTCGGCGGCCGTGATCCTGGTGTTCGGCGCGACTGCGCAGTCCGTGCCGTACTTCCTCACGATGTTCTTCCAGGCGGAGATGGGTTTCTCGGCGCTGCGGACCGGCATCGCCTTCCTTGGCCCGACGTTGGCGCTGACGTGTGGAAATGTGCTGGGGGAGCGTTTGCTTCCGTGGTTGGGCCTGCGGGGAACGCTCGCGTCGGGACTGGCGGTGACGGCGGTCGGCAGCGCGCTGTTCGCATGGGCGATGACGGATTCGGCAACGTATCCGAAGCTGCTCGCCGGGATCGTGGCGTACGGGCTCGGCGGTGGTGTCTCGTTCAGCACGATGTGGATGGCGGCGGGCACCGGGGTGGTCGCGCACGAGCAGGGCGTGGCATCCGGACTTGCTTCCACCGCCTTGCAGTTCGGCGCCAGTGCGGGGCTCGCGCTGCTGGTGCCATTGGACGGCGTCCGGACCGCGATGGCGGTTGTCGCCGTCGGCACGATGGCGGGGGTCGTCGCGGCTTTCGCGCTGCCGGGGCGGTCGAAACCGCAGGTCGGTGCGGCGGAGAATGTGCCCGAACCTCTGTCCGTTCGACGGCGTCGTGCCTAGGCTCGGGCGGATTGGACAGCATGGGGTGAGATCGACGGGAGGCGGCAGCCGATGAGTGTCTTTCGCGACGGCATCCTCGACGGGCGGGTCGCCCTGGTCACCGGCGGAGCCACCGGGCTCGGTCTGGAGATCGCCCGGACGCTCGGGCGGCACGGTGCCAAGGTGGCCATCTGCAGCCGGAAGGAGGACAACCTCCGTCCCGCGGTGGACGAACTCGTGTCGCAGGGCATCGAGGCGCGCTACGGCGTGTGCGACGTGCGGGACATGGCGCAGGTGGAGCGCGTCGTCGCCGAGACGGTGGAGGCGTACGGGCGGCTCGACGTGGTGGTGAACAACGCGGCGGGGAACTTCCCGGCGCCGCTGACCGGCCTGAGCCCCAACGGGTTCAAGGCCGTGGTGGACATCGACCTGCTCGGCACCTTCAACGTGTCGCGGGCGGCCTACGACGCGTGGCTCGGCGCGCACGGCGGGTCGATCGTCAACATCTCCGCGACCATCCAGTACACCGGGATGGCGCTGCAGGCCCACGTCGCGTCGGCGAAGGCCGCCGTGGACGCGCTCACCCGAACGAGCGCGATCGAGTGGGGGAAGAACGGCGTGCGCGTGAACGTCGTCGCGCCGGGTGGGATGACCGGCACCGAGGGCTACAGCCGCATCACCGCGGTGACCGGGACGAAGACGCACAGCCCGCTCGGGCGGCACGGGACGCGCCATGAAGTGGCCGACGCGGTGCTGTTCCTGGCGTCGGACGCCGCGTCGTACATCACCGGCGCGACGCTCGCGGTGGACGGCGGCGCGCACTTGGCGCGCTGAAAGCCGCCGCTTCGGGCAAACAGGCGGGCCGGGTACGGGAGTTGGATTCCGTACCCGGCCCGGCCTTCCCCCCGCGGCCGTTTCCCCTGCCGGCCGCCTTCGGGCGGGTCTCCGGGCCGGCGGTGCCGGCCGCGCGGGATCAGACCTCGAGTTCGGCTTCCACGCGCTTGAGCTGGTGCCGGGCCATTGCGAGGTTGGCGCGGTTCTTGTCGAGCGCCAGATACAGGAACAGCCCGGTCTTTCCGCGGCCCTTGAGCATCCGGATCAAGTGGTACTGGCCGCTGAGGGTGATGAGGATGTCCTCGATCTCGTCTTTCAGGCCCAGCATTTCCATGGTGCGGACTTTGGCCCGCACCACGTCGGTATTGCCGGCCGCGGCCACGGTGAGATCGAGGTCTTTTCCGCCGCCGAGCGTGCCCAGCGCCATACCGCTCGTGTAGTCGACGAGGGCGACGCCGATCGTGCCCTCGATCGTGGTCATGGCTTCCTTGAGCGCGGTCTCGGTGTTCATGCCGGCCATGGCGGGTTTTCCTTTCCTCGGTGACTGCGAAGGTGACTGCGAAGGTGACTGCGAACGTGACTGCGAACGTGACTGTGCAGGTGAAGGTGATCGGTTCGGTGCCGACCGTCGTGCGGCCATCAGGAGCGGCCTCCGGGCCGTTCGCCGGTCGGGGGCGGGAGTGACCGCGGGATGCGGCGCGGCATGGGGTCGTCGGTGCCGTGTTCCGCCGGGTCGCGGGCGTAGTGCCGTCCGACGAGTTCGGCGATCCGGGCGCCGGACTGGCGGGATTCCAGGTGCAGGCGGCCGACGTTGACGCGCGGTTCGGCGAGCACCGTCAGCACGGCGAGCGGGCCGGCGGCGTAGGTCGCCACGTAGCCGTCCACGCCGCGCACCAGCAGTTCGCGGAACTCGCCGCGGCCGGTCGCGGCGGCCATCCGCACCGCGACGGCGAGTGAGGCGGCGGTCAGTGCGGCGACCGCGTCGGCCTCCGTGCCGTCCGCGTCCTGCGCGATGACGAGGCCGTCCGCGGCGGCCGCGAGGGCACCGGTGACCTGGGGCAGCCGAGTGCGCAACCGGCGCAGCTCGTCGAGGACTTCGGCGTCCGCCGCGGGCACAGTTCGTCCTTTCCTTTTTCCGGCGCGCTGCCAGAGCGCGCGCTTCATGACCGGATCGCCGGGGCCTGGGGCCCGCGAAATTCGCGGGGCCCGCGGTGCGGCGCGCTCACCAGGCCGCCAGGGCGTCGCGGAGCCGGATCAGCAGGGCCACGTCGGGCGGTGCGGTGGGCGCCGCCGCGGCGGTGAGCCACGGGGGCGGTGCGAGCGGCTCCGGATCGGGGTCCGGGGGACGGACGTCGACGAGCCCGGCGGCCGCCAAGCGGCGGACCTCGACGAGCACGTGGAACGCGGGGCAGCCCAGCGCCAGCGCGATCGCGCTTGGGGTGCGCACGCCGTCCGCGAGCCGCAGGACGGCGCGCTGGCGGCGGGTGACCCGGGCCGCGGGGCGCGCGTGGCGCCGGACGGGTGCGCCGTCCAGCCGGGGGTTGGGGTAGACCCGGTCGAGCATCGCCCGGCGGCGGTGCGACTCGCGGGCGACCGTGGCGGCGGCGACCGGGTGTCCGGGGCCGGACCGGTGGGCGGCGCCGGGACGGAAGCGGGCGGGGCCGGAGTCCGGGCCGAGGACGAAGAACGCCGCGTCGAACAGCGCTTCGAGCCGGCAGATCTCCAGGACCCCGGGGGCGACGTGTGCGGTGCCGTCGAGCAGCACGTCGAGCGACGGGGCATCCGGGCTCTCCGCGTGCACCACGGCCCCGTCGCGCAGGTAAACGGTGCCGTGGGCGCCGAACAGCGCGCCGCCGGCCCGCGCGGCGGAGAGGCGCAGAAGGGCGTCGGCGACCCCGTCCTCGGGCATGCCGGGGACCGCGGTGCGGGCGGGTGGCGCGGCTTCCGGGGCGATGGCGGTCACCGCAGCGCCAGCCGCTCGGCCAAGTCGCGCAGCCGTAGGCGGGCGAGGGCGAGGTTGCCGTCCGCCCGGTCGAGCCAGAGGTGCAGGAAGACGCCGCTGTCGAAGGGGGTGTCGACGAAGTGCAGCAGGTGGTGGCCGGTGCGGGTGGTGACGATGATGTCCTCGACGGGGGTGCCGATCCGGACGGTGTCGCCGTCCGCGCCGGGTGGGAGCGGGGCGTCGTCGGCGAAGTCGGCATACGGCGAGAACGGCGCGGCGGGGGACGCCGGGTCGTGGGCGAAGGCGGCGTATTCGGAGGCGAGTCGGGCGATTTCGGCGGTCTCCGCGGCGGTGACCTCGTGGTCGTCGTTGGGTGAGGCGCCGACCGCGCCCAGGGCGAGCCCGCTGATCCACTCGACCACCGCGGCTCCCCTGGCCCCCGGCAAGGCCATGACCTCGTCCAGGCATTCGTCGATCCCGGGCACGCCGGCTCCCCTTCCTGCGCGGCAACAGTGACCGAGAAGCTACGCAGGGCGATGCCGCGAAGGAGTGAAATTCGGGGTTTTCCAGCGGAGGGGGTGGGGGGTGGGTATAAGATGCCCGCCGCCGGGCCGCCCGTCCCGGCCCCCAAGCCGCCGACCCCTCCGGGCTGTTCGTCCCGTAAACGCCGTGAAGGCGGTCGACGTGGTGCCGACCGCCCTCAGGGGGAGCGCTGTGCCGGGGGAGAGCCCGGCGGGTGGGTCAGAGGCGTTCGATGATGGTCACGTTCGCCAGGCCGCCGCCCTCGCACATGGTCTGGAGGCCGTAGCGGCCGCCGGTGCGCTCCAGGCGGTGCAGCATCGTGGTCATCAGGCGCGCGCCGGTGGCGCCCAGCGGGTGGCCGAGGGCGATGGCGCCGCCGTCCGGGTTGACCTTGGCGTGGTCGGCCTTGATGTCCTTCATCCAGGACAGGACGACCGGCGCGAAGGCCTCGTTGATCTCGACGGTGTCGATGTCGTCGATGGTCAGGCCGGTCTTCTCCAGCGCGTACTGGGTCGCCGGGATCGGCGCGGACAGCATCTCGATCGGGGAGGCGCCGCGCACGCTCAGGTGGTGGATGCGGGCCCGCGGGGTGAGGCCGTACTGCTGCAGCGCGCGCTCGGAGACGATGAGCAGCGCGGCCGACGCGTCGGAGATCTGCGACGCGACGGCGGCGGTCATCGTGCCGTCCGCCATGAGCACCTGGAGGCCGGCCATCTTCTCCAGCGTCGTGCCGCGGCGCGGCGGCTCGTCGGTGTCGACGACCGTGCCGTCGACCTCGATCGGGGCGATCTCCTTGGTGAAGTACCCGTTGTCGATCGCGTGCAGGGCGCGCTCGTGCGATGCGAGGGCGAACTCCTCCATCTCCAAGCGGGTGAGGCCCCAGCGCTTGGCGATCAGCTCGGCGCCGTAGAACTGGTCGACCGGCTCGTCGCCGTAGCGGGCGACCCAGCCGTGCGAGCCGGAGAACGGGTCCTCGAAGCCGAACTGCTTGGCCGAGGTCATGGCCGCGGAGATCGGGATCTGGTTCATGTTCTGCACGCCGCCCGCGATGACCACGTCGTTCGTGCCCGACATGACCGCCTGCGCGGCGAAGTGGATGGCCTGCTGGGACGAGCCGCACTGGCGGTCGATCGTCACGCCCGGGACGGCCTCGGAGTAGCCCGCGGCGAGCCACGCCGTGCGCGCGATGTTGCCGGCCTGCGGGCCGATCGCGTCGACGCAGCCGAACATCACGTCCTCGACCACGTCCGGGTCGATGCCGCTGCGCTCCACGACCGCCTTCAGCGCGTGCGCGCCCAGGTCGGCGGCGTGCACGCTCGCCAGCGACCCCTTCTTGCGGCCCACGGGCGTGCGGACCGCCTCGACGATGTATGCCTCGGGCATGTGCTCTCCCCTGCGTGATCCGTGTGATCTTGAGGTGCAGGTCACCCCCGGTATCGGGTGTGACCTGCGCGATCTTGCGGTCTGGGCGTGAACCGCTAACCTGACGGTCCGTCAGTTATGCTAACCGTGCCCGCCGCATCGCCCAAGACGCGCGCAGTGTGAGGAGTGTCCCGGTGGATCTGGAGTTCTCACCGAAGGAGCAGGAGTTCCGGCAGGAGGTCCGCTCCTGGCTGGAGGCCAATGTTCCGGCGACGCCTCTGCCGTCGATGGACACCGAGGAAGGCTTCCGGCTCCACCAGGAGTGGGAGAAGAAGCTCTTCGACGCCCGCTGGGCGGTCGTGTCCTGGCCGAAGGCGTACGGCGGCCGCGAGGCCGGCCTGACCGAGTGGCTGATCTTCGAAGAGGAGTACTACCGCGCGGGCGCGCCCGGCCGGGTGAGCCAGAACGGCATCTTCCTCTTCGCCCCGACGGTATTCGAGTTCGGCTCCCAGGAACAGCAGGACCGCTACCTCCCCAAGATGGCCTCCGGCGAGGAGATCTGGGTGCAGGGCTGGTCCGAGCCCGAGGCGGGCTCCGACCTGGCCAACGTGCGCTCGCGCGCGGACCGCGACGACGAGCGCGGCGGCTGGGTGCTCAACGGCCAGAAGATCTGGAGCTCGCGCGGCACCTACGGGCACCGCCTCTTCGGCCTCTTCCGCACCGACCCGGAGTCCAAGCGCCACCACGGCCTGACGTACTTCATGGTCGACCTGGCCAGCGCGGGCGTCACCGTCCGCCCGATCCCGCAGCTCGACGGCGAGCCCGGCTTCGCCGAGGTGTTCCTCGACGACGTCTTCGTGCCCGACGCCGACGTGCTCGGCGGCCCCGGCGAGGGCTGGAAGATCATGATCGCCACCACCGGCAGCGAGCGCGGCCTCAACCTGCGCAGCCCGGGCCGCTTCCTGGCCCCGGCCGACCGGCTGCTCGCGCTGTACCAGGAGCGCGGCAACGGCGACCAGGTGCTGCGCGACGCCGCGGTGCAGGCGTGGATGGACGCCGAGGCGTACCGCCTGTTCACCTTCGGCACCGTCACCAAGCTGCTGGACGGCGGCCAGATCGGCGCCGACTCGTCGATCAACAAGGTCTTCTGGTCGCAGATGGACGTCGAGCTGCACGCCACCGCGCTCAAGCTCCTCGGCGGCTACGGCGAACTCGACGAGGGCTCCCCGGACGCGGTCGACGGCGCACGCTGGCTCGACGGCTTCCTCTTCGCGCTCGGCGGCCCGATCTACGCGGGCACCAACGAGATCCAGCGCAACACCATCGCGGAACGCATCCTCGGCCTGCCCCGGGCCAAGTGAGCGCACGGGCCTAGCGAGCAAAGGAAACTGACGATGCGTCTGGCATACACCGAAGACCAGCAGCTGTTCCGCGAGACGGTGCGCGACTTCCTGGAAGGCGCCTGCACCACGGACAAGCTCCGCGAAGCGTGGGCCGCGGACACCGCGATCACCGGGCGCTGGACCGAGCTGGCCAAGATCGGCGTCACCGGCCTGGTGGTGCCCGAGGAGCAGGACGGCCTCGGCCTGACCGACGAGGAATTCGCCGCGGTCCTGGAGTCGGCCGGCTACGCCGCGCTGCCCGAGCCGCTGCTGGAATCCGCGGTGGCCGCGGGGCTGCTGGCCGAGTTCGCCCCCGGCGCGGGCCGGCTGGAGCGCATCGCCTCCGGCGAGGCCACGGCGGCGGTGCTGCTGCCCGGGCAGCCGTTCGCGATCGAGGCCGCGCAGGCCGATGTGCTGGTCGTCGGCACCACGGACAACGGGGTCAGCGAGATCCACGTGCTGAACCCGGCCGACTGCACGCTCACCGCGCAGCGCTCGGTCGACCGCAGCCGCAAGCTCTACAAGGTCGAGTTCGCGGCTTCGCCGGAGACCCTCGTGGCGTCCGGCGACGCGGCCGCGAAGGCCCTCGCCCGGGCTGCCGACCGCGGCGCGCTCGGCGCGGCGGCGCTGCTGCTCGGCCTCACCAAGCGCATGCTGGACATGGCGGTGGACTACGCCAAGCAGCGCGTGCAGCGCGGTGTGCTCATCGGCACCCACCAGTCGGTGCAGCACCACCTCGCGAACGTGCTGATCAAGCTGGAGTTCGCCCGCCCGGTCGTGATGCGCGCGGCGTACTCGCTCGCCCGCGACCTGCCGTCGGCGGCGCGCGACGTGTCGATGGCCAAGATCTACGCGGGCGAGGCCGCGGACCTGGCCGCCCGCAACGCGCTCCAGGTGCACGGCGCGATCGGCTACACCGAGGAGCACGACCTCCAGCTGTTCATGAAGCGCGCGTGGGCGCTCGGCGCGGCGTGGGGCGACGCGGGCCACCACCGCGACCGGGTGGCCGCGGACCTGCTGGGCGGGGCTCCGGCGCAGCTGACGCCGACGTTCTGACGGCGGCGCGGTCGCTGCCGCTGTTGTGCGACGCGAAAGGCCGGTGTCCTTGCGGACACCGGCCTTTCCGCGCCGGTCGTGTGCTTGCCCCCGACGTCAGCCCACGTTGGCCCGAGCCTCGGTGCCGGTCCGCTCGGCGTCCGCGGGTTCCGGCGAACCGGCCTTCGCCGTCTCGGACTTCCCGTCCTGCATCACGACCGCCGCGAGGAGTGCCGCGGCGACCACGCCGATCGCCGAGACGAGGAACGTGGTCGACATCGCGGTGGTGAACGCTTCGCGGGCGGCGTGGACCAGGCCTTGGTCGCCGTTCGCCGCCGCCAGCGCTTCGCCGATCGAGTGCTTGGCCCCGGCGGGCGCGTCGGAGGGCATGTGGTTCTTGTAGCCGCCGGCCAGCATCGAGCCGAGGATCGCGATGCCGAGCGCGGTGCCCGCCTGCTGGATGGTGTCGTTCAGCGCCGAGCCGACCCCGGCCTTCTCCGCCGGGATGGTGCCCATCAGCGCGCCGATGGCCGCGGGCATCGCGAGGCCCGCGCCCAGACCGAGGAGGCCGAGGGCGACCGCCGGGACCGCGAAGCCGCCGTCCGCGCCCACGGTGGAGAGCAGGGCGAACGAGGCCGCCATCACCAGCATGCCGACCAGCACCAGCACCCGGTTGCCGATCCGCGCCGCGAGTCCGGCACCGGCCACGTTGCCTGCCAGCGCGGTGACGGCGAGCGGCAGGAAGGCCATGCCGGCCTTGACGGGCGAGTAGCCCAGCACGAACTGCAGGTACTGGGTGAGGACCAGCAGCAGTCCGCCGTTGCCGATCTGCACGAGCGTCAGGGACAGCGAACCGCCGCTGAAGTTGCGGTGCTTGAACAGCGCCAGCGGCACCATCGGCGACGCGGTCCGGCGCTCCCACACCACGAACCCGGCCAAGCCGACGACCGCGGCGGCCAGGATCGGCAGCGAAGTGCCGCCGAACGCGCCCCGCTGCGGGATCTCGATGATCCACCCGACCAGGGCGGTCATGCCCACCGCGGACAGCACCGCGCCCAGCGGGTCCGGCTTCTGCCACGGGCCCCGGGACTCCGGCATGAGCGCGAGCCCGGCGGCGACGGCCAGCACCACGACGGGGACGTTCACCAGGAAGATCGCGTGCCACGAGAAGTGGTCGATGAGCACGCCGCCGAGCACCGGGCTGCCGACCAGGCCGAGCATCGACACCGAACTCCACGCGGCCATCGCCTTCGGGCGCTCGTCCTCGTCGAACACGGTGATGAGGATCGACAGGGTGGACGGCATGATCAGCGCGCCGCCGACGCCCATCGCGACCCGGACCGCGATCACTTCGCCCGGGTTCGCGGCGAACAGCGCGGCCAGTGACGCCACCCCGAACAGCACCAGCCCGATGAGCATCACCCGGCGCCGTCCGAACCGGTCGCCCAGGCTTCCCGAGGTCAGCAGCAGGCCGGCGAAGACCAGCACGTAGGAGTCGAGGATCCACTGGGTCTGCTGCGCGCTCGCCCCGAGGTCCTCGGTCATCGCGGGGACCGCGACGGTCAGCGCCATGCTGTCGACCACCAGGACCATGGTGCTGAGGCACAGCACGATCAGGATCCACCAGCGGCGGGGGTTGCGGGCTTCCATCGGGGTCTCCCTGGTCGGGTGCGCACACTGTTCCGGCGTTGCGCACACTGTACGCAGCGCGGAACAGTGTGCGCAAGAAGTCTCCCCTGTACGCTGGATGCGAACGGTGTACGCATGTGAAGGAGTGTCATGGCCGCCGGCAGCACGCAGAAGCCGCTTCCGTCCGTCTGGGCCCGGTCGCGGTCCGATGCCGAACAGCCCGCGCTGAACCGGGAGTCGATCGTCCGTGAGGCGATCGCGATGCTCGACGCGGACGGGATCGAGGCGCTCAGCATGCGCAAGCTCGGCGCCCGGCTGAACGCGGGCGCCACGTCGCTCTACCGGCACGTGGCGACGAAGGACGAACTGATGGAGCTGGCGGTGGACGCGATCGTCGCGGAGCTGCCGATTCCGCGCGGGGACGCGAACTGGCGGGGCGCCGCGGAGGAGGCCGCGCACGCGTTCCGCGGCTGGCTGCTGCGGCATCCGTGGACGATGTCGGTGCTCGGCCAGATGGGGCTGGCCTACCTGGGCCCGAACCTCATGGCCTACATGGCGGGCCTTGCGGAGCTGTTCGCCGACGCGGGCTTCGCGGACCCGGCCATCGCGACGGATGCGGTGCTGGCGTATGTGGTGGGCATGGCCACCACCGAGACGGCGTGGCTGGCCACGGTGGCGCGTTCGGGGGAGCCGGAGGCCGACTTCATCGCGCGCCTGATGCCGGCCGCGCGGGAGGCGGCGGCGGGGCACCGGGTGCTGGCGGAGGCGTACGAACGGACGCGGGACCTGGCGGCGGACCCGGCCACGCAGCGGGAGGAGAAGTTCGCAAACGCCCTCGCGGTCGTCCTCGACGGCTTGGCGCTGCGGCTGCCCGCCTGACCGCCGGGGGCGGGCTCGGCGGGTGCGACCCGCCCGTGCGCGGGCTTGCCGCCGCCTCGGCGCACGCTGCCTAGTGCGCGCGGGCCCGGTGGCGCGCGGGATGCGCGCGGCCGCCCACGGCCGCGCGGCGCCGGGCGGCCTGCCGCAGCCGGCCCGAGGCCCACATTTCGAGTGCCCAGGCCCCGGCGAGCACGATCAGGACGGGCCACAGGCCGACGGATTGGGCGACTCCGACGAATGCGCTCACGAGGCGGCTCCCGGTGCGGGGAATGCGTTCCTGTCCACACTCCGAGTCAACCGCCGCGGGGCGGTCCGCCGACATGGTGGAACCGCCCCGATCGGGGTGGGGCTAGCCCCACCCCCGCCGCGTGTCGTCGTGGCGCGGTTCAGCGCACCCGGTAGTCCTTGCTGCGCTGCTGGAACAGGCCCGCCTGCTCGGACCACGGCAGGTTGCCGAGGGTGATCATCGACGGGGCCATGGTGAGCGCCTGCGTGCGGGTCATGTCGCGCGCGGCCCAGATCGACCGCACCGAGCCCTCGACGCCGTGCGGCGGGTAGGACGCGATAGTCTCGGCCGCCCACTTCGCCGTCTCGTGCAGCTCGTCCGCCGGGACGACCTGGGAGACCAGGCCGGTCTCGTAGGCGCGTTGCGCGCTCATCCGCTCCGCGTTGCCGAGCAGCGTGAGCCGCATGACCTCGCCGAGCGGCATGCGCTGCGCGAGGTGCATCGACTCGAAACCGGACACCATGCCGTAGGTGGTGTGCGGGTCGAAGAAGGTGGCGTTCTCGCTCGCGATGATGAACTCGCACTCGCCGAGCAGGTAGAACGCGCCGCCGCAGGCCATGCCGTTGACCGCGACGATGACCGGCTTCCACAGGTCGGAGAACTTCGGGCCGATCTTCAGCATCGGGTCGTCCATCATGAACGGCGACGACGGCTGGGGGATGTCCACCGAGCGGTCGATACCGGTGCAGAACGCTTTGTCGCCGGAGCCGGTGAGGACGATCACACGCACGTCGTCGTCGTGCCGCAGCTCACGCCACAGACCGTGCAGCTCCTCGATCATCACGATGTCGACGGCGTTGTGCCGGTCGGGCCGATTGAGGGTCACCCAGGCGACGCCGTCGGCCTGTTCGTATCCGAGCGTCTCGAACTTGCGCATGGTGCCCAACCTCCGTTGCTGCGGCCCTCGGGTAAGCGGTCTTTGGTGCGGTGTCCTGCGGGCGTGGTCGCGATCTCCCGGTCGGCAGCTTCCCTCGCCGCCCTGATCTGACGTACCGTCAGGTCAGATTAGCAACGGCACCGACGGGCTCTGTCGTACCTCGTCATCGGACCTCTCAGGAGCGATCATGCAGGGTGATCTGGAGTGGGGCACCATCCCCGCTCTCGTGGACAGCGCGGCGGAGCGGTTCGGCGACCGCGAGGCCGTCGTCGACGGAGCCGCGCGCATCACCTTCGCCGAGCTGCGCGACCGCGTGCGTGCGGCGGCGGCGTCGGTCGTCGCCGCGGGCGTCGAGCGCGGCGACCGGGTCGCGGTGTGGGCCCCCAACTCGAAGGACTGGATCGTCGCCGGGCTGGGCGCGCTGGCCGCCGGCGCGACCATCGTCCCGATGAACACCCGGTACAAGGGCGCCGAGGCGCAGTACGTGCTGGAGAAGACCCGCGCCAAGCTGCTGTTCGTCTCCGGGACCTTCCTCGGCGCGTCGTACGTCGCCATGCTGCGCTCGTCGGCCGGCGAGGGCCGTCCCGGACAGCCGTTCGCCGCGCTGCCGGACCTGACCACCGCCGTCGTGCTCGCCGACAGCGCGCCCGAGACCTGCGTGGCGTGGCCGGACTTCCTGGCGTCCGGTGCCGACGTCCCGGCCGCGGACACCGCCGCCCGGGCCGCCTCGATCACCCCCGAGGACATCGGCGACATCATCTTCACCTCGGGCACCACCGGCCGCCCCAAGGGCGTCATGACCACGCACGCCCAGTCGCTGCGGGTCTTCGAGACGTGGGCGAGCACCGTCGGCCTCGCGGAGGGCGACCGCTACCTGATCGTCAACCCGTTCTTCCACACCTTCGGCTACAAGTCGGGCATCCTCGCGAGCCTCATCAAGGGCGCCACGATGATCCCGCAGGCCGTCTTCGACGTGGACGCCACCTGCACGCTGATCCAGACCGAGAAGGTCTCCGTGCTGCCGGGCGCGCCGACCATCTACACCTCGCTCCTGGACTCCGGACAGCGCGGCAAGTACGACCTGTCGTCGCTGCGGCTGGCCGTGACCGGCGCCGCGTCGGTGCCGATCTCGCTGGTCAAGCGCATGAGCTCGGACCTGGGCTTCGGCACGGTGCTGACCGCGTACGGCCTGACCGAGTCGTGCGGCACCGCCACGATGTGCCGCCAGGGCGACCCGGTGGAGATCATCGCCGCGACGTCCGGCCGCGCCATCGACGGCGTCGAACTGATCACCGCCGACGAGTCCGGCAAGCCGACCGCGCCGGGCGAGCCGGGCGAGGTCCTGGTGCGCGGCTACAACGTCATGAAGGGCTACTTCGAGGACCCCGAGGAGACCGCGAAGGCGGTCGACGCGGACGGCTGGCTGCACACCGGCGACGTCGGCGTCCTCGACGAGCAGGGCAACCTGCGGATCACCGACCGCATCAAGGACATGTACATCGTCGGCGGCTTCAACGCCTACCCGGCGGAGATCGAGTCCACCCTGGCCGGACACCCCGCGGTGTCCGAGGCCGCCGTCATCGGCGTCCCCGACGCCCGCATGGGCGAGGTCGGCAAGGCCTACCTGATCCTCCGCGCCGGCGCGTCCGTGACCCCGGACGAAATCGTCGACTTTTGCCGCAAGGAGATGGCGAACTACAAGGTCCCGCGCTACGTCGAAATCGTCACCGAGCTCCCGCGCAACCCCACGGGCAAGGTCATGAAGTTCGAACTGCGCGCCCAGGCGGCGGAGGAATTCGCCGCGCAGCAGTAGACCCGGCTCGCGTGTGCGGCCCGTCTCCCGAGGTATCGGGAGGCGGGCCGCACGGCTTTCGGGGCACGATGCCCACGGTCGGCCCGTATCCGGCGGCGACGCGTCCGATTCGTTCAATACCCGGAGGGCGGGCGGCGCCTAGCGTCGGGGTATGGAGCTGAACGACGACATGCGGGCCAAGGCCGAGCGGTTTCTGTGGACGAGCGGGCGGGTGCTGGAGCAGCGGCGGTACGCCTGGCATTTCCGGGGCGAAGGCGGGCCCGAGGGCGTGCTGGCGGTGCTGGCGGGCTACCGGGCCGACGAAGGTGGGTACGCGTACGGGCTGGAGCCCGACGTCCGGGGGCCGGCGCCGCAGCCCGCCACGCTGCGCACGGCGGTGCCGATCCTCGCGGAGACGGGTGCGCTCGCCGGACCGCCGGGCACGGCGCTGTGCGACTGGCTGGCCGGGGTCTCCGCGGCCGACGGCGGGGTGCCGGCGGCGCTGCCGAGTCTGCGGCCGTACCCGCGCCCGCCGTGGGTGCAGATCCCGGACGCCCCGGCCGGGGGACTGCTGCCGACCGGCTGGATCGTCGGGCCGATGCTCGCCGCCGGGCTCGACCACCCGTGGGTCGCCGGTGCGGACGCGTTCTGCCGGTCCGCGGTCGAGGCGCTGACGGGGGAGACGCACCCCTACGAGGTCCACTCCGCGGTCGCCTACCTCGACGGCGTCGCCGCCGGCGCCCCCGGCCGCCGCGCGTGGGCCGAGGCCGAGGCGGCCCGCCTCGGGAAGCTCGTGCGGGAGCGGCGCCTCGTCCCCCTCGACCCGGCCCACCCCGAAGACACCGTGATCCCGCCCGGCTACGCCCCCGCCGAGTACCACTACCCCCACGACTACGCCACGCGCCCCGAAAGCCTCGCCCGCCGCTGGTTCACCGAGGAGGAAATGGCGGCGAGCCTCACCGCCCTCGCCGCCGAGCAGGAGGACGACGGCGGCTGGCCGATCCGCTGGGCCCAGTGGTCCCCGACCATCCGCGTGGAAGCCCGTCCGATCGTGACCGTGGAGGCCCTGCTGATCCTGCGTGCCTACAGCTGACCGCGCCGCCGCTCGGCCGTCCGCCAAGCACACCGCGGCGAAAGGAGTGACGGGCTCGGTGCTCGTCCGGGAGCCCGCCGTGGCCGGGTCACCCGAAGCCGTGGTCCCGCGGCTCCCGCACCGCTCCGCGCGTCGGCGGCGGCGCGCGGTCGTGTTCGGGCGTGGGCTCGTGGGTGCGGGGGCCCGGCGGCGTCCCGTCCTGCCGGACGGCGGGCGGACGGCCCAGGCGGGCGAAGCCCTGCACGGCGAGTCTCGACGCCCGCGCCCTCGTCGCCTCGCGTTCGGCCGCGCGGCGCAGATCGGGGAGCATGCCCTCCAGCCGCGATACGACTTCGCCCGCGTGCAGCGGGCGTTCGCGCGGATTGACGCTCATCAGCTGGTCCACCAACGTGGTCAGCGGCCGGGGCAGATCGGGGCGGACCTCGGCCAAGGGGCGTACATCGCCGTCGATTTGCCGGATCACGGTGGCACGCCGGCTCTCCGTGGGAGGAAAGGCGTGCTCGCCGGTGAGCATGTCGCGCATGATGACGCCAAGTACGTAGAGGTCCGATTGGAACGTCCCCGCGCTGTTGCCGGGGATGAGGCGCTCGGGCGCGGTATAGCCGGGGGTCCCTGTGGCGAACCGGTCCCCGTCCCGTTCCCGGGGTGTTCCCAGGATCACCGCGTTGCCGAAGTCGAGGATGCCGATGCGGCCGTCCGGCCGCACGACGAGGTTCTCCGGCTTGAGGTCGCGGTGGACGACGTCGGCGAAGTGCACGTTCTGCAGCGCCTTGGCGATGCCAATGGCGAACACGGCCGCACGGTCCGGTGGTTCCGCGGTCTGCTCGTCCCTCGCCGCACGCAGGTTCTCGCCCGCGATGCGTTCCATGGCGAGGTAGGGGACCGGCCCCTGGACATCGATGTCGTGGACGACCGGCACACCGTCGCCGCGCGCCTTGCGGGTCATGCGCGCTTCGTGCGCGAGCGCCGCTCGGTCGGCGGGCTCGTGCGAGGTGGGCACCTTCACCACGACCTCGCGGCCGAGGTCCGCGTCGTGCGCCCGCCACAGGTCCGCCGTACCGCCGCGCGCCAGATGGCCGACGACCGTGTAGCGGTCCGGGAGCGGCGGTGCGCCGGGAGGGGGCTGCGTCGTGTCCACAGGCGCTCCGCTGCCGTCCTGACGAGGACGAAAAGCCTAGTCGCGCGTCGGGAACACGCGCAGCCCTCCCTGCGGCGCTACTTCCCCTCGAACAGCGCCGAACGCTTCGCGGCCTTGGCGCTGTAGCCCTCGGTGATGTCCTCGGAGGCCAGCGTCACGGCCGCGGTCAGGGCGGTCTGGGCGAGGGCCGTGTCCAGGGCGGCGTCGGCGTAGGAGTCCACGGAGCGCTTGATGCCCTGGACGGCGAGCGGGGCGTTGGCGGCGATGTCCGCGGCGATCGACCGGGCGGTCTTGTCGAGGTCGTCGACCGGGACCAGCTGCTGGACGAGGTTGAGGCGTTCCGCCGTGGCGGCGTCGATGCGGCGGCCGGTCAGGGCGAGGTACTTGGCCCAGCCCGCGCCC
This sequence comes from Yinghuangia aomiensis, assembly GCF_039542225.1. Lineage (NCBI taxonomy): Bacteria > Bacillati > Actinomycetota > Actinomycetes > Kitasatosporales > Streptomycetaceae > Yinghuangia > Yinghuangia aomiensis. The sequence goes on along the minus strand of NZ_BAABHS010000022.1, from coordinate 51,577 downwards.
GCCTCGCGGGCGATGCGCATGTCGCCGCCCGCGTCGACGGCGACGCCGAGCTGGGCTTCCGGAAGGGCGAAGACCGCATTGTCCGCGGCGATGCGGATGTCGGCGAGCAGGGCCAGTTCGAACCCGAAGCCGAGGGCGTAGCCCTGGACGGCGGCCACCACGGGCTGGGGGAGGCGGGCGAAGTTGCGGAAGCGCTCGTGCATCCAGCGCAGGCCCTCGTAGTAGTTGCGGGTGCGCTCGGCGCCGGAGCGGCCGCTGATGTTGCCGCCGGGGGCGGTGACGTCGATTCCGGCGCAGAAGGCGCGGCCCTCGGCGCGCAGCAGGACGACGCGGATGGCGTCGTCGAAGCGGATCCGCTCGGCCATGATGCCGAGCTGGCGGGACGACTCCCAGCTCCATCCGTTGAGTTTGTCGGGGCGGCACAGGGTGAGCACGCCGATTCCGTCCTCGACGTCGAGCCGCATCCGCTCCTCGCCGGGTGCGATGGTCGGGTCGGTGGTGTTGATCACGTCGTATCCCCTCGTCGGCCGCCCCATCGGTCTTGTCTGACGGTGCGTTAGATCGGAGTATGTGACCGGTCTTGAGATGACACAAGGTGAGACGAGGGAGTCCCCGATGGCCGCGATCCTGCCCCCCGGAGTCCTGCACTACGGGATGCAGCTCCCGATCCAGTCGCAGAGCAAGCTCTACGCGGAGTCCTGGGAGGAGACCGCCGGCCCCGACGAGCTGGCCGCCATCGCCCGCGCCTGCGACCGCGGCGGGTTCGCCTACATCGCGGTCTGCGACCACACCGCGATCCCGCGCAGCCACGCCCCGATGATGGGCACCGAGTGGTGGGACACCATGACCACCCTCGGCTGGCTCGCCGCCGTCACGGACAACGTGCGCCTCGTCAGCCACGTGGCCGTGCTCGCGTACCGCCACCCGATGATGACCGCGAAGGCGTTCGCGACCCTGGACGTCATTTCCAAGGGCCGCGCGATCATCGGCGCGGGCGCCGGGCACGTCGAGGCCGAGTTCGAGATGTTCGGCCTGGACTTCAAGGACCGCGGCGCCGCCCTCAACGAGGCGCTGGAACTGCTCGACCTCGCGCTGCGCGAAGAGTTCACCACCTTCGAGGGCAAGCGCTACAACGTGCGGGACATGGGCCAGCGCCCCCGTCCGGTGCAGGGCCCCCGCCCGCCGATCTGGATCGGCGGCTCGGCCGGCGCCGCGCTCAAGCGCGTCGCGAAGTACGCCGACGGCTGGCTCCCGCAGGGCAGCCCCCGCGAGACGTTCCCGGTCCAGGTCGCCGAGCTGCGCCGGCTGCGCGAGGAGTGCGGCCGCGGCGACGAGCCCATGGACATCGGCGCCATCACCGAGACGCTGTACGTCGGCACCCCGGACTGGGAGGTCGGCAAGAACACCCTCGCGGGCGGCCCGGAACAGCTCGCCGAGTCGCTGCGTTGGTACGGGGACCAGGGCGCCAACCAGATCCAGATCCGCTTCCGCAGCCGGAACCTGAACGAGCTGACCGACCAGATCGAGGCGTTCTCCACGCAGGTCGCCCCGCTGCTGAACAAGTAGCCCGAACGCACTACCGCCACCACGCGGTATACCGCCCGTCCGGTCGACACGTGACGACCGGACGGGCGCGTTCCGGGGTGCACCGGCGCACTTAGGCAAGGCTTGGTGAGGCTGAACTCACGGTTCCCGAACCCTCGCCAAAACCGAAATCTGACGTACCATCAGGAAATCGCGGTGCGGTGCCCCGAGCCTCGGGGAACACCCGCGGCACAGGCAACGCAGGCACCTAGAAGTAGGGAGTCCCGGTCATGCTCGACCACCTCATCACCGGAGCAACCGTCGTCGACGGAACGGGCGCGCCTTCCTTCCGGGGTGACGTGGGGATCCGCGACGGCCGCATCGTGGCCGTCGGCCCGGCCGGCAGCATCACCGAGGAAGCCGCGTCCACCGAGGACGCCTCCGGCCTGGTCCTGGCCCCCGGGTTCATCGACCCTCACACGCACTACGACGCCCAGCTGCACTGGGACGGCTACGCCACGCCGTCCGTCAACCACGGTGTGACCACCATCGTCGGCGGCAACTGCGGCTTCACCCTCGCCCCCATCAAGGCCGAGGACGCCGACTACACCCGCCGCATGATGGCCAAGGTCGAGGGCATGGCGCTGCCGGCCCTGGAGAACGGCATCGACTGGTCCTGGGAGACCTTCGCCGAGTTCCTCGGCAAGCTCGAAGGCAACATCGGCGTCAACGCCGCCTTCATGGCCGGCCACTGCGCGATCCGCCGCTACGTCATGGGCGCCGACTTCGGCAAGGAAGCCACGCCCGAGCAGGTCGAGGCGATGGTCGCCGAGCTGAAGAAGGCCATGGAGGCCGGCGCGATCGGCTTCTCCACCGGCCGCTCGAACCACACCGACGGCGACGGCAACCCCGTCCCCTCCCGGCACGCCAGCCCCGAAGAGGTCATCGCGCTCTGCGCCGAGGTCGGCCGCCACGAGGGCACCCAGCTCGAGGTCATCGTCGCCGGCTGCCTCGACAAGTTCAGCGACGACGAAATCGACCTGCTCACGCAGATGACCGTCACCGCGAACCGGCCGATGAACTGGAACGTGCTCACGGTCGACTCCGCCGACCCGGACCGCGTCCCGCGCCAGATCTACGCGTCCGAGAAGGCCGCGGAAGCCGGCGGCAAGATCGTCATCCTCACCCTCCCGGTGCTGGTGCCGATGAACATGTCGCTCCTCACCTACTGCGCGCTCAACCTGCTGCCCGGCGCCTGGGGCAAGATCCTGTCGCTGCCGGTCCCGGAGCGCATCGCCAAGCTGCGCGACCCGGAGACCCGCGCCGATCTCCTGCACAGCGCCAACAGCCCGGAGGCGGGCGTCTTCCGCCGCCTCGTGGACTTCGGCCGCTACGTCATCGGCGACACCTACAGCGACGCCAACAAGGGCCTGTCCGGCCGCAAGGTCGCGGACATCGCCGCCGAACGCGGCCAGGAGGACTTCGAGGCGCTGGTCGAGATCTGCGCCGCCGACGACCTGCGCACCGTGCTGTGGCCGATGCCGACCGACAACGACCAGGCGTCGTGGGACCTGCGCCAGGAGGTGTGGGAGAGCGAGCACGTCATCCTCGGCGGCTCGGACGCCGGCGCGCACCTCGACCGCATGTGCGGCGCCACCTACACCACCCGCTTCCTCGGCGACACGCTGCGCGGCCGCAAGCTGGTCTCGCTGGAGCGCGCGGTGCAGATGCTCACCAGCGACCCGGCGAAGCTGTTCGGGCTCAAGGAGCGCGGCCGCATCACCGAGGGCTTCCACGCCGACCTGGTGCTGTTCGACCCGCAGACGGTCAACTCGGCCAACGCCCGCATGGTCAACGACCTGCCCGGCGACAGCGCCCGCCTGACCTCGGAGTCCGAGGGCATCGTGTCGGTCCGCGTCAACGGCGTCGAGACGGTGCGCGACGGCCAGGTCACCGGCTCCCTCGCGGGCAGCGTCCTGCGCTCCGGCAAGGACACCGTGACGGTCACCCCCGACTCGGTGACCTTCGGTCCGGCGATCGCCAAGTGACCCCCGGCGCCCGGCGCGCCACCCCGCACGACACCGTATGACCCGGCACCATCCGAAGGCCCGGCCGCCCCGTGCGGCCGGGCCTTCGGCATGCCGGATCCGCCCCCGCGTGATGTGCGACACGAGTAAAGAAACCTTCGAACATGCGCGCCTACAGTTGGTCTGTTCACGGCCCAATTGCCCTGGACAGACCGGGAAAACCAGCACGACAGCGAGGGGTGTCGCATGACCCAGACTCCGACCGAGAACGCGATGCGGCGCGCCCTGCGCCGTGCCCGTGACGGGGTCATGCTGGACGCCGCCGAAGCCGAGGTGCTGCTGCACGCGAAGGGCGCCGACCTCGACGACCTGTGCGGGTCGGCGGCGCGGGTGCGGGACGCCGGTCTGGACGCGGTCGGGCGGGCGGGGGTCATCACGTACTCCCGCAAGGTGTTCATTCCGCTGACGCGCCTGTGCCGCGACAAGTGCCACTACTGCACGTTCGTGACCGTCCCCGGCAAGCTGAAGCGCGACGGGCATTCGCTGTTCCTCACCCCCGACGAGGTGCTGAAGATCGCCCGCGAGGGCGCCGCGATGGGCTGCAAGGAAGCCCTCTTCACGCTCGGCGACCGGCCCGAGGACCGCTGGCCGGAGGCCCGCGAGTGGCTCGACGCGCACGGCTACGACGACACGCTCTCGTACGTCCGCGCGATGGCGATCCGCGTCCTCGAGGAGACCGGCCTCCTGCCGCACCTCAACCCGGGCGTGCTGTCGTGGACCGACCTGCAGCGGCTCAAGCCGGTCAGCCCGTCGATGGGCATGATGCTGGAGACCACCGCGACGCGGCTGTGGTCCGAGCCGGGCGGCCCGCACCACGGCTCGCCGGACAAGGAACCCGCCGTGCGGCTGCGGGTGCTGGAGGACGCGGGGCGGTCCAACGTCCCGTTCACCACCGGCATCCTCATCGGCATCGGCGAGACGATGGCCGAGCGCGCCGAATCGGTCTTCGCGCTGCGCAAGGTGCACCGCCAGTACGGCGGCATCCAGGAAGTCATCGTGCAGAACTTCCGCGCCAAGCCGGACACCGCGATGCGGTCGGTCGCCGACGCGGACCTCCAGGAACTCGCCGCGGCGATCGCGGTCACCCGCATCGTGCTCGGCCCGAAGGCGCGCGTGCAGGCCCCGCCGAACCTGGTCGGCGACGAGTTCGCGCTGATGATCCGGGCCGGCATCGACGACTGGGGCGGCGTCTCGCCGCTCACCCCGGACCACGTCAACCCCGAGCGCCCGTGGCCGCACATCGACGAACTCGCCGAGAAGACCGCGGAATCCGGCTTCACGCTGCGCGAACGCCTGACGATCTACCCGGAGTTCATCCAGCGCGGCGAGCCGTGGCTGGACCCGCGGGTCATCCCGCACGTGCGTGCGCTGGCCGACGCCGACGGCCTGGCCGTCGAGGGCCGCAACCCCGAAGGCCTGCCGTGGCAGGAGCCCGAGGACGTGTTCACCGCCTCCGGCCGCACCGACCTGCACGTCACCATCGACACCACCGGCCGCACCTCCGACCGCCGCGACGACTTCGACGAGGTCTACGGCGACTGGGACGAACTGCGCGGCCAGGCCGTCTACGGCCGCGACGGCAAGGCGCCCGAGCGCATCGACGGCGACGTCAAGGCCGCGCTCGCGCAGGCCGCCGCCGACCCCACGCTGCTCACCGACGACCAGGCGCTCGCGCTGTTCCACGCGGACGGCCCGGCCATGGACGAACTCGCACGGATCGCCGACGATTTGCGGCGCGAGGCGGTCGGCGACGACATCACGTACATCGTCAACCGGAACATCAACTTCACCAACGTCTGCTACACCGGCTGCCGGTTCTGCGCCTTCGCGCAGCGCCGCACCGACGCCGACGCCTACACGCTGTCCCTCGACCAGGTCGGCGAGCGCGCCGAGCAGGCGTGGGCGGTCGGCGCGACCGAGGTGTGCATGCAGGGCGGCATCCATCCCGACCTGCCGGGCACCGCGTACTTCGACATCGCGCGCGAGGTGAAGAAGCGCGTGCCGGAGATGCACGTGCACGCGTTCTCGCCGATGGAGGTCGTGAACGGCGCGACCCGCACCGGCCTTTCGATCCGCGAGTGGCTGCAGGCCGCGAAGGAAGCGGGACTCGACACGATCCCGGGCACCGCGGCGGAGATCCTCGACGACGACGTGCGGTGGATCCTCACCAAGGGCAAGCTGCCCGCGGCCACCTGGGTCGAGGTCGTCAGCACCGCCCACGAGCTGGGGATCCGTTCCAGCTCGACGATGATGTACGGCCACGTCGACACGCCCGCGCACTGGCTCGCCCACCTGCGCCTGCTCGGCCGCATCCAGGACCGGACCGGTGGCTTCACGGAGTTCGTGACGCTGCCGTTCGTGCACACCAACGCGCCGGTCTACCTGGCGGGCATCGCCCGTCCGGGCCCGACGCTGCGCGACAACCGCGCCGTGCACGCCATGGCGCGGATCCTGCTGCACGGCAAGATCTCCAACATCCAGACGAGCTGGGTCAAGCTCGGGGTCGACGGCACGAACCTGATGCTCGAAGGCGGCGCCAACGACATGGGCGGCACGCTCATGGAGGAGACGATCTCCCGCATGGCCGGCGCGGACAACGGGTCGCGCAAGTCGATCGCCGAACTCGAGTCGATGGCGGCCTCGCTCGGCCGCCGGGCGCGCCAGCGCACCACGACGTACGGCGAGGTCGGCGAAGAGCGGCGGGAAGTGGCCCGGCGGCACGACGACGAGGTGGAGAAGATCATGCTGCCGATCCTCGGCTGACCGGGATCCGGAAGCCGAACCTGACAGATCGTCAGTAAGCGGACGGCAGCGGCTCCCGTGTGGGTACGCTGCCGACGCGGGGCACCGTACTGCCGGAGCAGGGGGGACACGCATGGCCGCGCTGTGGTCGCGGGAACAGCAGCAGGACTTCCGCAGCCGCGTCCGCGGCTGCCTGGTCGGCGGGGCGGTCGGCGACGCGCTCGGCGCGGGCATCGAGTTCCTCGCCCTCGACGAGATACGCGCGCAGCACGGGGCCGAGGGCGTCACCGGGTTCGTCACCGCGTACCACCGGCGCGGGGCGATCACCGACGACACCCAGATGACGCTGTTCACCGTCGAGGGGCTGATACGCGCGCACGTCCGGCGGGACGAAGGGACCTGGCATCCGCCGACCGACGTGCACCGGGCGTATCTGCGCTGGAAGGCGACGCAGAGCGAGTGGGGCCCCGACGAGCGCCGCGACGAGGGCTGGTTGGTGCGCGAGGAGTGGCTCTACAGCTCCCGCGCGCCGGGCCACGCCTGCCTGCGCGGCCTCGACGACGGGGTGATGGGCACGCTCGACAAGCCCAAGAACGTCGACTCCAAGGGCTGCGGCGCGGTCATGCGGTCCGCGCCGTTCGGCCTGCTGGTCGGCTGGAACCCCGAGCTGGTCTTCCAACTCGCGGTGGAGTGCGCGGTGTTGACGCACGGCCACCCGACCGGCTACCTGTCCGCCGGGGTGTTCGCGGTGGTCGTGCACGCGGTCATGCAGGGCGCCACCGTCGAGCAGGGCGTGCAGCAGGCCCTGGAACTCACGGCGGCGTACGACGGGCACGAGGAGACCGTCGCCGCGGTCGAGGCGGCTTTGCGCATGGTGCGCGCGGGTACGCCGGACTCCGGCCGCGTCGAGGAGCTCGGCCAGGGCTGGACCGCCGAAGAGGCGCTGGCCATCGGCCTGTACTGCGCGCTGGTCGCGCCCGACGTGCGTTCCGGGCTGCTGCTGGCGGTCAACCACTCTGGCGACAGCGACTCGACCGGCTCGATCTGCGGCAACCTGCTCGGCGCCATGCACGGCGAGACGGCGCTGCCCGCCGACTTGGTCGCCGAACTCGAAGGCCGGGGCACGATCCTGCAGTTGGCCGACGATTTCGCGATGGAGATGACCCAGGCGGCGGCCCTGCACGGCGCCGACGGGCCGGAGACGCACTGGGCGAAGCGGTATCCCGCGGCCTGACCGGCGGCGCCCGCGCCGCATGCGGATCGGGTTCCGCGTGAACTCCCGTGCGCGAACCATTGATTTGTCCGCGCCCTGACCCTATTTTCCCTTGCCACTGGTCGGTTCTTCGTCAGCCGACCGCATGGGGGATTTCGCACGCGCTCTTCTGCGCTGCCCGTACCGTCCACCGGGTTGCCGCCGCACCACGAAGACCAGGCCGGATGTCGTGTCCGGCCCGGATTCTTTTGGTTTCTTGGAGGCAGGAAAGATGGCACGGATCGGTACGCGAGCCAGAAGGTTCCTGGCGGCTCTCGCCGTCGGCGCCGCGGTGGCGGGCACCGCCGCCCCGACCGCGGCCGCGGCGGCCGGCGCCGCGGCGCCGCCGAAGCGGCTCGACATCATGCTCAGCAACGACGACGGGTACCAGTTCCCGTTCATCCGCGCGCTGCAGGGCGCGCTCAAGGCCGCGGGCCACAACGCGGTCATCGTCGCCCCGGCGACCGACCAGTCCGGCAAGGGCACCGGCATCAACGCCTCGCCGGGTGCGGTGTTCAAGGCCCAGCAGACCGAGCCGGGCATCTGGTCGGTCGAGGGCACCCCGGCCGACTCGGTCGGCTTCGGCCTGAAGAACGTGTTCGCGGGCAAGAAGCCGGACCTGGTGATCACCGGCATCAACGCGGGCCAGAACATCGCGGCGACCACGAACCACTCGGGGACGGTCGGCGCGGCGATCACCGCGGCCGAGTTCGGCGTCCCGTCGATCGCGGTGAGCGCCGAATACGACGTGACGAACCCGAAGAACCCGTTCCCGCAGATCCCGCAGGCCGTCGGGTTCACCGTCAAGCTCGTCGAGCGCCTCGTCGCCACCGCGCCGGCGAAGGGCGGGCTGATGCCCGGCCACGCCACCATCAACGCGAACTACCCGGTGCGCCCGACCGGCAAGGTCGCGCTGACCAACGTCGGCCGCGCGCAGGCCGTCGAGACGCAGTACGTGCCGGCGCCCGACCAGTGCGCCACCTGCTACCGCATCGGTCTGGGCCTCAACCCGGACCAGAGCGAGCCGGTCGGCAACGCGGACACCACCGCGCTGGCGAACGGCAGCGTCTCGCTGTCGCTGCTGGACGGCGACTGGACCACGCCCGGCTGGGCGCTCGGCCAGGTCGTCTCGATCCTCGACAACCTCAGCCTGCGGCTGCGGCTGAGCGGTCTGACCGCGTAACACCAGCGCCTCAGGCCCGCGACGGTGTGCCGCGCGGCGGTCAGTCCGCCGCGCGGCTCTCCATCTCGTCGATGAGCGCCACGAGTTGCTCGTGCGTCATGCCCTCGGGGATTTCCACGGGCACGCTGCGCAGCGGCGGATCCCAGCCGGTGGCCGGGTCGTAGCGGCGGACGATCTTCGCCGGGACGCCCGCGATCACGCTGTGGTCGGGGATGGTGCCGCGGACCACCGACCCGGCGGCGACCACGACGTTGCGGCCGAGCTTGGCGCCGGGCAGCACGATGGCGCCGGCGCCGAGCCAGCTGCCGTCGCCGATCACGACCGCGTCGTTGACCGGCCACTGCAGGCCGATCGGGCGGTCCGGGTCGGCGTAGCTGTGGTTCTGGTCCGTGATGTAGACGTACGGCCCGGTCCACACGTCGTCGCCGATGGAGATGGAGTGGTGGCCGACGATGTGGCTGCCGCGGCCGATCGTGCAGCGGTCGCCGATGGTGACGATCGGGCGGCTGCCGAGGTCGTGCCCGGGGGCGAGGCCCGCGGACAGGCTCACGTGGTCGCCGATGCCGCAGTCCGCGCCGATGCGGATGTTGCGTTCGCCGAAGATCGTGCCGGTCGGGAACATCAGCTTGCTCTTGGGCCCGAGGGCCGCGAAGTCGAGGAGCCCGGGGGTCTCGGGGGTGACCGCACCCGCCTTCTGGACGGCCTGCCAGACCCGGTGCACGGCCTTCGACAACGCCCGGCGGCCGCGGGCCCGCAGCGCGTGAGCGATCGACATGGCCGACACGCTAGCGATCGCGCCGTACCGGGCGGCCGCGGGTGGGACGAAGGTCACGCCGCGGCCCTGCCATCGGAGCGGGCGGTGGGTTAGATTCACGAGCAGCTCTGTAACAGTGTTACTGCACGGATTTCGGGACGGTTTTCGGGAGGGACGGCCCATGCGCGCTGTCGTCATCAACGGTACTCGCGACGTCAGCGTCGAGAAGGTCGACGATCCGGTCCTCAGCGGCCCGGACGGCGCGATCGTGCAGGTCACCGCGAGTGCGCTGTGCGGCTCCGACCTGCACTTCTACGAAGGCGACTTCGCGGTCAGCGGGCTGCGCCCCGGGCACGAGGTGGTCGGCACCGTGCTGGAGACCGGCAGCGCGGTCTCCCGCGTCAAGGCCGGCGACCGGGTGCTGGTCTCGCCGGTGTTCGGCTGCGGCAAGTGCGCGGGCTGCCACGCGGGCAACGGCATCGACTGCACCGGCGGCGGCCTGCGGGTCCTCGGCAGCGGCCCCGACCTGCCCGGCGGGCACGCCGAGGCGGTGGAGATCCCGGTCGCGGACATGGCGCTCATGCCGATCCCGGACGACATCTCGGTCGACAACGCCGTGCTGCTCACCGACGCGCTGCCGACCGGCTGGACGGCCGCGTCCCGCGCCGACATCCGCCCCGGCGCGACCGTGCTCGTGATCGGCCTCGGCCCGGTCGGCCTGTACGCGCTGCAGTCCGCGCAGGTGCTCGGCGCCGGCCGGGTGCTGGCCGCGGACCGCGTCCCGGAGCGCCTCGCGATGGCCGAGGCGCTCGGCGCGGAGCCGATCGACGCGTCGAAGGGCGACATCGCCCAGCAGGTCCTCGCGCTGACCGGCGGCCTGGGGGCGGACTCGGTCATCGAAGCGGTCGGCCACGACGCCACCATGACCGCCGCGATCAACGCGGTGCGGACCTCGCACACGGTCTCCGTGGTCGGCGTCAACGCCAACTTCGCCTTCCCGATCGCCGCGCCGCTGCTGCTGATCCGCAACGTCACGCTGCGCTTCACGACCGCCCCGGTCGCCGCCACGTGGCCGGAGCTGATCCCGCTGATCCGCTACGGCCGCCTCAAGCCGGTCGACGTGTTCACCCACCGCCTGCCGCTGACCGAGGCCGCGTCGGGCTATGAGGCGTTCGCGGACCGGACCGACGGCTGCCTGAAGGTGCTGTTCGACCCGACGCGGTAAGCCCCGGGGAAGGGGACGAGCGGGCTCGCGATCGGCCGGTGCGTCCGGCGGCCCGGACTCGCCCGACCCCGGCCGGGCCAAGGACCGTCGACCTGATCGGGGGCGCTGGTCCGACAGCTGCCCGCGCGAGCGCGTCCTGCCGGGGCGTGCGGCGCGGTCAGTGGTCTGCGGCGAGGCGGCGGCGGGCCGATTCCGTGCAGCGGGTGACGTCGAGTCCGGCGATCTGGGCACGTACCGCGGCGAGAGCGGGCGGGGCGACGGAGACGGCGTCCACGCCGAGCCCGACGAGCAGCGGCAGCACGCTCGGGTCGGCGGCCGCGTCCCCGCACACGGACACTGTCCGGTCGTGCGCGTGCCCGGCGGCGACGACGCGCTGGAGGGCGCGCAGCACGGTCGGCGTCCCCGCCATGGCGGGGACGAGCCGCGGATCGTGGCGCGGCAGGCCGACCAGCGCCGGGGTCAGGTCGTTGGTGCCGACGGACAGGAAGTCGGCGGCCGCAGCGAGGGCTTCCGCGTCGGCGACGGCGCTCTCCCGCTCGACCATCGCGCCGAGCGGCGGCTCCCGGGTCCCCGCGGCGCGGCAGGCGTCGGCGAGCAGGCGGCGGCAGTGCGCGAATTCCACCGCGTCGGCGACCATCGGCAGCAGGATGTGCACCGGGTGGGCGGTCGTCGCCGCGGCGGCGAGGATCCCCGCGAACTGGGCACGCAGCACGTCGTCCGATCGGCAGGCCGCCGGGTCGTCGGCGGCGAAGGCAGGGCGTTTGTCCGCGGCGAAGTCGAGGGTGCGCACGACGGCCGGTCCGGCGGGGCCGTCGCGCAGCAACGGCACCAGCGCGGCGGTGTGTTCGTCGGCATCGGGCCAGTGGTCGGCGCCGAGGAACGGGAGTTCGGTACGCAGCAGGCCGACGTACTCGGCCCCGTGCTGCCGGGCGGCGAGCGCCTCGCGGTGACTGCCGATGTTGGCGCCCACGCGGATGCGCTGCCCGTCGCGGGTGCGGGTGGCCCGGGGCGGGAGCGGGTGCGGGCTCTCGTCGGGGACCGGGAACTGCGGCGCGATGTCCGCGACATCGGGGTCCACGGCGATCGACCCGCGGCCGCCGTCCACGAGCACCCGGTGCCCGTCCGCGCCACGGAGGACCTCCGGCGCGATGCCGAGCACCAGAGGGATCCCCAACGAGCGTGCTACCACAGCGAGATGCCCGGTAGGCCCGCCGCGCGCCGAGACGGCGGCGACGGGGGAGCGGCCGGGTGCGAGGAGGTCGGCGGCGGCGAGTTCGTCGCCGAGCAGGACGAGGTCGCCGACGGGCTCGCGGCGATCGTTTCCGGCCAGAATTGCGGCTGTGCGACGCCCGATATGCCGCACATCGGCGGCCCGGTCGGCGAACAGCGGATCCCCCAGCGCGGCGAGCGCGTCGGCGTGCCGGTTCGCCGCCGCGACGACGGCTTCGGCGGGGGTGAGGCCACCGTCGGCCAGGTCCTCGGCGAGGGCGCGCAGCGCGGGATCGGTGGCGATGAGCGCGGTGACGGCGACGATGTCGGACTCGGCGGACTGGCCGTCGGCGCGGAGGTGTTCGGCCAAGGCCGACAGCTCGGTGGCGACGGCTTGGAGTGCTTCGGCGGCAGTTGGGACGGTGGGGACGGAGGAGCGGGGGGACGGGGCGGGGCCGCCGTCGGGTGTGTGGGACACCCGCTCGGCTGCCGAGCGGGTGTCGGGGTCGGGCACGGCGGGAGTGGGACCGGCGGCGGGCGGGGACGGGTGGCCTGCCGGGGGCTCGGTGGCCGACGCGGTGGTGTCCGGGCGGGCGTGCGTGCTGCCGGCGGGGTCGGTTCGGTCCGCGGGCGCTGCCGCACAGGTGCGGGAGGCCGCGTGCGGCGAGTCCGGACCGGACCGGTCCACCGACATCGCCCACCCCACGGCCACGCCGGGTGCTGCCGCGATCCCCGCGACGGCCGACGACCCGGCAGTGATCGGGCCGCGCGCCGGGGAGTCGCCGGCGGACAACCCGCCGGGGACCGCGTTTCCGCGGCCGCCGCCCGCGCCCGGACCCGTACGTTCGGCGCGCGCGGCGTGCCCCTCGGCCACGCGTTCCGGCGCGCCTTCCGCGCCTTCCGCGCCGTCCGGCCGGTGCGGGTCGGCGACCGCCGGTGCCCGCTGGTCGCCGCGACCGGCCTTGCCCGCGGTTCCCTCCGCCGCGTCCGTCGGGTCCGCGCCCGCCGAGCCCCCTCGCCCCTCCGGGTCGTTCCCCCCGTCTTCCCCGCCCCTCACGTCGCCACCGTCGTCGTCAGGGACTCGGCCAGCGCGCGGAACACCAATGCCGTCGAGGTCGCGCCCGGGTCCTGGTGGCCGATGCTGCGGTCGCCGAGGTAGGACGCGCGGCCCTTGCGGGCCCGGAGCGGGGTGGTCGAGCGCATGCCCTCCTCGGCGGCGTCGGCCGCCAGGCGGGCCGCCTCGGCCAGCGGGAGGTCGCCCGCGGCGCGCAGGGCGTCGACCGCGGGGGCGAAGGCGTCGACCATCGTCTTGTCGCCGACCTCCGCGCCGCCCAGACGGCGCAGCGCGTCCAGCCCGGCGCCGAGGGCCACCGCCAGCGCCGCGGTGTCGGCCGTCGGGCCCTCGAGGGCCTTGCCCGCGGTCCGCAGCACCGTGCCGTACAGCGGTCCCGCGGCGCCGCCCACGCTGGAGATCAGCGCGCCGCCGACGGCGATCAGGAACGGGCCCGGGTCGGTGCCTGCCGCGGCGGCGTCCTCGGCGGCGAGCGAGGCCGCCGCGAAGCCGCGTCTCAGGTTCGTGCCGTGGTCGCCGTCGCCGATCGCCGTGTCGAGAGCGGTGAGTTCGGCCTCGTGTGCGGCGACGGCCGCGGTGGCGGCGTGCATCCACACCAGCACGGCGGCGGTGTCGAGTTCTCCCACGGTGGTCCTCCGGCGGTTCTCGTTCAGCCCCAGCGCAATGCCGGGGTGCGCACGGGAGCGTCCCACAGCCGCAGGAGCGCCGGGTCGGCGCGGCACAGCGTGAGCGACACGCCGGCCGTGTCGAGGCTGGTCACGTAGGTCCCGACCAGGTTGCGTGCGATGGCGATACCGCGGTGGGCGAGTTCCTCGGCGACGTGGCCGTAAACCACGTACAACTCCATCAGCGGGGTCGCGCCCAGGCCGTTGACCAGGGCGATCACCGGTTCGTTGCGGCGCGGCAGGTCGGCGAGCACGGCGTCGGCGATCGCCGCGGCGAGGTCGCGGGCGGGCCGCAGCGGCGCCCGGGCGCGGCCGGGTTCGCCGTGGATGCCGACGCCGGATTCGACCAGGCCGTCGGGGAGTTCGAAGCTCGGGCGGCCGGTCGTCGGGACGGTGCCCGCGGCGAGGGCGACCGCGTACGAGCGCGACGATTCGGCGGCCTGCCGTGCCACGGCGACCACCGCCGCCAGGTCCGCGCCCTCCTCGGCGCGGGCTCCCGCGGTCTTCTCGACGATGAGCGCCGCACCGGTGCCGCGGCGGCCCGCGGTGCCGGCGTCCTCGACGGCGACGTCGTCGGCCACCGTCACCTTCGCGACCTCGATGCCTTCCTCGCGGGCGAGTTCGGCGGCCATGTCGAAGTTGAGGTTGTCGCCTGTGTAGTTCTTCACGATGTGCACGACGCCCGCGCCCGCCGCCGCCGCGCGGGTCGCCGCGAGGATCCGGTCCGGGGTCGGCGACGAGAAGATCTCACCCGCGCACGCCGCGTCCAGCATGCCGGGGCCGACGAAGCCGGTGTGCAGCGGTTCGTGCCCGGATCCGCCGCCGGACACCAGGCCGACCTTGCCGGGCCGGGCGCCGGACGCGCGCGCGACGACGCGCAGGGCGCGGTCCACGGCCAGCTCGGGGTGCGCGGCGGCCAGTCCGGCCAAGGCGTCGTCGACGGCGGTCTCCGGCGCGTTCAGGAACTTCTTCACCGGCTTCCTTCGCCCTTCTCTCGTCGGTCCGGGTCGTTTATCCGCGGACGGTTGTGTCCCGGCATGCGCGGCGCCATGACGCCGCCCGTGATCTCTCGTAGCATGCCCGATCATGGGCAATCTCGTAGGAATCGTCCTGGTTTCGCACAGTGGCACGCTCGCCGCGGGAGTGCACGAGCTGCTGGCGCAGCTGGGCGGCGACGAGGTCGTGGTGGCGCTCGCCGCGGGCGACCAGGTGGGCGGGCTGGGCACGTCGGTGCACCGGGTGCGGGCCGCGCTGCTCGACGCCGACCAGGGCAGCGGCGTGGTGGTGATCCCGGACCTGGGCAGCGCGGTGCTGACCGTGCAGGCGCTGCTCGACGAGGAGCCGATGGGGCACGTGCGGCTGGCGGACGCGCCGTTCGTCGAGGGCGCGGTCGCCGCCGCCGTGGCGGCCGCGTCCGGCGCGAACCTGGAGACGGTCGTGGCGGCCGCCGAAGGGGCCCGCAATGTCCGCAAGTTCTGAGGCGGCGGATGCCGGGGCCGGGGTGGACGGGGCGGCCGAGGCCGTGGTGGTGCTCGGCGCCGACCTGCACGCGCGCCCTGCGGCGGCCCTGGTACGCGCCGCGGCGGGGTACGGCGCGGACCTCGTGGTGATCGCTCCGGACGGCCGCACCGCCCACGCCGCGAGCGTCCTCGAAGTGCTCGGCCTCGCCGCCCGGGCGGGCACGACGCTGACCGTGCGCGGCCGAGGCCCGGACGCGGTGGCTGCGGTCGGGGCGGTGGCGGGGCTGCTGGGGGCAGGCGGCGAGAGGGCGGGGTGACCGCGGCCCGGGAACACGCCGGTCCGCCCTCCGCGCCGGCCCGGCAACCCGCCTACTTGCCCTCGGCCTCCGCGTCGTCGCGGTAGCGCACCGCCTGCAAATCGTCGACGAAACGCCCCATCAGCGACCCCAGCGCGGTCAGCTCCTCGGCCGACCAGTGCGACAGCACCTCGAACAAGTGCCGGTCGCGCACGTTGCGCAGCCGCCGCACGATGCCGCGGCCCTTCGGCGTCAGCCCGACCCGGGTGACCCGGCCGTCGTTGGCGTCCGTCGCGCGGGTGACCAGAGCCTCGGCCTCCAGCTTCCGCAGCTCGCGGCTGACCAGCGACATGTCCATGTGGGTGCGCCGGGCGAGTTCGCCGATGGTCAGGCCGCCGTCGGTCTGCAGACGGGACAGCAGCAGCACGGCGGGCTGGGAGATCTGCGCGCGGGCGGCCGTCATCAGCTCCCCGTGCACCTTGCGGCTCTGCTGAAGGCGCAGCAGCCGCTCCACCGCGCTCTGGACCTGGCGCTGCGCGGCCAGCATGTCGGGGGTGTTCTGCTCGTCCGGCGGCAAGGGAACGCTCACTCCCGCATGCGGATCGGGGACCGCCCCGGGCTGCGGACGCGGCGCGGGAAGGTCGGTGGGGACCGGGACACCGTACGCGGCCGTCCGGTGTGCCGCGAAGTCTACGTGCGAAGACCGCCGGGCGCGCACCGCCGAAACGGTCCGGCTCGATTCATTTACTTGATTGACTCCACCATTGACTCCGGCGGTAGGGGGTGGTTGGCTCCGCCCCGGAACAGGAGGTTCGCATGTTCGAGCTGGACGGCAGGACGGCGCTGGTCACCGGCGCGGGACAGGGTGTGGGCACCGGGATCGCCGTGGCGCTCGCCCGGCAGGGCGCGGTGGTCGCGGTCAACGACATCGTGGCGGAACGCGCCGCGGAGACCGTGGCGTCCATCACCGAGGCGGGCGGGACCGCGTACGCGCTGCCCTTCGACGTCACCGACCGCACCGCGGTCGCCTCCGAGGTGCGCGCGTTCGAACGCCGGGTCGCACCGTTCGACATCCTCGTCAACAACGCGGGCAACGGCGGCGCCGAGGGCTTCCGCCCGACGAAGTTCCGTGACACCGAGCCCGCCGACTGGCAGCGCTTCGCGGACGTCAACCTGTTCGGTGTCATGAACACGACACGTGCCGTCCTGGACGGCATGTGCGCCCGCCGCCACGGCCGCATCATCACCATCGCCTCCGGCGCCGGCATCACCGGCGCGAGCTTCGGCATCTCCCTGTACGGCGCCGCCAAGGGCGGCGCGATCGCGTTCACCCGCCACCTGGCCATGGAGAACGCCCGCGACGGCATCACCGCCAACACCCTCGCCCTCGGCCTCATGGACCCGGCCGCCAGCGGCCGCACCGCCTCGGTGACGACCGAAATGGCGAAGGGTATCCCGGTGGGCCGCCTCGGCCGCCCGGAAGACATCGGCGCTACTTGCGTGTTCCTCGCGTCGCGCGAAGCGGAGTGGATCACCGGGCAGACGTGGCAGCTGAACGGCGGCGCACCGACGTCGTGAAGGCGGGGCGGAGCGGGGAGCCGGGCTGCGTCTGTTTGTGGACGATGTCCGGCTGCCCCGCCGTGTTCGTGATTTCCGGAATGGCTTTGCGGAAAGTTAGTTCACGTTTCGTGAGTTGGTGAGGTCTGTGGGCCGGGGTTCGTGAGGCCGCGCGACCTCGCACCACACCACCTTGCCGTCGGGCCGCGGCTGGACGCCCCACTGTGCGGAGACCGCCGGGACGACCGCCGGCCCGCGCCCGCCCTCGGCGAACTCGTCGGCAGATACGGCATGTTCGAGGAAGATGCACCCCGAGTCCTCGACGGACACCGAAACGGCGTCGTCGAAGAGGACGAGGCGAGCCGCCACGATTTCGCCGGAGCCCTGGTGCCGGACCGCGTTGGTGAGGATCTCGGAGACGCAGAGGACCACCGAGTCCGCCACATCGTCGGGGACCTTCTGCTCGACCAGCCACACCCGCGCCCAGTCGCGAGCGCGCTTCACACGCGCAGCCGCCAAGCGTCTCGTCAGCCCCCACCTCACCTTCTCGGCCGACGCCCGGTCGGCGATGCCGGCCGGCCTGACACGCCGGTGACCTGACAGGCTGGACAACACCTGGTTACCCCGGCCGCGTTCGTGGTTTCCTGGCCCCCGACGACTCCGACACGACGGGGGCAGGGCATGACGGTCGGCAACAGCACTCCCCGCGGCAAAGCAGCCCCCGACTGGGTGGACCTGTCCGACATGGAGTTCTGGGCCGGCCCCTACGAGGACCGGGCCCGCGGGTTCGAGCGCCTGCGGACCGAATGGCCGCTGCCGTACTACCCGGAGCCGGTGTCGCCGCTGCCGGCCGGTCCGGGCTTCTGGGCGGTGACCCGGCACGCCGACGTGGTCGAGGTCAGCCGTCGGCCGGAGGAGTTCTGTTCCGGCCAAGGCGCCACCCACATCCCGGACTTCCCCACCGCGTTCGCCGAGTTCTTCGGCTCGATGATCGAGATGGACGACCCGCGGCACCACCGCCTGCGCCGCATCGTGTCGCGGACCTTCACGCCGCGCATGATCAAGAAGTTCGAGCACGACGTGGAGAAAGCCGCCGCACGGATCGTCGGCGAGGTGGCCGACCGCGGTGAATGCGACTTCGTCACCGACGTCGCCGCCCGCCTGCCGCTCAAGGTCATCTGCGACATGATGGGAATCCCGGAGAAGGACTACGAGTTCGTCCTCGACCGCACCAACACCATCATCGGCATCGCCGACCCCGAGTACGTGCCCGAGGACGCCGACCACATCACCGTCCTGCTCACCGCGGGCGGCGAACTCGCGAATCTCCTCACCGAGTTGGGCACCTACCGGATCGGCCATCCGGCCGACGACGTCATCTCCGCGCTGGTCAACGCCAACATCGACGGCGAGCAGCTCACCGCCGAAGAACTCGCGTCGTTCTTCATCCTGCTGGTGGTGGCCGGCAACGAGACGACCCGCAACGCGATCTCGCACGGGCTCCGGCTGCTCACCGACAACCCCGACCAGCGGGCCCTGTGGCTGAGCGACTTCGAGCGGTACGCGCCGACCGCCGTCGAGGAGATCGTCCGCCTCGCCTCCCCGGTCGTGTGGATGCGCCGCACCGCGACCCGCGACACCGAGCTGGCCGGGCAGGCGATCAGCGAGGGCGACAAGCTGCTGATGTACTACTGGTCGGCCAACCGCGACGCCGCGGTCTTCGCGGACCCCGACCGGTTCGACATCACCCGCGACCCGAACCCGCACGTCGGGTACGGCGGCCCCGGCCCGCACTTCTGCCTCGGCGCGCACCTCGCCCGGCGCGAGATCACCGTGATGTTCCGCGAGCTGCTGGGGCGGCTCCCGGACATCCGCGTCGCGGGGGAGCCGCAGCGGCTGCGGTCCAGCTTCATCAACGGGGTCAAACACCTGCCCTGCGCGTTCTAGCCGGCGTCCACAGGGTGTGGATATCCCCGCCCTGTGGACACCTTCGACACAGAGAGCCTCACGCCGCGATCGGCGCCAGTTTCCGGTCGAGGTTCTTCATCGCGCGCCGGAACGTGTTGCCCATGAACCACGGCGAGAACCGCAGCGTCAGCGAGATGACCGCCTTCGGGTCGCACGCGAACGTCCAGGTCACCCGCGAGCCGGTGCCGCGCTCCGCGATCGTCCACTCCTCGATCAGCGCGTTCGCCATCGGCACCGTCGCCGTGTCGACGCGGTAGGCCCACCGCGACGGTTCCTCCCACGCCATGATCGTCTCGTGGAACACCACCGGCTTGACCAGGCGGATCTCGCGCCGCGCGCCCACGCCGTGCGCCGGTGCGCCCTCGGCCGCGTCGGGCGCCTCGGCGAGCCAGTGCGCGCCGGTCAGCCCCGGGAACCAGCCCCGCCAGGTGGCCGGGTCGTCGGTCAGCGCCGCGAACACCTGCTTCGGCGACGCCTGCAGGTCCGCCGACCAGGCCCGCCGGCGCGGCGCGGTCTGCACGAACTCGATCGGTTCGGCGCGGAGCGTGTACTTCATGGCAGCCTCCGGGGTGGGCAGGACGGTGCGCCCAGGCTATTGACGACCCGTCAGACCCACAACGACCCGACCGCCACCGACCCGGTCCGCAAGGCCCCGGCTCCACACCGACGGTCACCATGCCGACGGACACCACCCCGACCGACCCCACCCCGACCTACTCCCCACCAACCGGCCCCCACGGAGGGTGACGCATGACCGCCGTACTCGACCACCGCTTCGACGGCCCCGCCTCCGGAGCCGCCGACGCCCCCGTCCTCGTCCTCGGCTCGCCGCTCGGCGCCGACGGCCGCGTCTGGGACCGGCTCGTCCCGGCGCTCGCCGCCACGCACCGCGTCGTCCGCTTCGCCGCCCGCGGCCACGGGCAATCGGAGCTGCCGCCGGAGTCGCCGACGATGGCAGACCTGGCCGCCGACGTCCTCGCGATGCTGGACGCCGACGGCATCGACCAGTTCGCCTACGCGGGCATCTCGCTCGGTGGCGCCCTCGGCCTCACCCTCGCCCTGGAGGCGCCCGAGCGCGTCGAACGGCTCGTCGTGTGCAGCAGCGCGGCCTGCTTCGGCGACCCGCAGCCCTGGCGCGAGCGCGCCGCCCTCGTGCGCGCCGACGGCATGGACGCGGTGGCCGAGACGGTGGTCGGCCGCTGGTACACGCCGGAGTACGCGGAGCGCGAGCCGGACGTCGTCGCCGCCACCCTGGCCATGCTGCGCGCGGCCTCGCCCGCCGGCTACGCGGCGTGCTGCGAGGTGATCGCGGAATACGACGTGCGCCCGCGCCTCGGCGAGATCACCATGCCCACGCTGGTGCTGGCCGCCGACCGCGACCCGTCGACGCCGCTCCCGCTCGCCGAGGAGATCGCCGCCCGGGTGCCGGGCGCGACGCTCACGGTGATCGACGATGCGGCGCACTTGGTCATCGTCGAGCAGGCCGAGCGGGTGCGGACCCATCTGGACGGGTTCCTGAGCATCAGGTGAACCGCGTGGGGGCGTGGACAGCCGCGCGGGGCGCCGGACCACACCGGAATGGGCGCCGAGCGGTTCGATCACTGCGCATCAGCAGCCGTTGCCGCGCATTCCGGCCAACTCCTCGGATGTCGGCCGCTCCGCACGCTACGTTGCCGACCCGACCGCGAACCCCCTTGCCCATCGCGGGTATTCATCGAGGAGCCGTCTGGTGCCCGCCGTGCCGACCACCGCCGCAGTCCCGCTTCCCCCGGCACGCCGCCGCGCGGCACCCATGAGCGTGGCAACCCTCGCGGGTGCGGCCCTGGCGATGGTCGTGCTGGTGGGCTGTGGTGGTGGCGGAGGCGGTGGTGCCAAACCCGCCGCCCAGGGCAGCGCCGTACCCGCGACCGCGGCGTCCCCGTCCGCCCCGGTCTCCGCAGAGGCACCCACGCCGGATCCGAGCGCGGCAGGCGTCACGACGCAGACGGGCACGGCACCTCCGCGCGTGTCGCCGAGCGCGGCGAAAGCCACCCCGACGCCCTCGTCCGCCCACCCGTCCGCCGCGTCCGCGCCGGCGCGCCCCCCGCAGGACGCCGCCACGACGGTGCCGAACGTGGGCGGCATTGCCTACGCCGACGCCGCCGCGCGACTGACGTCCGCCGGACTCACCGCGGCGCGCGTCGACGAGGTGTCGTCCCGGCCCGCGGGAACGGTGCTGCGCAGCAATCCGCCGTCGGGTACGTCCGTGGCGAAGGGCACGCGCGTGACCGTGACCGTCGCCAAGGCGGACGACACGACGACCACCGTGCCGGCGATCAAGGACATGTATCCGAAGGAAGCGCGTGCGGCCGTGCAGGCGGCGGGTTTGGCGTTCGACCCGACGTGGGTGCGGAATGCCGACGATGCCACGTACAGCCACTGCCGGATGTGGGAGTTCACGCCCGCGGCGGGGACCGTGGTCAAGAAGGGCACCATGGTCGACGTCACGCGCGTGTACGGGTGTGGTTGAGCAGCCACCCGAGAGGACCCCGGACGTCACCGTCGCCTAGTCCAGTCCGTAGACCCGCACCGCGTTCCCGCCCAGCACCCCCCGCACGGTCTCGTCGTCCACCCCGGCCGCCCGGGCCGTCTCCGCGAACGCCCGCGCGTTCGCGGCCGTCCCGGGCATGCCCGGCCAATCGGTGGCGAACACGAACTTGCGGGCCAGCCGCCGGAAGTCGAAGCGCCGGTAGTACTCCGGCAGCTTCTTCGGCGGCAGGCCCGACAGTTCGATCCACACGCCGGGGTGCAGCATCGCCATCGACGCGGCGGCGTCGTACCACCACCCGCGGCCGCCGTGCGCGAGCACCACCGTCAGCCCCGGGAAGTCCCGGAGCACCGGGTCGAGCAGCGTCGGATCCGCGAACGCGTTGGTGGAGCCCGGGAACGTGCTGGTCCCGCAGTGGACCACCACCGGCAGCCCGCGCTCCCGGCACACCGCGTAGGCCGGGTACAGCATCGGATCAGCGCACGAGAACCCCGCGTGCACCGGGTGCAGCTTGAGCCCGACCGCGCCGAGTTCCGCCTGCCGCTCGACCTCGACGTCGACCGGGTAGTGCAGGTGCGGGTTGACGTTCGCCAGGAACCGGAACCGCGCCGGGTTGTGCTTCACGATCGGCAGCAGGTCCTCGACCGGCTGGATCCCGGTGGCCTTGGGGCTGTATTCGCAGAGAAGCACCGCATGGTCGACGCCCTGCGCCGCGAAGTGGGCGTCCAGCAGTTCGGGGACGACCGTGCCCTCGGCGTCGTACACCGCCGGCCAGTCGTGCCCGTGCCCGAACTCGTGGGCCCAGCGCAGCCAGGCGGGTGCCAGCGTGGGCAGCCGCGGCGCGTGCACGTGGGCGTCGACCAGCAGATGTCCGTCGATCATGTGCTCTGCTCCTCGGGAACGGTCCCGGCGGCCACGGCCGCTTCTTCCTTCTCCTCCTCCCGCAACCGTTCGGCGACCACACTCCGCAGCACGTATCTGCGCAGCTTCCCGGTCGCCGTCATCGGCAGCGCGTCGAACACGAACACGTGCCGGGGCCGCTTGAACGCCGCCAGGCCTTCCCGGCAGTGCGCCACCAGCGCCTCGGCGTCCACCGTGTGCCCGGGGGCCGCCACCACGCACGCCACCGGCTTGTCGAGCCCGTCCGCGTCCGGTGCCGCGACGACCGCGGCCTGCGCGACCGTCGGGTGGCTCAGCAGCCGCGCCTCGACCTCGGACGGCGACACCCAGATGCCGCCCGCCTTGATCATGTCGTTGTCCCGGCCGAGGCAGGCGTAGTAGCCGTCGGCGTCCCGCACGTAGATGTCCCCGGTGGCCAGCCACTCGCCCTGGAAGACCGCGCGCGACGTGTCGGTGCGTGCCCAGTAGCCGGTCGCGAGCGAGGGGCCGCGCAGGAACAGGTTGCCCGGTTCGCCGTCCGCCGCTTCCCGGCCGTCGGCGGTGCGCAGCCGCAGGTCGTAGCCCGGCACCGGGGTCCCGGTGGTGCCCGGCCGCACGGCCCCGGGCCGGTTGGACAGGAAGATGTGCAGCGCCTCGGTCGACCCGATGCCGTCGACGATCTCGATGCCGAACCGGTCCCGGAACCGGGTGAACAGCTCCGCGGGCAGCGCCTCGCCCGCCGAGACCGCGAACCGCACCGGGGCGAACGCGTCGTCGGCGATGTCCGGGCTGTGCAGCAGCGCCGCGAAGAACGTCGGCCCCGCGAAGAACAGTGTCGGCCGGTCTTCGGCCAGCCGCGCCGCCACCGAGGCCGGGGTCGGCCGCGCCGGGTCCAGCACGGCCGTGGCACCGGCGGCGAGGGGGAAGAACGCCGCGTTGCCGAGGCCGTAGGCGAAGAACAGCTTGGCGACCGAGAAGCACCGGTCGTCGGCGGTCGCGCCCAGCACCTGGGCGCCGTACGTCTCCACCACCTGCCGGATGTTCGCGTGCCGGTGCATCGCGGCCTTGGGGGTGCCGGTGGTGCCGGACGTGTAGAGCCACAGCGCGGGGGAGTCGTCGTGGGTGGCGTCCGGTCCGGCGTCTTCGCCGGCGCCGAGGCCCAGCAGTTCCTCGTACGTCACGCGCGTGCCGCGGCCGGGCCGCACGTCCGCGTCGTCGATCGCGACGACGCCGGCCAGGTCGGGCGCTTCGCGGGCGGCCGCCTGCGCGATCTCCGCGAACTCCGCCGAGACGACCAGGAACCGGGCCCGCGAGTCGCGCAGCAGTTCGCCGAGTTCGCCGCTCCGGTACATCGTCGACACCGGGACGGGCACCGCACCCGCGCGCATGGCGGCGAGGAGCATCACCAGCATCTCGGGCCCGTCGGCGGAGAAGACCATGACGCGTTCCTCGGGCCGCAGCCCGATCGCCCGCAGCCCGGCGGCGGCGCGCCGCACCCGGGATCCGAGTTCGGCGTAAGTGAGCGTGCCCCGCGGGCCGGCTACGGCTGTGCGGCCGCCGTGCCCCCGGCTGATCTGACGGTCCACCAGGTAGCTGGCGGCGTTGAACGGCTTTGGCATCGCGGCCCCTTCGGATCGCGTACGGGAGGGCCGAGGCGGACGCCGTGGTTCCTCAGCGCACTCGGCCGGGGGGAGTGGGGTCGTGTCCGGTGTCGCGGTCTCCCGGACACGGCCTAAGCGAGGTGCACGTACTCGTACGCGAACGGGTGGCCGTTGATGCCCTGCCGCGGCGGCGCCACCCACGACGCGATCCGCCCCGGCTCGTACACGGGCCGCATCAGCGAGGCGACGAAGGCCATGTCCTCGTCGCTCGGCAGCCAGGCGGCGCGCCGGGCCTCCCACGCGGCGGCGGACAGCAGGGTGCCGTCGGGGGCGACGTGGTGGGCCGCGAAGGCGCCGACGGAGCGGTTGAAGCCGTGGTGCGGCAGCGTCAGGACGGCGTCCGCGCCGTGGTCGGCGAGGATGCGGTTCCAGCGGGTGACGCCGCCCCGGCAGTCGGCGGTGTACTCGCCGCGCAGGTCGTGGTTGAGCGCGACCAGGGCGGCGGAATCGACGGCGGCGATGTGCCCGTCGACGACCGCGTCGACCGCGACGTGGTCCTCGGTCAGGACGTGGTCGTCCTTGCGTCGCTGTTCCTGCCAGCGTCCCTTGAGGCCGTTGGTGAAGTAGTTGGCCACGTTGGTCGACGTCTCCGAGCCGAAGAGGTCGAGCGAGACGCTGTAGTGGAAGTTGAGGTAGCGCTGCACGACGCCGAGCGGGATGCCGCCGTACGGTGCGATGTCGTCGGTGTCGTGCTCGCGCATCAGCTCGGCGGTGCGGGCGACCACCCGGTCGATGCCGGTGGTGCCGACCATCATGTGGTGCGCTTCTTCCTTGAGCATGAAGTCGCAGGTGCGGGCCAGCGGATCGAACGCGCTCTCCTTGAGCGTGCCGAGCTGGTACTTGCCGTCCCGGTCGGTGAAGTACGTGAACATGAAGAACGCGAGCCAGTCGGGCGTCGGCTCGTTGAACGCGCCCAGGATGCGCGGCGCGTCCTCGCTGCCGGAGTTGCGCAGCAGCAGGCTCTCGGCTTCCTCGCGCCCGTCCCGGCCGAAGTAGGCGTGCAGCAGGTACACCATCGCCCAGAGGTGGCGGCCCTCTTCGACGTTGACCTGGAAGAGGTTGCGCAGGTCGTACAGGCTGGGCGCCGTCGCGCCGAGGTGCCGCTGCTGTTCGACGGAGGCCGGCTCGGTGTCGCCCTGGACGACGATGAGCCGCTGCAGTTCGGCGCGGTGCTCGCCGGGTACCTGCTGCCAGACGGGCTCGCCTTTGTGGCGGCCGAATCCGATCGTCCGGTCCCCGGCCCGCTCGGACAGGAAGATGCCCCAGCGGTACTCCGGCAGCGCGACGTGGCCGAAGTCCGCCCAGCCGTCCCGCTGCACCGACACGGCCGTGCGCAGGTACACGTCCCGGGTCGGCAGTGCGGGGCCCATTTCGCCCCACCAGGACAGGAACTTCGGCTGCCACGACTCCAGGGCGCGCTGCAGGCGCCGGTCGTCGGAGAGGCCGACGTTGTTGGGAATCCGTTCGCGGTAGTCGATGAGGCCCACGGCGCATCACACCCGTTCGGGGTCGAAATCGGCGCGCTGTCCGGTGCCGTAGCGGCGCAGGGCGCCTTCCGGACCGACGGCGTTGGGGCGGTTGAAGATCCAGTTCTGCCAGGCGGTGAGGCGGCCGAAGATCTTCGTCTCGATCGTTTCGGGGCCGACGAAGCGGTGGTTCGCCTCCAGGCCGGTGAGGGCGTCGGGGCTGAGCGCGGCGCGTTCCTCGACGGCGATGCGGACCTCGTCGGCGTAGTCGATGTCGTCGGGCGCGAACGTGACGAGGCCGAGGGCGAGGGCGTCCGCGGCGGAGATCGGCTTGCCGAGGTAGTCCGCCAGCTCGCCGGTGCGGCCCGGCTCGCCGTGGAAGCGCGATTCCAGGCGGGTCAGTCCGTTGCCCATCGGGTACGCACCGAAGTTGGCCTCGGTCAGCCGGAGTCCGGCGGGCTCGGCGTCGGGCTCGTCCTCGAAGACGCCGTCGAGCATGTACTGCCGGTCGGCGGCGAGGGCGAGTTCGAGGAGCGGTCCGGTGAAGCAGCTGCCGGGCTCGATCAGGGCGACGAGCGTCCGGCTGGTGACGTCGAGGCGCTTGAGGGTGCGCTTGAGGAAGTGGCGGATCTCGTTGACGAGCCAGTGGTCGGCGTTCCGGGCCAGGAAGGCGTCGTACTCGGCCACCGCGTCGGCGTCGCCCGCGGTCTTGAGGACCCACGTGCCCACGGCGTTCTCGTTGGTCCGCAAGTGCAGGATGGCGTCGTCGAGTTCGCGCGTCATCGCGAGCGGCCAGAAGGCGTCGCCTTCGCGCTGTGCCGCGGCGGCATCCGGCGGCACGGGGGCGGTCGGTGCGGCGACGGTGAGGGTGGCCGTGCGTGCGGTGCGGTCGATGTCCACGGCGACATGGGTGTAGGCGAAGCCGTCGGCGCTCTCGGTGCGCTGCAACGGCGTCAGCCGGACGCCCTCGGTGTGGCCCGATGCCGCCCGCGGTGACGCCGCGGCGGCTTCGGCGGCGCGGGCGGCGATCGCCTCCGCGAACCGGCTGCGCGGCACGGTCCGGTCGACGAGCTTCCAGGCCACCGCGGTCTTGCCGCGCACGCCGTCGGCCTTGGTGGCGAACACGTCGGCGAGGTCCTTGCGCACGCCGCGCTTGTCGACGACCCGGGTCAGGCCGCCGGTGCCCGGCAGCACGCCCAGCAGCGGCACCTCGGGCAGCGACACCGCCGAGGATCCGTCGTCGACGAGGACGATCTCGTCGCAGGCCAGCGCGAGTTCGTAACCGCCGCCGGCCGCGGTGCCGTTCACCGCGGCGATGAACGCGAGGCCCGAGTGCGTGGACGAGTCCTCGATGCCGTTGCGGGTCTCGTTGGTGAACTTGCAGAAGTTCACCTTCCAGGAGTGCGCGCTCTGCGCGAGCATCCGGATGTTGGCGCCCGCGCAGAACACCTTGTCCTTGGCGCTGCCCACCACGACGGCCCCGACCTGCGGGTGCTCGAACCGGATCCGCTGCAGCGCGTCGTGCAGCTCGATGTCGACGCCGAGGTCGTACGAGTTGAGCTTCATCTCGTAGCCCGGCACCAGACCGCCCAGTTCGTCCACGTCCAGGGTCAGGTACGCCGTGCCGCCGGCCACCTCCAAACGCCAATGCCGGTATGCCTCCGGATGCGTGTCGAAGCGGACCGGTGACAGTGCCATGTCTGCGCCTCTCAGCCGACGGAACCTCGGGGGGTGCGTGCGTGCTGCAGTGCTGCGGTTCCGATGTTCTACTGAAAATCGTCGTGACGTCAATCATCTGTATGAAGTCGATCGCGGCTGCGATACTCGGCGGCGCTCCGAAAGCGGCCGACGGGAGGCGGAGGTCATGACGCACGCGGTGGGACCGGCACAGCCGGCGATCTCGCGCCGTCGGGAAGTGGGTGCGGCGAGCGCGCGTTCCCTGCTGATGACGCTGCTCGGGGAATACGTCCTCCCGCACGGCGGCGCCGCCTGGACGTCCACCGTCCTCAAGGCCCTCGACGGCCTCGGCATCGAAGAGAAGTCCGCGCGCCAAGCACTCGCCCGCACCGCCGCCGACGGCTGGATCGCCTCCGAGCGCAGCGGGCGCCGGGTGCGCTGGGTCCTGACCCCGCCCGGCCGCCACCTTCTGACCGAAGGCGCCGAACGCATCTACTCCTTCGGCGTGCCCGGGCCCGGGTGGGACGGCCGCTGGCTCGTCCTGATGGCGACCGTGCCCGAGACGCAGCGCAAGTTGCGGCATCAACTGCGCACCCGGCTCACCTGGGCCGGCTTCGGCAGCCCCGCACCCGGGATGTGGATCAGCCCGCACGCCGAACGCGGGCCCGAAGCGGA
Source organism: Yinghuangia aomiensis (assembly GCF_039542225.1). Classification (NCBI taxonomy): domain Bacteria; kingdom Bacillati; phylum Actinomycetota; class Actinomycetes; order Kitasatosporales; family Streptomycetaceae; genus Yinghuangia; species Yinghuangia aomiensis. Next base: position 23,698 of record NZ_BAABHS010000022.1, on the reverse strand, counting down.
AGGGATCATCCGCGAACTGGGTCTCGACGCCTCGGCGTTCTCGTTTCATGGTGCCTACGGCGGGATCGGCTCGCAGCGTGCGATGGTCGACCAGGCCTGGGACCTGGCCGAGATCGCCGCCCAGTACGAGGGCTTCCTCGACCGGTTCGCGGGAATGCGCCCGGCGTCCGGCCCCGAGGTCGTGCTGGCGCAGGTCCGGCTGGTGCACGAATGGCGCCGCTTCCCGTTCCTCGACCCGCTGCTGCCGCCGGAACTCCTGCCGGCGGAATGGATCGGCGAGCGCGCCGCCGCGGTGTTCGCCGAGCTGCACGGCGCGTGGCAGGCGCAAGCACAAGCGTCGTGGGGCGCGTTGGCCGACGAGGCCGAGGCCTAGAGAGTTTGTCCGAAAACGTGCCAGGGGGCGGGTCCGAAGACCCGCCCCCTGGATCGCTCGCGCGTCGGCTACATCGTCACGAGCCCTTCGAGCGCCATTCGGTAGCGCAGCAGGATCTGGCGCAGCCGCTCGGTGTCGCCGCCCGCGGCGGTGCGTTCCGCGGACAGCTCCTCACGGCGTTTCGCCATCGCCTCGGCGACCCGGTCTATGGCCTCCTGGAGCAGGACATCCGCCCCGGCGACCGCATCGGCCGGGCTGTCCACGAAGCCCGCGAGGTTCTCCCGAAGCCGCCTGCGGTACTGGTCGGCGGCCGACTTGGCGAGCAGCGGGGGCTGCGGCGCGTCCGCGCCCGCGGTCCCACTGCCGACGGATGATGCGGCGGAGGACGAAGAGGAGCGTCCGGCCGACGGCTTGGCGGGCAGGGGGATCACCGGCGGCGGCTTCAGCGCCGACCCGGTCTTCTCGCTCACCCTGGCCTGACGGGCGGCCGCGTCGCGGTCGTCGCGTTCGATGACGGGCTTGGCCTCGGCGGATTTGTCGGTCGCAGTCATGGTCGGTCAGCTCCCACGGGACGGAGAAGTGGCATCGGGTGCGCGGCCGAGCAGGTCGTCGAACAGGGTCCGGTGGTGCAGCAGCGCTTGGCGCAGATCCTCGGTGGACGCCTTGCCCGCCGCGCCCAGCCGTTCGATCTCGTGGGCTTGGCGGTAGCGGTCCAGGTGGCGGCTGTAGACGACGGACAGGATGTCCATGCGGACGGTGCGTTCTTCGGTCGGATACCCGCGGTCGTGCATGACGCGCGTGATGAGTGCGTCGGCTTCCGCTACCGCATCGGTCGGGGACTCCACGAAACGTTCCTGGAGAGCCGCCCAGGCCGCCTCGTACTTGGTCTTCGTCTCGGCGGGCAGATCGCGGATGTCGAGGTCCCGGTAACGGCGTTCGCGGGCGGCGAGGACGCGTTCGGCCTCCCGCCGCGACGCGTACTCGCCGAGCGCACGTTCGTATTCGGGCCCGAAGCGGCGGCGCAGGCGGCGCCGTCGGGCCGTGGGCAACCCGGCGGCCGCGGCCGCTGCCGCGACGACTGCCGCCAGCACAATGACGATCAGTTCAATGGACACAGCGAATCCCTCCGAGGACTCCCTTGCCCGGTTTCCCCTTCCCTCATACGGATGCCGTGATGCCGCGCCCGGTTCCCGGTCGCGACGGCGGCAGTTCCGGGCACCGCGACGGCAAGTCGCGGTGCCCGGCGGAGGGTTGGCCCGCGCTGCGGAGCGCCGCGCGGGCCGTGGTGCGGGGTCAGTCGTCGTCGGTGGCCGGATTCCCCCAGTGCTCGCCGGCCGGCGGGGCAGTCGGCGGGACGCCGGGCGGGGCGCTCGGCGGCGGGGGCGGGGCCGCCGGGGTGGCAGGCGCGGTGGGTGGCATCGGGGGAGCCGCGGGCGGCGGCACGTACGGCTGGTGCGACGGCGGCGGGGGAGTCGGCGAGCCGGTCGGTTGCGGCGGGACGGTCGGGTGTCCCCAGCCTGTGGAGACCGGCGCCTGCGTCGGCATCGGCGGTGCGGGGGGCGGCGGAGGGGGTGCCGGGTGTCCCCAGCCGGTCGGCGCGGGCTCCTGGGCCGGCCGCGGCGGCGCCGCAGGCGGGGGGCCGTACGAGCCGGTGGGCGGCTGCTGCGGCGCACCGTACGGCCCGGTGGCGCCGTAGGCCGCCGGGCCTCCGGTCATCCCCGGCATCCCCGCCATGCCCGTCATCCCGGGTGCCCCGGCGAACGCCGGTGTCGTCCCGGGCTCGGGCACGAACCGGAAGTACGCCCAGAACAGCACCGCCACGCCGCCGAATCCGGCGAACAGCACCAGGGCGGCAGTCGTCGACGTGTCGTTGTCCGACCCGGCGGTGCCCGAGTTGAGCACCAGCACGTGCACGAACAGGGCGATGGCGAGGGCGTATGTTCCCAGCCACACCCACAGGTTCCACTTGCGCAGCTTGGCGCCGTCGAGGAAGCGCAGCGGCACGAGCCCGAAGATGACCGTCTCCAGGCCCATGATGAAGATCGTGCCGAGCACGGTGTCGGCGATCAGCAGGCCGGTGTTGGCGTTCCGCTCGGTCGCCTTGTCGTGGAGGAACTCCAGTCCGGCCCATGCCGCCCCGGACACCACCAGCACCGCGATCGCGCCGAACAGCACCCCGCGGCCTTCCTGGGATCGGCTCAACTGCCTTTCGCGCAAGGCGACATAGCCGAGCACGAGGCCGAAGACGTAGCCGGGCACGAAGTCCGACAGCCGGGACAGCAAGGTGCAGAAGAACGCCAGGATCAGCGCGGGCGGGATCGTCTTCAACGCGCCGGGCACCTGCGACGCCCGCTTCGCGACCTGCTCGCCGGGCCAGGCGTAGGCGATGATCACGATCGGCGCGGCGATCAGGAAGCCCAGCAGCAGGATCCCGGTCTTGGCGTTGAACCCCGAGTCGGGGTCGACGACGGTCGACAGGATCGCGCTGATCAGTACGAAGATCGGCAGCACCCACCGGGAGTTCCACAGGGCCCGGAACGGGTTGACGGGCACGGCCTGCACGGGCGCGGTGACGTACGCGCCGGTGCCGGAGCCGGGTCCGCTGTCCGGCCCTCCCGGGCCGGATCCGGCCGCCCCCGGGGCACCGGGTGCGGCAGGCGGGTTCGCGCCGCCGCCGCCGCGCCGCCGCCACCAGCGCGAGATCCGCGCGCGGTTCTCCTCCAGCGTCCTGTTGAACAGTTCGGCGGGGAAGCCGATCAGCAGCACCAGGCCCGCGGCCAGGCCCGCGCTCTTGCCGAGGCTCTCGGCGTCCAGCGGCACGTCGCTGGGCAGCGGCAGGGCGTTGAGGATCGTCGAGACGTTCTCGTCGACGGGATGCAGGGCCTTGTTGAGGCCTTCGCGGATGCCGTCGCCGTCGCTCGCCGGGAAGTACTGGCCGCCAGTGGCCTGGGCAATGCAGCTCAGCTCGGTGTTGGCCTGGTTCGAGGTCTGGAAGCCGACGGTGTTGGCGACGAAGGTGATGCCCAGGTCCTTCTGGACCTGCTTGACCGCTTCGCACGGCGGGTCGTCGTCGCACGAGCTTTCGCCGTCCGACACCAGCATGAGGATCTTGTCGGAGGAGTCCTTGGGGAACTCTTCCGCGGCCGCGCGGATCGCCGCCCCGGTGGGGGTGCTGCCGCCGGGCGTCAGCTGCTCGATCTGCTGCCGCAGCTTGTCGCGGTTGCCTTTGCCGGGCGGCACGAGCTGCTCGCCGCCGTCGCCGCACGAGCCGCCGAACTGGTGGAGGCCCGCGAGGTCGCTGTCGGCCAGCGAGGAGACCGTGGTGCGCAGCGCCGCTTGCGCGTCGGTCATCTTGTTGTCGTCGCTCATCGACCCGGAGGTGTCGATGAGGAGGACGATCGAGCGTTTGCCGGCGGCGTCGGCGGACGGGGCGAAGAACGTCAGCAGGACCAGGCCGGCGATTGCGGCGAGAAGCGCCTTCCGCCACCGGTCCGACCGGCTTCTCGTGACGGGCATCAACAGGAACCTCTCGGCGGCGACCGCGGAACGGGCGGGCGTCTCCCCGGACCCCGGTCGGCCCGACCCCGCCCCGTGCGCATGGGCATGCACAGCGAAACCAGTGTGGCGGGGTCGGGTGCCGTGAGGGAGGGGATTTCCCTCGTTCGGGTAACGCAAAGCGCCCGGCAGCCATACGGATGGCCACCGGGCGCCCGGTAAGCGGCTTTTGACGCTACGTCACCGCCGCGCGGCGGGTCAGACGTTGACGCCGTAGTCCTTCGCGATGCCGGCGAGGCCCGACGCGTAGCCCTGGCCGAGGGCGCGGAACTTCCACTCGGCGCCGTTGCGGTAGATCTCGCCGAAGAGCATCGCGGTCTCGGTGGACGCGTCCTCGGAGAGGTCGTAGCGGGCCAGCTCGGTGTTGTCCGCGGCGTTGACGATGCGGATGAACGCGTTGCGGACCTGGCCGAACGACTGCTTGCGGTTCTCCGCGTCGTAGACCGACACCGGGAAGACGATCTTGTCGATGTCCGCCGGGAGGCCCGCGAGGTTGACCTTGATCTGCTCGTCGTCGCCTTCGCCCTCGCCGGTCTTGTTGTCGCCGGTGTGCTGGACGTTGCCGTCCGGCGTCGCGGCGTTGTTGAAGAAGACGAAGTGCTGGTCGGAAGCGACCTTGCCGGTCTGGTTGACGACGATCGCGCTCGCGTCGAGGTCGAAGTCCTCGCCGGTGGTCGTGCGCAGGTCCCAGCCGAGGCCGACGACGATCGCGCTGAGCGTGCCGCCCGCGGCTTCCTTGGTCAGCGAAACGTTGCCGCCCTTGCTGAGGCTGACTGCCATGGGGTTTCCCCTCCGAGGTGTGTGCGTGCGTGGCCGGATGGCCGGTTTGGGTCCCGGAAGCCGGGTTCGGTCCGGATTGCCGGACCGACGCTACTGCCATCCTCAGGACGCCAGAAGGGGGCCGTGAAGTTCCCGGGCCGCGTGTCGGGCACGCCCTCTTGACGCCGCCCCGGAAATGCCGTGTCATAGACGCAACGAAAAGGCATATGACTAATAGTCATAGTCGGGTGTCGGGTCACCACAGTTCAGGGGCCGCCATGTCCAGCGTCACGATCGACCCCGCGCGCATGCGCCAGGTCATGGGCCACTTCTGCACGGGCGTCACGGTGATCACGGCCGTCCACGACGGCGCACCCGTCGGCATGGCCTGCCAGTCCTTCACCTCGCTGTCGCTCGAACCGGCGTACATATCGTTCGCCCCGGCGCTGACCTCGACCACGTGGCCGAGAATCCGCGCCGCGGGCACCTTCGTCGTCAACGTCCTCGCCGCCGACCAGCAGGACGTGTGCCGGGCGATGGGCCGCAGCGGCGGCGACAAGTTCGCCGACGTGGACTGGGCGCCGGCCCGCAACGGCGCGCCGCGGCTGGCGGGCAGCATCGCGTGGATCGAAGCCGACGTCGACCACATCCTGCCCGGCGGCGACCACGAGATCGTGATCGGCCGCGTCAGCGAACTCGAACTTCCCCGCGACGCCGCCCCGTTGTTGTTCTACAAGGGCGCGTACGCAGGTATCTCCGGCTGATCCAGGAGCCGAGGCGGAGGCCGGTTCCCGGCCGCCGCCGCACCCGGACCACCCGCCGCCGAGGGACGGTCGGCCGCGGCGTGAGGCGGGCCCGTGGGCACCCCTGTTCCCACGGCTTCCGCCGGGAACGCGACAGGCCCGCCCGCATCCTCGTACCGGGGTGCGGGCGGGCCTGCCGCATGCTTGGGGACCTGGTCAGCGGCGGTCCGTGAACCGGATGTCCAGGCTCCGCAAGTACGTCTGCAGCCCCGCGTCCTGAATGGGGATCAGGTGCGCGGGCGCACCCGACTCGTTGTGGTGCGCGTGCCACTTGCCCGGAGGCGTCACGAAGGCCCCGCCCGGCTCCCAGTCCACCCGCACCGGGTCGACGATCTCGCCGCGCTCGTCGAGCCGGTCGCCGAGCAGCGAGTAGCAGCCCGGCTTGCAGTCGAGGATCAGGTCGAGCGCGACCGACTGGTGCCGGTGCGGGCGCTGGATCTGGCCGACCGGCAGCAGCCCGAACATCGCCCACAGCACGTGTGTGACGGTCAGCGTCTGGTCCTGCTCGGCGTTGTTGAGCAGCACGCTGACCCGGTTCTTGGCATTGGCGCCCGGGGCTTCGGCGATCGCGGTCAGTTCCGCGACGGCGCGCTCGCGCGAGAACTTCGTCGGCTTGAAGCGCGGACCGGCGGGGACGACGCCGAGGTAGCGCAGCAGCGGTTCGTCGTGCACCCAGTACATGACGGTGTCCGCGTCGGCGTGGTGAACGACCTCGCCGACCGCGGGCAGCACGACGAAGTCGCCCTTCTCCCACCGCGCGACGCGGCCGCCGACGACGGACGTGCCGCGCCCGTACATCACGTAGTACAGCTGCGAGGTCGCGTCGACGTCGACCGCGAGCCGGTCGCCGCGGTTGATCCGCACGAAGTTGGCCAGCAGCGCCGGGCTCGTCGCCGGGCCGCCCGCGATGCGCAGCGGTCCGGACAGGTCGAGCGGGACCACCCGGGTCTCGCCGCCGCTGTGCAGGGCCGCGGGGAAGGCCACGGCGGGGACTTCGGTGGTGAGGCCGGCGCCGATCGGGTTGGCGGCCTTGCTGTACTCCCAATAGCGGGCGTCGGCCGACCAGTCTTCGGCGAGCGCGTCGAGGCGCCCTTCGAAGCCGTATTCGGCGACGTCGACCACCGGCGGCGCGGCCACCGTGGGGTCGAACAGCTCGGCGTCCGCGGCCGGCTGCGTGGTCGTCAGGTCGATGGCCGCCATGGCCTCCCCTTCAGGTCCGTGCTGGTACTCCCCCTGCTCCGCCGATGCTGCCACCGAATGCCGCGGATCGGTACGACGTGGATCACCGCGGCGTCCACCGGACCGCCTCTGTCCACCGATCGGTGGACAACCGGTGTACGTCGGCCGGACGTCCCTGCGGACCCCCGCCCCCCGGCAGAGTCGAGGGCATGGAGACGACACCGGGAAACACGGCGGTCCGGGTCCGGGGACTGCGCAAGGCATACGGGTCGCACACGGCGGTCGACGGCGTCGACCTCGACGTGCGGACCGGCGAGATCTTCGCGCTGCTCGGCCCGAACGGCGCGGGGAAGACCACCGCCACCGAGATCCTCGAAGGCCAGCGCGGCCGCGACGCGGGCGAGGTCGCCGTGCTCGGCGAGGACCCCGCGCGGGCCGGCGCCGCGTGGCGGGCCCGGATCGGCATCGTGCTCCAGGAGTCGAAGGACTTCGCCGAACTGACCGTGGCGGAGATCGTGCGGCACTTCGCGCTGTACTACCCGGCGCCGCGCGACCCCGACGAGGTGATCGACGCGGTCGGCCTGGCCGACAAGGCGGGCAGCCGCACGACGCAGCTGTCCGGCGGGCAGCGCCGCCGCCTCGACGTCGCACTCGGCATCCTCGGCGACCCCGAGCTGCTGTTCCTCGACGAGCCGACCACCGGCTTCGACCCCGAAGTGCGGCGCCGTTTCTGGGACCTGATCGCCGGACTGCGCGCGGACGGCACGACGATCCTGCTCACCACCCACTACCTGGACGAGGCCGAGCACTTGGCCGACCGGGTCGGCGTCCTCGCCGCCGGACGCCTCGTCGACGTCGACACCCCGGCCCGGCTCGGCGGCCGCCACCTGGCCCCCGCGACCGTCCGCTGGACCGAAGCCGGCGCGCCGCAGGAGATCGCCACCGACGCGCCGACCGCGGAAATCGCCGCGCTGTCCGCCCGGTTCGGCGGCGAAGTGCCCGGCCTGTCGGTGTACCGCCCGTCCCTGGAAGACGTCTACCTCACGCTGATCGGAGAGGCCCGATGACCGCGACCCCGGCCACCGCCCCCGCGCCCGCCGCGGACTCGAAGCCCCGCACTCCGCGTCCGCGGCAGCGCACGGCGGCCTACGCCGCCCCGTCGGTGCTGCGCATCGGCCGGGCCCGGGCTGCCCTGGAACTGCGCCAGTTCTTCCGCGACCGGCGGCAGGTCTTCTTCACGTTCTCGATGCCGATCGTGATGTTCCTGCTCCTCGCTTCGATCTTCCGGGAGACGTACAAGGACGTCGGGGTCACGACCCAGCAGATCTACGTGACCGGCATGCTGGCGACCGGCATCCTGTCCACCTGCTTCCAGGGCCTGGCGCTGCAGATCGGCGGCGAGCGTCAGAACGGCACCCTCAAGCGGCTGCGGGCCACGCCGATGCCGCCCGCGTCGTACTTCCTCGGCAAGATCGCGCTGGTCGTGGTGAGCAGTCTTGGGCAGGCCGCGGTGCTGCTCGGTCTGGGCGCCGCGTTCTTCGGGCTCGACCTGCCGACCGCGCCGGGGCACTGGGTCACCTTCGTGTGGGTCTACCTGCTCGGCGCGACCGCGTGCACGCTGCTCGGCATCGGCGCGAGCAATCTGATCCGGGGCGAGAACGGCGGCCCGATCGTGCTGCTGCCGATCATGGTGCTGCAGTTCATCTCCGGCGTCTTCGTGGTCTTCGCCGAGCTGCCCAAGGGCATGCAGACGGTGTCCGCGCTGTTCCCGCTCAAGTGGATGTGCCAGGGGATGCGGTCGGTGTTCCTGCCCGACGCGTACGCCACGATGGAGCCCGCCGGGACCTGGGAGCACGGCCGTATCGCCCTGGTCTTGACCGCATGGGTGATCATCGGGTTCGTGGTGTGCACGAAGTGGTTCCGATGGAAGGGCCGTGACGAAGGGTGACCACTCCCTGGGAGACGTCCATCCCCGTAGACCCCGGGGTGTGGCGGCGGCAAGTGCTCACGGTGTGGCACTTCTCGTTCGCGATGGTGGTCACCGTCTCGACGCTGATCATGGTGGACCGGCACGCGCCCGCCGCCGCCTACCTGGTGATGGGCGCGTACGCGGTCGGCTACGTGTACCTCATGGCCCCCGCGATGCAGAAGCCCGAGGGCTACCGCGCCTACGTCTTCCTCGCCCTGACGTTCGCCACGGTCACCACCCTCGCGCTGCTCGCGCCCGGCGGCCTGGTGATCTTGTACGTGGCCTTCCCGCACTTCTTCGCGGTCCTCGACCGCTTCCGCACCAAGCTCGCCGGAGTCGCGGCCACCGCGGCCGCCGCGTTCGCCGGGTCGGTCGCGCACGACGGCGCGAGCGGCGGCTCCGTCCTGGACGCGTTCGTGACGGTCACCGCCGCCGTGCTGACCAGCCTCGGCATGGGGTTCGTCACCGCGGTGCTGATCCGCGAATCGGAACGCCGCGGCAAGCTCATCGGCGAGCTGGAACGCACCCGCGCGGAGCTCGCCGAGGCCAACCACGAGGCCGGCGTGCTCGCCGAGCGCCAGCGGATGGCCCGGGAGATCCACGACACCCTCGCGCAGGGCTTCACCAGCCTGCTGATGCTCGTCCAGGCCGCCGACGCGTCCCTCGACACCGACCCGGAAGGCACCCGGCGGCGCCTCGACCTCGCCGCCCGCACGGCCCGCGAGAACCTCGCCGAGGCACGCGCGCTGGTCGCCGCCCAGGACCCGGTCGAGCTGGCCGGCGGCTCGCTCGCCGACGCCCTGGGCCGCGCGGTCGCCGGGCTCGCCGAGGAACTCGACATCGCCGCGGACTTCCGGGTCGCCGGCACGCCGCGCGACCTGCCCGCCGCGACCCAGGTGGTGCTGGTCCGCACCCTCCAGGAGTGCCTGGCGAACATCCGCAAGCACGCCGCCGCCACCGAGGTGCACGCGGAGCTCGCCTACCGCCCGATCGGCGTCCGCCTCACCGTCGCCGACAACGGCCGCGGATTCGCCGTCCCGCGCGACGGCGACCACGCCGCCGCGGCACCCGGCACCTCCGGATACGGTCTGCGGGGGATGCGGGCCCGGATCGAACAGGCACGCGGCACCCTGGACATCGCCGGCGCCCCCGGCGCGGGCACGACGGTATGCGCGGAGGTTCCCTGACCATGGCCGGCACCCCCATCCGGCTGCTGCTCGCCGACGACCACCCGGTGGTCCGCGAAGGCCTCGCGGGCATGCTCGCCGGGGAACCCGACCTGGAGGTCGTCGGGGCCGCCGACGACGGCGCGCAGGCCGTCGCGCTGGCCGCCGAACTGCGCCCCGACGTGGTCCTCATGGACCTGCGCATGCCCGGCACCGACGGCGTCGCCGCGACCGGCCGGATCACCCGCGAGCTGCCCGGCATCCAGGTGCTGATCCTCACCACCTACGACACCGACACCGACATCGTCCGCGCCGTCGAGGCGGGCGCCGCCGGCTACCTGCTCAAGGACACCCCGCGCGCCGAACTCGCCGCCGCGGTCCGCGCCGCCGCCCGCGGCGAGACCGTGCTCGCCCCGCCGGTCGCCGCCAAGCTGGTGACCCGCATGCGCGCCCCGGCCCGCGACGCGCTCAGCCCGCGCGAGACCCAGGTTCTCGGACTGGTCGCCCGGGGCATGACCAATGCCGAGATCGGCCGCGAGCTGTACATCGGCGAGGCGACCGTCAAGACGCACCTGCTCCGCGCGTTCGCCAAGCTCGGCGTCGACGACCGCACCGCCGCCGTCACCGCGGCCATGGAACAGGGCCTGCTGCCGCGTCCGGGACAGTGACCGGCGGGGCCGCGGGGCCGCCGCTCCCGACCCGTACGAAGGGCAGAACCATGACTGACCAGGCACCCCCGCCGTTCGAACCGCTCCGCGAGGACTGGTCGACCGCGGTGGCGATCGTCGCCCACCCCGACGACATGGAGTACGGCGCGGCCGCGGCCGTCGCCCGCTGGACCGGGCAGGGCAAGACCGTCGTCTACGTCATGGTCACCAGCGGCGAAGCCGGCATCGACGGCATGCACCCGGACGAGGCCCGCCCGGTCCGCGAGGCCGAGCAGGTCGCCTCGGCCGCGGTGGTCGGCGTGGACACCGTGGAGTTCCTCGGCCTCCCGGACGGCGTCCTGGAGTACGGTCTCCCGCTGCGCCGCGAGGTCGCCCGCGTGGTGCGCCGGCACCGCCCGGACATCGTGATCACCGGCAACTGGCGGGAGACCTACGGCGGCGTCATGCCGAACCAGGCCGACCACATCGCCACCGGCCGCGCCGTGCTCGACGGCGTCCGGGACGCCGGCAACCGGTGGATCTTCCGCGAGCTGGCCGAGGACGAGGGCCTGGAGCCGTGGAACGGCGTCAAGCAGATCTGGGCCGCCGGATCGCCCGACGCGGCGCACGCCGTCGACACCACCGAGACCTTCGCCAAGGGCGTCGCGTCGCTCGAAGCGCACGCCGCCTACCTGGCCGGCCTGGGCGGCAGCGCCGGGAACATGGCCGACGCCGCCGAGTGGCTCGAGGGCTTCGCACGCACCGCGGGGACCCGGCTGGGCACCCGCTTCGCGGCCTCCTTCGAGGTCGTCCCGCTGACCTTCGAGTAGCCGCCGCCGCAGCCGCGACCCGGTCCGGAGCGCTCCGGACCGGCTCGGCCGCGTGGGGTTCTTCACGACTACGCGTTTTCCATAACCATTGACGTGGTCAAGGAACCTTACCTATCGTGCGGCCGTGGCCGACTTCAATCTCGCGGACCTCTGGGAGCTGCTCGCCGACGCGGGCGGCGACACGGAGGTGCTGGTCGCAGGCGACCGGCGCCGCACGTACCGACAGCTCGACGAACGGGCCAACCGGCTCGCCAACCACCTCGCCGCCCGCGGCGTGGGCCCCGGTGACCACATCGGGCTCTACAGCTTCAACCGCGTGGAATTCGTCGAGGCGCTCCTCGCCGCGTGGAAGCTGCGCGCGGTCCCGGTGAACATCAACTACCGCTACGTCGAGGCCGAGCTGCGGTATCTGCTCGGCGACGCCGACGTGGTCGCGATGGTGTACGAACGCGGTTACGCGGACCGGCTGAGCGCTCTCGCCGCCGAATTCCCCGCGCTGACCACGTACGTCTCCATCGCCGACGACCAGCCCGAGGTCGCCGACGTCCCCGGCGCGGTCGACTACGAGGAAGCCCTCGCCGCCGCGTCCCCCGCCCGCGAGTTCGGCCCGCGCAGTGCCGACGACCGCTACGTCGTCTACACCGGCGGCACCACCGGCATGCCCAAGGGCACCATGTGGCGGCACGAGGACGTCTTCTTCGGCGCGATGGGCGGCGGCGGCTGGCCGGGCACCCCGATCGCGGCGCCCGAGGAGATCACCCGCAACGCCGAGCGCGACTTCCGGCTGACCTTCATGCCCAGCGCGCCGCTCATGCACGGCGCCGCGCAGTGGTTCGCGATCGGCGGCCTCCTCGCGGGCAACCGCATCGTGCTCTACACGTCGCGCAAGTTCGACGCCGACGACCTGCTGGCGATCGCCGAGAAGGAGCAGGTCTCCTCGATCCAGATCGTCGGCGACGCGATGGGCCGCCCGCTGGCGGACGCCGCCAAGGGCGGCGGCTACGACCTGTCGAAGCTGTACGTCGTCGGCTCCGGCGGCGCGATCCTCTCCGAGGCGGTGAAGGACGAACTCAAGTCCGTCGTGCCGCACCTGATGATCAACGACAGCTACGGCAGCTCGGAACTCGGAGCCGGCGGCAGCGGCGTCCAGAAGGACACCAAGGACGCCGGCGACAAGGACGGCGCGGCCGGCAACGCCCCGCGCTTCGCGATGGGCCCGCAGGTCACCGTCCTCGACGAGACGACCATGAAGCCCGTCGTGCCCGGCTCCGGCCAGGTCGGCAAGATCGCCCGCTCCGGGAACATCCCGCTCGGCTACTGGAAGGACGAGGTGAAGACCGCCGCGACCTTCCCGGTCGTCGACGGCGTCCGGTACGTCGTGCCGGGCGACTTCGGCCTGATCGAGGCGGACGGCACGATCGTCATGCTCGGCCGCGGCTCGGTCTGCATCAACTCGGGCGGCGAGAAGATCTACCCCGAGGAGGTCGAGGCGGCGCTGAAGGCGCACCCCGACGTCTTCGACTGCATCGTGGTCGGCGTACCCGACGAGCGGTGGGGGTCGCGCGTCGTCGCGGTCGTCGCACCGCGCGCCGGAGCGGCGCCGACGTACGACGAGATCGCCGAGCACTGCCGCACCCTGCTGGCCGGCTACAAGGTCCCGCGCGCGGTCGTCCTCGCCGAAGAGATCGGCCGCACCAACGTCGGCAAGGCCGACTACGCCTGGGCCTCCCGCGTGGCGGCCCAAGCCTCTTGACCCGAGCCTCCTGACCCGCCATCAGCACCCCGCCAAGCGCAGTGCCGAGAGGACGACCGCGTGTCGACACAGACAAGCAGCACCATCCAATTCCCGTACAAGCGGACGCTGGGCCCGGTCATCAGCCGCTTCTTCTCGGAGCTGACCGCCCAGCGGATCGTCGGCATCCGCAGCGGCGACCGGGTGATCGTGCCGCCGATGGAGTACGACCCGGAGACCGGTGAGGAACTCGCCCGCGAGTTCGTCGAGGTCGGTCCGGCGGGCACCGTGGTGTCCTGGACCTGGGTCGCCGAGCCCGGCAAGCACCACCCGCTCGACCGGCCGTTCGCGTACGCGCTGATCAAGCTGGACGGCGCGGACACCAACCTGCTGCACGTGCTCGACGCGGGCAGCGAGGACGCGGTGTCCACCGGCATGCGCGTCGCGCCGCGCTGGCGGGACGAGCCGGTCGGCCGCATCGACGACATCGTCGCGTTCGTCCCCGGCGAGACCGCGGAGGGCCCCGCCGCGGGCGAGGCGCAGGACGTCCAGACCATGGACTTCTTCTCCACGATCACCTACACCGACGTGCTGTCGCCGACCGCGGAGCGCTACGCGGCGAGCATGCGCGCGGGCGTCCTCAAGGGCCAGCGCTGCCCGCAGTGCAACCGGGTGTTCCTCGGCCGCGGCTACTGCTCGGTCGACGCCATCATCCTCGGCGAGGAGCACGAAGAGGCCCTGCCCGACTTCGGCGTCGTGTCGAACTACACGATCGTCACGCCGACGCCGTACCCGGGGCAGAAGGAGACCGAGCCGTTCGCGCGTGCCTCGGTGGTCCTCGACGGCGACGAAATGGTCATCGCCCAGCAGCAGATCATCGGCATTCCGGTGAGCGAGATCCGGGTCGGCATGCGCGTCAAGGCGCAGTGGTTCCCCGAGGCCGAGCGCGACGCCGCGGAGATCACCAGCAAGGGCTGGGGCACCGTCGCGGGCTTCATCGAGGGCTGGCTGCACACCGGCGAACCCGACGAGCCCGCCGAGCAGTACTTGAACCGGGTGTTCTGACCGTGGCCACTCAGGAACCAGGCTTGGAGACAGGCAACGTGAGCAACGACCCCCGTAGCGACACCGACATCGCGGTGGTGTCCACCGCCTACCTGCCCGCCGTGCGGCGCGAGCACATCACCGAGACCGAGATGCTCATCGCGGTCGTCGACGAGGCGCTCGGCAAGGTCGGCCTCAAACGGTCCGACGTGGGCTTCAGCTGCCAGGGATCGTGCGACTACATCTCCGGCGGCACCTTCTCCTTCGTGCCGAACCTCGACGCGATGGGCGCCTGGCCGCCGATCCACGAGTCGCACGTCGAGATGGACGGCGCGTGGGCGATGTACGAGGCGTTCGTGCGCATGAAGCACGGCGACGTCGAGATCGCCGTCGCGCTCGGCTCGGGCAAGTCCTCCACCGGCGACCCGGCGGAGATCTACCCGCTGGAGCTGGACCCGTACTACCTCGCGCCGCTCGGCCCCGACCCGGTGTCGCTCGCCGCGCTCCAGGCCCGGCAGCTGATCGACAGCGGCAAGACCACCGAGCGCGAACTCGCCGAGATCGCCGCCCGGTCGCGCCGCGACGCCGCGAACAACCCGAAGCAGCAGGTGCGTTCGGCGGAGACCGACGTGGACAAGATCCTCGCCGAGCCGTACGTGCGCACACCGCTGCGCAAGAGCGATCTGCCGCCGATCTCCGACGGCGCGTCCGTGGTCGTCCTCGCCACCCGGCGCCGGGCCCTCGACCTGGTCGCGCGCCCCGCGTGGATCGCGGGCATCGACCACCGCAGCGAGGTGCACAACCCGGCCCTGCGCGACCTCACCGACTCGGCGTCGACGCGGACCGCCGCGGAGCGCGCGGGCGGCATCGCGGGCGTCGAGGTGGCCGAGCTGATGGCGCCGTTCACGTCGCAGGAGGTCGTCCTGCGCCGCGCCCTCGGCCTGGGCGACGACGTCCTCGTCAACCCGTCGGGCGGCGCCCTGACCGGCAACCCGCTCATGGCGACCGGCCTGGTCCGGGTCGCCGAGGCGGCCGAGCAGATCCTGGCCCACGGCCGCAACCGCACGCTGGCGCACGCCACTTCCGGCCCGCTCCTGCAGCAGAACCTGGTGTGCATTCTGGAAGGTGACAACTGACATGGGCCACGAACCAGTTGCGGTCGTCGGCATCGGCCAGACCAAGCACAAGAAGCGCCGCGACGACCTGTCGATCGCCGGCCTGGTGCGCGAGGCGGCGCAGCGCGCCCTCGACGACGCGCACATGACGTGGGCGGACATCGACGCGGTCGTGATCGGCAAGGCGCCGGACATCTTCGAAGGCGTCATGAAGCCGGAGCTGTACCTCGCGGACGCGCTCGGCGGCGCGGGCAAGCCGGTGTTCCGGGTGCACACCGCCGGCTCGGTCGGCGGGTCGACGGCGATCGTCGCATCCCACCTGGTGTCGTCGCGCGTGCACAAGCGCGTGCTGGCGGTCGCGTGGGAGAAGCAGTCCGAGGGCAACGCGCAGTTCGGGCTCGGCGGCGGCAAGTCCGGGTCGATCGGCGCGGGCGGCGCGTTCGCGCCGTGGATCCGCGCGTACATCCGCAAGTCCGGCGCGCCGGAGCACATCGGCTGGCAGATCGCGGTCAAGGACCGGCAGAACGCGCTGCGGAACCCGTACGCGCACCTGCAGTTGAAGGACATCTCGATCGACAAGGTCCGCGAGTCGCCGATGATGTGGGACCCGCTGCACTTCCTGGAGTCCTGCCCGTCGTCGGACGGTGCGGGCGCGATCATCGTGACCGACAAGGAAGGCGGCCTGGCCGCGGCGGCGGACGGGCGTCCGCCGGCGTGGGTGCTGGGCACGTCGATGCGTTCGGAGCCGTCGTCGTTCAACGGCCGCGACCCGATCCGCCCGCAGGCCGGCGTGCAGTGCGCGTGGGACGTGTACAAGCAGGCGGGCATCACCGACCCGCGCCGCGACATCGACGTGGCCGAGCTGTACGTGCCGTTCTCGTGGTACGAGCCGATGTGGCTGGAAGGCCACGACATCGCACCGGTCGGCGAGGGCTGGAAGATGGTCGACCGCGGCGAGACCGCGTTCGACGGCTCGTTCCCGGTGAACCCGTCGGGCGGGGTGCTGTCGTCGAACCCGATCGGCGCGTCCGGCATGCTGCGCTTCCTGGAGGCCGCGCTGCAGGTGCGCGGCGCCGCGGGGGAGCACCAGGTGGACGGCGCACGGGTGGCGCTGGCGCAGGCCTACGGCGCCGCCGCGCAGTACTTCGCGATGTGGGCGGTCGGCTCGGAGCTCCCGTCGAGCTGACGCCTCCGCCGCGGCCCCCCGGTCTCGGGGGCCGCGGATCAGCCCAATAGGGCTTGCCGGGCCGGAACGCGCGTGGGAAGCGTTCCGGCCCGGCGCACGTCCGGGAACGGGCAGGCGGCGGACGGGAATCGCCCGGCGGGAATGCCGGACGGGAATTGTCAGGCTTCCTGACCTTGATTTGGTCAAGGAGCCTGTCTAAGCTCCTGGGCATGAAGCCACCCATCTGCGAAAAGCTCGGGATCGAGTTCCCGATCTTCGCCTTCTCGCACTGCCGGGACGTCGTCGCCGCGGTGAGCCGCGCGGGCGGCTTCGGCGTGCTCGGCGCGCTCGCCTTCAGCCCGGACCAGCTCGAAGTCGAACTCGCGTGGATCGACGAGCACGTGGACGGGCGCCCCTACGGCGTCGACCTGGCGATCCCGATGAACTACCTCGGCAAGGGCGGCGGCGACGCCGCCATGCCGGAGAACCTGGAAGCCCTCATCCCCGAGGCGCACTGGAAGTTCGTCGACGACCTGCTCGCCGCGCACGGCATCCCCGAGCTGCCCGCGGACCTGGAGGACAAGGCGGCGAAGGCGGCCGGCCTCAACGTCGACCTCGAATCCCGGGCGCAGATCGCCACGTCGCTCAAGCACCCGCTCGTCAAGATGTTCGTCAACGCGCTCGGCCCGCCCCCGGCGGACATCATCGACGCGTGCCACGACGCGGGCGTGCTGGTCGGCGCGCTGTGCGGCAGCCCGCGGCACGCGGAGAAGCAGGTCGCGGCGGGGGTCGACGTCATCGTCGCGCAGGGCACCGAAGCCGGCGGCCACTGCGGAGAGATCTCCACGATGGTGCTGATCCCGCAGGTCGTCGACACCGTCGGCCCGGACGTCCCGGTGCTCGCCGCGGGCGGCATCGGCGGCGGCCGGCAGATGGCCGCGGCACTCGCACTCGGCGCGCAGGGTGTGTGGACGGGCAGCATCTGGCTGACCGTCGCCGAGGCGGACACCCACGAGACCGCCGTGCAGAACCTGATCGAGGCCAAGTCCACCGACACCGTGCGCTCGCGCGCGATGACCGGCAAGCCGGCCCGCCAGCTGCGTTCCGCGTGGACCGAGGCCTGGGAGGACCCGGCCAACCCGGACCCGCTGCCCATGCCGCTCCAGGGCCTCATCTACAACAAGGCCTCGCGGCGCTTCACCCGCACCAAGAACAAGGAGCTGAACGGCTGGCCGGTCGGCCAGATCGTGGGCGCCATCGACCGCGTGCGGCCGACCCAGGAGGTCGTCCTGGACATGGTAGAAGAGTGGGTCGAGACCACCGAGCGCCTCGGCAAGCTGCTGTCCGAGGACTGAACGGAGGCCGGCGGCGGAGGTGCGCTCGGGAAGCACCTCCGCCGCCGGCCGCGTCCGCGGCCGATCACACCGTCGAACGCGCCGTGTTCGCCGTCAGGCGCGTGATCCGGTGTTCGAAGTCCCGGTCGTCTTCCATCTGTTCGACGTTCGGATAGATCGCCACGATGACCAGGATGATCATCGTCACCAGGCTGATCGCGATGATCATCGGCGCGAAGAACTGCGTCATGTCCGAGCCGTGCACGTGCCCCTGGGCGGCGGCGCCTTCCCGGTGCATCGCGAACATGCCGGTGTAGTGCATGCCGCACACGGCCAGCCCCATGATCGGCACCGCGGCGCTCAGCGCCTTGAAGCCGTGCACGTGAAGTGCCGCCCACAGCGCGGCCGTTGCCGCGACGATCGCTATCACCATGGACAGCACCACGAGCTTCGGGTCGTACGAGACCGGCTGCGTGCTCTTCATGGCGTACATGCCGAGGTAGTGCATCGACCCCACCCCGGTGCCTGTGATGATCCCGCCCGCCAGCAGCGTCGACATGCGCGATCCCCCGCGGATCGCCAGTGCCAGGCCGATGCCGACGACGATCACGGAAATGGCCAGGCTGGCCAGGGTCAACGGGATGTCGTAGCGGATTTCCTGCCCGGGGATGCTGAAGCCGAGCATGGCGATGAAGTGCATGACCCAGATGCCGGTGCCGCCGAGCGACAGCGAGGCCAAGACCAGCCACCGCGCGCGCACCGCGCCCGCGGTGGCCTGGGCCCGCGCACTGCACAGCAGTCCCAGGCAGGCCCCTGTGCAGGACATCAGGAACGCCAGGCCGGGCGTGAGCGGGCCATACGTGAAGTGGTCCATGATGTGCGCCGCCGGCCGACCCGTCCTCCACGAGACGACGGCGGCAGCCCTCCTCTCGGCCAACAGCGTGGCCGGGGGAGAGTCGGGATTTTCGTGAAGTACCCGATTTCGTGTGCGGAGGGCGGTGGGCGGCGTATAGTTCGCCCGGCTCGCCAGAGGGCCCTCCCTCCTCCCACCACTCGCGTCGGTGGCCCCTCCCCCGCCCCCTCCGCCATCGGACCCGCAGCACCCGACCCCGTCAGCATGACGCAATCGGGCCCTCCGCGGGCCGAAGGCCCACCCAGCCTGTGGATAACCTCCTGCTTCACACCAACGGGTGACGAATGGTCACCGTCGGAAATAGTCGTTGGGGCGGTTCGTCGCATTCACGCGGGCCCTGGCGTTCCGCCGAAAGTCCTGATCTTCCGTCAGACGATCAAGTCGAGCACCGAGTTCCGCTTCCTCCTGCATTTCGTCTTCGGTCGGTGACAAAGCCACGATGAACAACGTGACGAAGGTGAACAGGCTGATGCCGGTGATCAGCGGCGCCAGGAACTGCACCGGTTCGGCGCCGTGCAGCATGCCGCTGGACCCGCCGGTGTCGATGCTCATCGAGAACATTGCGGTGTAGTGCATTCCGGTGACCGCGACACCCATGATGAGCGCGGCCACCGCGGTGGCCGTCGTGCCGCGGACGTTGAACGCCATCCACAGCGCGGCCGTCGCGGCGACCACGGCAATGACCACGGACGCGGCCACCAGGCCGGTCGCGTAGTCCACCGAACCGCGCAGCCAAAGCGCCGACATGCCCATGTAGTGCATGCTCGCCACGCCGAGCCCGGTCACCATGCCGCCCACCAGCAGCGCCGGCGTGCGGTGCTTGGCGTAGCCGACGATGGTGAGCCCCAGGCCGACGACGCCGACCGAGACGATCAGGCTCGCGATCGTGCGCTGGACGTCGTAGCGGATCGCCATGCCCTGGATCGAAAAGCCGAGCATCGCGATGAAATGCATGACCCAGATTCCGGTTCCGCCGATGGACACCGCGGCGAGAATCAGCCACCGCCCGCGCGCCCAGCCCACGGCCGCGCGGGCCCGGGCCGTGCACAGCAGCCCGAGACCGGAGCCCAGGCAGGACATCACATACGCGAGTACCGGTGTCAGCGGTCCTGCGGAGAAATGGTCGATGGTCCCCAATTCGCCGACCTCCACGGGTCAATTCCCGATCATGCGCGCGCCGACTCCCCCGAAGCGCGCAGATATCGAGGCGGTGTCCGGTGCCGCGGGGGGTGTGGTGGATAACCGGGAAAGCCGCCGTGCGCGCCGATAATAGGGCGTGGCGAAGCAGTTGTGCACTGCACCAAACGTGCGTCGGGAAATCGACCGCCAAGGCCCGACAGTCGGGCCGGATACCGGAAATTTGGATTCCGTTCCGCGGCGGAATTCGTCCGTGTCTCGGCCGAACTCCGGGGAATGGTGGCGAATTCAGCCGCGCGGGCGGTAACGCGCTGTCGCGCGCGGGTACAGCGCGCGATAAGAGGGCACCGTGACGCGCGTTCCGCCGAGCACCATATCCGTCGATTCCGCCGCAAGAACCGCGTCCACGATGGCGCGGGCCACGACGTCCGCGGCGGCGGCGTGTATGGCCGTGAGCGCGGCGGCTTCCGCGTCGACGCCGTACGGGGTCTCGGCGTCGACCGGCGGCAGCGGCCGCACGGCGGTCGACAGCGCGAAGACGGTGTCCCCGTCGTACAGGGTGTGCGCGGGCCGCAGCGCCCGGGCAAGTCCGTCGTGCGCGGCGCCGGCCGTCTTGTGGGCCTGCGCCCGGGTCAGCACCGCGTCGGTGGCGACCACGGCGAGCGTGGTGTTCAGCGGCGGATCGGCTTCGGCGAACTGCGCGAGGGCGGCGGCGTGTTCGTCGTGCGACGGCGGGTCGAGCGGGAATTCGCCGGGCAGGCCGAGGGCGGCTGCATACGGCAGTCCGGTCGTCGGGTCGACGGCGGACCCGGCCGCGTTGACCACCGCGAGCGCGGCCACGGTGACACCGCCGTCGAGCAGGCAACTGGCCGTGCCCACACCGCCCTTGAGCCCGCCGGCGATAGCCCCCGCCCCCGCGCCGACGACACCGGTGCGGACCGGGGCGTGCTCCGGCGTGCCGGCCGCGGCCTCGACGGCTTCGCGGCCGAGGGCGCCGTCCGGGCGCTGCCGGAAGTCGCCGCCGCGGCCCAGGTCGAAGATGGTCGCGGCGGGCACCACCGGGACGACTTCGTGCGGTTCGGCGCCTACCGGGAAGCCGCGGCCCTGGTCGGCCAGCCAGGCCATGACACCCGAGGCCGCGTCGAGTCCGTAGGCGCTGCCGCCGGTGAGGGCGACCGCTTCGATGCGGGGGACGAGGTTGCGCGGGTCGAGCGCGTCGGTCTCCCGGGTGCCCGGGCCGCCGCCGCGCACGTCCACCGCGGCGACCATGCCGCCGGGCGGCCCGAGGGCCACGGTCGCCCCGGTCAGTGCGCCGCCGCCGATCCGCGTCGCGTGGCCGACCCGCAGCCCCGGCACGTCGGTGAGTGCGTTGCGCGCCCCGGGCCCCGGCGGCGGCAGCTTGACGGCCATGTCAGGCCTCGCCGTTCGCGCGCATCCGGTCGGCATAGGCCTGCATGCCGAGCATGATCACGTCGAGGCCGAAGCCGAAGCGGTCGTTGTCGTCGCCCTGGGTCAGCGCGTCCAGCATCGACACGGAGACCGGGAAACGTTCCTTCGGCAGCGACGCGAAGAACGCGCCGATCTGTCCGAAGTAGCGCTCCGTCCAGCCGGGATCCTGTTCCTCGCGCAGTTCGCGCAGCCCCATCTCGTAGGCGGCGGACGTGGCGTACAGCGCGATGAGGTCGGCGGACCAGGCGATGACCTTGTCCGGGAGACCGCCGGCCTTGAGGATGGCGAGCATCCCCTCCATGGCCTCCAGCGAGTGGGGCGTGGTCGGGATGCGCCCGAAGTTCGCCTTCGCCAGGTCCCGGTGCCGGGCGTAGATGTCGCGGACCTGCCGCATGCCGTCCTGCATCTGGTCGCCCCAGTGCTCCGGATCCGGTTCCGGGAAGGACATCTCGCCGCTGACCCGGTCGAGCACCAGCTCGATGAGGTCCTCTTTGTTCGCGACGTGTGCGTAGAGCGACGCCGCGCCGGTGTCGAGCTTCTGCGCGACGCGCCGCATCGACAGCGCGTCCAGCCCTTCCGTGTCGACGATCTCCAAGGCCGCGTCCACGATCGCGTCGACGGTCAGCGGCGCGCGGCGGGGCGGCCGGGCCGCCTTGCGCGGGGTGCGCCACCCGGGCGTGGGGACTTCGGGCTGGTCCGCGGTGGGCGGGGGCTCGGCACGCATCGGTCACCTCCGGAGGTTCTTCGAACACTGTACTTGACGCGAACAGCGTTCGTCCCTATAACGGTGTTCGTAGAACGAACAGCGTTCGTCATAGGAACGGTGTTCGATCAAGCTTCGTTCCCGCAAGGGGGATCCCATGACGAGCACCGACCTCAACGACCTCACCGACCTCGCCGAACGCGGTCCCGCCGCCGAGTCCTCCGCGGCACCGGACACGGCGGCCGATCCGCCCGAGCGGAGTCCCTACCGGCTCCGCTGGTTCGCCCTGGCGGTCGTCCTGGGCGCCGAGCTGATGGACCTGCTCGACGGCACCATCACCGGGATCGCCGGCCCGAAGATCGAAAGCGCGCTCGGCGGCACCTACAGCCAGCTGCAGTGGATGTCCGCGGCCTACACGCTCGCGTTCGCGATGCTGCTGGTCACCGGCGCCCGCCTGGGCGACATGTTCGGGCGCCGCACGATGTTCCTGGTCGGCACCGCGTCCTTCGCCGCGACGTCGCTGCTGTGCGGGATGGCCGGATCGCCGGAGACGCTCATCGCCTTCCGCGCCCTGCAGGGCATCGCGGCGGCGATGATGATCCCGCAAGGCCTCGGCATCCTGCGCGACCTGTTCCCGCCGAAGGAAATGGCGGCGGCGTTCGGCATCTTCGGCCCGGTGATGGGCCTGGGCGCGGTGGCCGGCCCGATCATCGGCGGCTTCCTGGTGGACGCCGACCTGTTCGGCCTCGGGTGGCGCGCGATCTTCTTCGTCAACCTGCCGGTCGGCATCGTGGCGTTCGCGGCGGGCCTGCTCATCCTGCCCAAGGGCGACGGCGCGGCGGGGCAGCGCCGCACGGTCACCCTCGACCTGGTCGGCATGGTGCTGCTGAGCGCCGCCATGGTGCTGGTCATCCTGCCGCTCGTGCAGGGCCGCGAAGCGGGCTGGCCCGTCTGGACGTTCGTGTCGATGGCGGCGTCGCTGCCGGTGTTCGGGCTGTTCGCGTGGTGGGAGGCGCGGCGCCGCCGTGCCGAGCGGTCCACGCTCGTCGAGCTGAGCCTGTTCCGCAACAAGGCCTTCACCAGCGCGCTCGGCGTCGGCCTGCTGTTCTTCAGCACGATGATCGCCTTCATGATGGTCGTCACCGTGTACCTGCAGTTCGGTCTCGGCTGGTCGGCGTCCGACGCGGCGATCGCGCTCATCCCGTGGTCGCTCGGCACCACGGTCGGCGCCGGACTGTCCGGCGGGCTGCTCGCGCCGAAGTTCGGCCGCAAGGTGCTGCACCTCGCGCTCGTCGTGCAGATCCTCGGCCTGCTGGCCATCTGGTTCACGGTCGACCGGCACCCGTCGGGCGTCTCCGGCTGGGGGCTCACCCCGGCGATGGCGCTGACCGGGCTCGGCGTCGGCCTGTTCATGGCCCCGTTCTTCGACATCGCGATCGCCGGGGTCACCCACGAGGAGACCGGGTCGGCGTCCGGCACCCTCAACGCCGTGCAGCAGCTCGCGGGTGCGACCGGCATCGCGGTCCTCGGCACGCTGTTCTTCGGCTACGCGGACGACCGCATGGCGCGCGGCCCGGTCGCCGCCTTCAGCCACGGCATCGAGAACGGCCTGCTCATCATGGCCGGCGTCCTCGCGGTGACCTGGGCCGCGGCGTTCCTGATGCCGAAGCGGGCCCGCGAGGACGCCGAGGCCGGGCACTAGACGAGTCTTTCCGAACACGTTCAGTGGTCGTAGGCGGTCAGTGAGCGGCTGACCGCCTGGCCGGTGTGGAAGTTGTGCCACACCGCGGCGGTCAGTGCGAGGACTCGCTGAGCCACGCGGACA